>CANQXJ010000004.1 GCA_947627795.1 uncultured Clostridia bacterium
TCTACGTTTTCCATGCCCTTTATCGAGCGGTACATCATGATCTGCACGTCCTCGGGCATACTTGTCGAAAAGCCCTGCGCGTACATTTCCTTTGTGTCAAGCCCCATCGGCTCGATGAAAAGCTGGTGGCGGTCCTTGTTCGCGAACCGCACTACCTTATCCTCTATCGACGGGCAATAGCGCGGTCCCACGCCCTCGACCAGTCCCGAGTACATCGCGGAGCGGTGTAGGTTTTCATGTATTATCCTGTGCGTTTCCGCGTTTGTGTAGACGAGGTGGCAATTCACCTTGTTTTCGCCGATATTTTCCGTTTCAAACGAGAACGGAACTATTTTGTCGTCGCCGTATTCGACCTCCATTTTGTCAAAATCGAGCGAGTCCGCGTGTATCCTCGCCGGAGTGCCCGTTTTAAACCGCGCGAGCTCCACTCCTATGCGGCGAAGATTTTCCGACAGCTCGTTAGCCGGGAACATTCCGTCCGGGCCGCTTTCCTTCGAGTAATCGCCAATCAGGATCTTACCCTTCAGGTACGTTCCCGTCGCGACGATCACTGCTTTTACGGCGTATTCCGCGCCTGTACTCGTTTTAACGCCCGTGACGCGTCCGTTTTCGACCGATATATCGACTATTTCAGCCTGTTTAAGCTGTAAATTTTCCTGTTCCTCAACGCGCCGCTTCATTTCGGCGTGATACTTTTTCCTATCCACCTGCGCGCGCAGCGAGTGAACGGCAGGTCCTTTGCCGCGGTTGAGCATTTTGGACTGTATAAAAGTCGCGTCCGCCGCCTTGCCCATTTCGCCGCCGAGCGCGTCTATCTCGCGCACGAGATGTCCCTTCGCCGTGCCGCCTATGCTCGGATTGCACGGGAGATTCGCGACCGCGTCAAGGCTTATCGAGAACATGACCGTCCTCATGCCGAGCCGAGCCGCCGCCAGAGCCGCCTCTATTCCGGCGTGTCCGCCGCCTATCACGGCGATATCGTATTCGCCAAGCAGCATTATTCGTCCTCCTCGTCAAGATACTCTATCTGCGGCGCAGGCGTTTTCTTCTGCATATCGCGCAGGATCGACTTTTCTATAACGCGCGCCGCGTAAAATTCCATAGGATAGCGCATGATGCACGGACCTAATACGATCGAGAAAAGCAGCGCGATCACCGGATTTATCGCCGTAAACAGCGCGAATATTATTCCGCCTGACACGAGAGTTAGCAGCAGATTCATCGGCAGCTTTCCGAGCGTCAGCAGTATCGCGTTTTTGTAAAGCGCGCCGATACCGCATTTGAACGTTACCATTATCTGGTAAAGATACGGGTGCATCATCGTGTAAATCAACAGCAGCAGCGCGGCTATATAGCATAGCGCCATCCACATAACGCTGCCTGTGGACACGTATATGCTGTAATAGAACATCAGCGCGTTTATGCCGAGAAGCAGCAGCACAAAGTCGATTATTACCGCGATCATGCCCTGCTTGAAATTTTCCTTCATCTTGTCCATGCCGTCGCTTATGATCCATGCGTGCTCGCCGCGCGTAAAGCAGCGGTTGATATACGCGAACGACGCCGACGCGGGACCTGTGCCCCACAGCATTGTGACAGCCACTATGAACATCGCCCTGAATCCGAACGCTATCGCGCCCGCCGTCTCGTTCACGGACGAGCCTTCAAGCTGGAACTGCTCTCCTATGCCCATGAACGACTGCGGCTGGATAAGCAGCACCGACAGCAGATATAAAAGCACAAAATACAGAATGCTCGATATAAAATAGAACAAATTCGCCTGAATAAATTTTACGAATTTGCGGAAAACGATGTCCCAATATAAGAAAAATCCCTTTTTCTTCGGCGCGTCCTTGTCCACGCCCTTGCCCGGCTTATCGTAGCCGCCGCCGAAACCGAATATTCCCATTTTATTTCCTCCTCTATGTAAAAATGATATACGCAAATTTTTGCTTTCAATATATTGTATCACAAAAATAAATATGATACAATAGCGATATAAAGAAAATTTCGGAGAAATGTTATGCGAAAAGTAATCATAAACGAAAACGACGCAAATCAGCGTCTTGATAAATTCCTTTCAAAGTATATGCCCGATTTGCCTAAGTCCATGCTTTATAAAGGGCTTCGGAAGAACTGCGCGCGCGTGAACGGAAAGCACATAAAGGACGGGGCTGTAATACTTAAAGCCGGAGACGAGCTTACGCTTTATTTTAAGGACGAATTTTTCACAGAAAATCAGGCTTTTGCGCCGTCAAACGATGATATCGACGTTGTTTATGAGGACAAAAACATTCTTCTCGTAAACAAGCCCGCCGGGCTGGTCGTTCACGCGGACGATAAAAACACCTCCGACACGCTTATTTTGCGTATACAAAGCTATTTATATAATAAGAACGAATACGATCCGTCGGACGAGCACAGCTTCGCTCCCGCGCTCTGCAACAGGCTTGACCGCAACACCGCCGGAATAATTATCGCGGCGAAAAACGCGGCTTCTTTGCGTATTATAAATGAAAAAATCCGTCTTCGCGAGATAAAAAAGCTGTATCTATGCGTTGCCGACGGGATAATGACGGGCGAGGGCGAGCTTTCGGCATTTCTTACGCGGCATGAAAAAAGAGCGTCTGTTTCGGACGCCCCTTCGGATAATTCAAAACCCGTTAAAATAAGATATAAAACGCTTGCGGTCAGCGAAAAGCAATCGCTTCTCGAGGTCGAGCTTCTCACCGGACGCACGCATCAGATACGCGCGCAGCTTGCCGCGATCAGTCATCCGCTGTCGGGCGACGTGAAGTACGGCGGCTCGAAAACCGGCAAGCCGTATTCGCTCGTGAGCCATAAGCTGATTTTCGCGTTTGACACAGACGCTGATATACTTAACTACCTTACCGGCAAAACGTTTTCCGTGCCCGCGGAATTCGCCCAAAGCTTTTCCGCCGCGAATTTATAGAGATCGGCTGTCGCCGAGGGCTTTCCGAGCCTCCCAACGCTTTCCTCGATAAGCCGTCTGCGCCATTCGCAGTTTAAAAGCTGATTCAGCGCGTCCGATATGGAATAACGCTCGTTTACCATAATTGCCGCGCCGTTGTTTACAAGAAAATCGAGGTTCCTGTCCTCCTGCCCGGGCAGCGGGTTCATTATGATCATAGGCAAACCCTTGGCAAGCGCCTCGGAGGTGGTAAGTCCGCCGGGCTTTGACACGATAAAATCAGCCGCGTCCATCATAACGTCAACGTTATCGGCAAAACCGTACGCGTATACGTCCTTTTTCCATGCATAATCGTTTATTTCCGCGTACGCCTTTTTATTTGAGCCGCACACGCATATTATCTGAAAATCCGATCGAAACTCGTCCATTTCAATAAGCGCCTTTTTTATATTGCCGTATCCCATCGACCCCATCATAACGAGAGCCGTGGTTTTATCGGCGATATTGAGCGCCGCGCGCGCTTTTGCTTTATCGCCGCGCACCGAAAACTTCTCGCGTATAGGTATGCCTATCGGAAGAATTTTTCTGTCGGACACGCCCTTTCTCGCCATTTCGTAATTTAAAATTTCATCGGGCGTAACGTAATAGTCAAGCTCGGTGCTTTCCCAAAAAGGATGAACGGTAAAATCGGTTATTATTCCTATCGTCGGGCAGGATATAACGCCGCGCTTCGATAAAATACTCATAACCATTCCCGCCACACTATGCGTGCCTATGATCAAATCGGGCGCGTATTCCTCGACGTATTTTGTCAGCTTTTTCGACACGAGATTTGAAACCAAGCTTATCGGCGCACGCTTATCGTACGGCTCGTCCTTTTTGTCGAGCTTTTCGTACGCTTTGCCGTAGATATTGGGCATATATTTTGTCGAAAACAAATACCCGTCGTCTATAGCAGTTCCGAGAGGTTTATTTATGTAATTGAAAATATCGAGCATTTCGCATTTATGAGAGAATTTTTCAAAATAGCTCATCATAGCGAGTGCGGTCGAATGATGACCGAATCCCGCCTTGACGGACATTAAAAGAACATTCATTTGTTTTAGTCCCCTTAAATTTATTATTCTTTAATATTATATCAGATTATTTCGAAAAATTCAATTATTATCGGATTTTAATTTTTAGAAAAAGCCTTCCAATGCAAAAAAAGTACCTAAAGGAGTAAGGCACTTTTTTTGTTTTTGCTATGTATAGGATAAAAGGGTAGAATGTAATTTCTTTCTACATCCATATTATAGCACACTATTTTCCTGTTTGCAAGAGTTTTATGAAAAATTTTTAAAATATTTTTCCGAATATTTTCCGCAGCTCCCAAAAACCGCTTACCGGCTGAATAATTCGCTTGCGGCGACCGATAAAATAATGTTCAGGTTTCCGTTGCGGCAGCGCAGTTCGTCGAGAAATTCCTTTTCGTCAACGTCTTTTTTCATGGTTATGTCGTAATGAAGCTCGTAAATCGAACCCAAATCCGTTGTTTTTACCTTTGTAAGCTCAAACGTTTTTGTGTATTTTTCGAGTATATCGTCAAAAATGCCCTCAAAATGAAGATTTTCCGGAATTAATATCTTTAAAATCTTCACGGCCTCCCTTTGAGCGCCGAAATTCAGCTTCGAAAGAATTATCATAAACAGGCATACTATGACGACAAACGCCGCCCCGTACAGATACAGCCCTACTCCGCAGGACAGACCGGCGGCTATGTCGAAAAATATATATCCTATATCCTCCGGATCGCCCGGCGCGGAGCGGAAGCGTATAATCGAAAGCGTTCCCGCGAGGGAAAACGCGCGCGCTATGTTGCTGCCGATAAAAATAATTATCATCGCGAGAATTACGGGGAGCATTGTAAGCGTTACAGCGAAGCTTTTTTGGTGAGCCCTGTGCGTAAACATATAAGTGGAGCTTATCACAAGCCCGAATACGAGAGAAACCGCTATCGCCAAAAGCGTTCCGCCGACGGTAATTACCGACGAGCCGCCCGCCGAAGCGCTGTTAAAAATTTCATCTATCATTAAGTTAAACCTCCTGTTTCTGTTTTACCGCGCGAAGCGTTTCGTTATGTGCCTTAATCTCCTTAACGAACCGGATATATTCCGTTCCGTATTTTGAAAAGTGCATTTTGAAAATATTCATTTCCGTAAGCATATCACAAAGCCACGCGGGCTTGGCAAAGCTCGTTTTTATTTCCATAAGCCATGTGCCTTCGGGAAGCAGGAGCGTCCCGTTATCCCCCGCTTCAAGCCTGAGATCATCGCGTCTTGAGCGTATCTTGCTGTCAAACGAAATACGCAGATCGTCATTGCCGTTTTCGAAATACGCGATACGGTCATACGCTATGTACACCTTCGGAACAGGCTTGTGAAAGGCAAGAAAATACTCAATCTCATTCATAACCTGTGAATTCATGTATTCCGCAGGTTGGGGGCGTATACCGTTTTCCAAGAAATCGTACGCCTCTCCGAGCTTCATGATTGTGCGGCGCTTATTCACCATTCCGTTAAATTTCTTTTTTATCTCCACAAATACCTTTGAATCGGTTTCCGGCACTCCGTATGAGCGGAGCCTCAGCTTTTCCTTGTATGTCGGATGCGAGAGCGATTCGCGTATCAGGCTGTGATCGGGCGTATCGTAATATATATTGGTTATTATATACTGCGAATGGCGCCGGCAGTGCTCGTCAAGCTGCATATGCTCATCCATGACTTCAAGAATTTTTCCCATCTCGCGTTCATTTATAAGATATTTGTGCTCGTAGCGGTTAAATACCTCTATTGCCAAATCGGTTCCTCCCTTGTTCGGTATAAAGAAATCCTATCGCATTTTCTTTAAATATACTTAATTTTTCTTATGCGCCGATAAAAATCTTTTTGCTGCCGCTATAAGCTGATTGCGCGATTCCTTGTTAAGAATGAATATAAAATTGAAGATAAGTCCCGCAACACCCGCCATTCCGCCGAATATAAACAGATTCAGCCACGAAACATACGGCATCATCCGTCTGAAGATCATACCTATAGCTCCTATCGCGAACGCCGCTATGAGCGATTTTATCGCATCGGGATAGAATGTGCGCGCGCTTACGCCGAGATATTTCGCTCCGTAAGGGATAGTATAGCATAAATCACGCACCATGGAAAGCGTCGAACCCACGCACACTACAGCCGACACGCCCGCGTCCGTTGTTTTTAAAAGCACAAGCAAAACAAGTATATTGACAAACCCGGTCGCGCAGATCAAAAGAGAGCTGACCTTTATTTTATTTATAATAGTAAAAATATTCTGAATTATCATCGCCGGACAGACAATAGAAAGCGGCACTACCGCGATAACGCTCAAAAGCCGCAGAAAGAACGCGTCCTCGCTCGGGTACCAAAGCGTGAATATATCCGTGCCGAAGCTTATAAGCAGTCCTATCGGTATGCTGACGAGCATACTCATAATCTGCATCGACGATTTCGTTTCGCGGACCATTTCCGAAATTTTGTTATCGGCGTACAGCTTTGTAAGGCTCGGTACGAATGTCACCGCGAGCGCGTCGGTCATGTTGTTTACCATATTCGGAACTATTTTTACAAGCGCGAGAAGTCCCATATCCGCTCCGCCGAGCATCAGGTTTGTTACAATCAAATCTATTCCGCTCGACAAAAGCGTTCCCATTCTCGTGAGACTGTTCCATATTCCGGACATAAACAGCGTTTTCACCTTGTCAAAGCGGAAATTTCTCACATTCAGCTTTAAATCGGGAATAAGCTTTCTTTTGAAGTAAATATTGCAGATTTGCGTATATACCATAACGATAAACATAACTATCGCCGTGTACGCCACGTACGGCTTTAAATTGCTGAACATAAGGTACAAAAGCGCCGCGCGCAGCACGTAGCCGATTATGTTTATAACGGACTGAATATAAAGCTTGTTCTTTATATAGAACGACACCGCGAGGTTTGTGGAAAGTATTCCGATTATAAAGTTTGCAGCCGTGAATCCGAGAAGCACCTGCACGTCAAGCGTAAGCTCGGGGGTGCTTATGTTCAGAAGCCTTGAAATATTTATCACGGCAAATATAAATATCGGCATAAATATCGCGCTCAGGATTACGTTGGAGAAAAATACCGAGTTAAAATATTCGTCCGCCTCGTCCGGTCTGCCTCGAAAATAGGAAATGGAAATAAACCTGCTTGCCATAGAGTTCATCGCGATGGTGACTATGGAAAAGCAGGCGAGAAACGTGTCCGATACTTTTATAAAACCGTTAGCCTCCGCGCCTACGCTCTCAACTATGTACTTGGACAGGAAGAAATTTATCCCTATCTGAATGACAAACGCAATAAGGCTCGCGGCAACATTAATAATTGTTTGCTTATTTTTGTTCATTCGCCGTTATCCTTTTTCCGGTTTACAAATTAATTCCGCTTATAATTATACCGTAATTCCATATTAAAATCAAGGTCGTTTTTGTATTTTTTATATAATCCGCAAACAGCTCAGGTTTAATATGAGTACGGATAATGCAGCGGACGGGAGAACGGGCATAAGAAATCCGCCGGACGATGTTATCCGGCGGATTTTGTATTTCCTGAATTTTTAATTAAGCAGCGCCCTGTCGTTCGCGAACTCCTCTCCGCTTATATCCGCGAATTTCTTAAGCAAATCGTCCACGGTCAGCGCCTTCTTTTCGTCGCCCTCGACGCTGTAAATAATGCGTCCCTCGTGCATCATTATGAGGCGGTTCCCGTGCGCGATAGCGTCCTTCATATTATGCGTTATCATCATCGCCGTGAGCTTACCCTCGGTAATGAACTTTTCCGACAAATTCAGCACCGTTTCGGCTGTTTTCGGATCGAGCGCAGCAGTATGCTCATCGAGCAAAAGCAGCTTCGGCTTCTGCATTACAGCCATAAGAAGCGTCAGCGCCTGCCTCTGTCCTCCCGAGAGAAGCCCGACCTTGCTCGAAAGCCTGTTTTCAAGTCCAAGCCCGAGCTGCGAGAGCATATACCGGTAATACGAGCGCTCCTTGCCCGTTATCGCCCATTTCAGCCCGCGCCTTTTTCCTCTGCGGTACGCGAGCGACATATTTTCCTCGATCCACATATCCGCCGCCGTACCCATCATAGGATCCTGGAACACGCGTCCGAGAAATTTCGCTCTCTTATGCTCCGGCAGCCGCGTAACGTCCGTGCCGTCGATTACGATACTGCCTCTGTCAACGGGAAAAACGCCGCAAATGCTGTTCAGAAGCGTAGACTTACCCGCGCCGTTGCCGCCGATGATAGTTACGAAGTCGCCTTCCTTAAGCTCCAAATCAACTCCGTTCAGCGCGCGCTTTTCGTTTACCGTCCCCTTGTTGAACGTCTTGTAAATTCCGCTTACCTTTAACATCACGCGCCAGCCCCCTTTACCGTTCGTTTTTCCGCGAGTTTATGTCTCCAGTAAGGTATTCCGAGGAACACCGCCACGACGAGAGCCGAGAACATTTTAAGATCGTTCGCGTTAAGTCCCGCGCGCAGAACGAGCGTTATTACGATATAATATATAATACCGCCGAAAACCGACGCAATGAGCTTGAGCGCGAAATTCTTAAATATTTTTCCCAAAAGCACCTCTCCTATAATAACAGCCGCGAGACCGATTACTATAGCGCCGCGTCCCATGTTGATATCGGCGAAACCCTGGTACTGCGAGAGCAGCGCGCCCGACAGCGCGACTATGCCGTTTGATAGCACGAGACCGATAATTTTATTCGTGTCGGTGTTAATGCCATTCGCCTTCGCCATACGCTGGTTGCAGCCGGTCGCGCGGAGCGAATGCCCCATTTCCGTGCCGAAGAACCAGTAAAGCAGAGCGATCAGGACGACAGCGAAAATCCCGCCCACAAGTATCGCCATAGGCAGATTTCGAAGCGACAGGAGCAGATGATATTTATCCACCGACAGCGGCAGGTTTGCCGACTGCGACATTATTCTTAGGTTTACCGAATACAGTATAAGCTGCGTCAGTATTCCCGACAATATCGCGGGTATGCCGAATTTCGTGTGAAAAACTCCGGTGACAAGTCCCGCGGCGCATCCGGCGGCAAACGCTATAAGCATAGCGGCACCGGCGTTCATACCGTTCATCATACATACTACCATCGTCGCGCCGCCCGTTGCCATAGAGCCGTCCACGGTCAAATCAGCCACATCGAGTATTCTGAATGTCAAATATACGCCGATCGCCATAATGCCCCAGATTATACCCTGTGCGACCGCGCCGGGCATGGATACAAGGAAACCAAGCATTATTTTTCCCCCTTCCGTACTGCAAAAGTGCAAAGAGGCGTTATAAAAACGCCCCGTTGCAAATACTACTTATTAAAATTTCGTATTATTCTTCAGTAACGAGCTCCTCATAGCCTTCGGGAACGGTAATTCCCATAGCGTCGGTGCGCTCTTTTACATACTTCTTCGTAAGCTGGTCAGCATACTGGATCTCCATTGCCGCCGGATCCTCGCCGTTTACGAGAATGTCGTAAGCCATCTGACCTGCAACCTGACCGATGCTGTAGTAAGAAATCGAAAGCGTCGCGATACCGCAGCCGCCGCAAATTCCTTCCTCGCCCGCGATGATAGGAATGTTCGCGGGAGCTGCAATGTTATTTATAACCTCGGTGTTTGCAGCCGCAGTATTGTCTGTCGGGATATAAAGCGCGTCGCAGTCGCCGCAAGCCGTCGTTACAACAGCAGCAACGTCGTTTGAGTCAGCGAATGAGTAATCCGCAGTCTCATATCCGAGCTTTGCAAGCTCCTCCGCAACGATGTCTACCTGATACTTCGAGTTAGGCTCGCCCGAGCAATAGATAAGACCTATTTTCTTAGCGTCGGGAAGAAGCTCCTTGAACATAGCCGCCTGGTCCGCGAGAGGAGCGAGATCCGCCGTACCCGTGATGTTTCTTCCGCTTACGCCCGTCCAGTCTGCGGCGTCTATATCAAGAGCCGTAGCGTAGTCGGTAATTGACGTTCCGACGATAGGAATGTCAGCCGTAGCGGCAGCCGCAGCCTGAAGCGCAGCCGTAGCGTTAGCGAATATCAAGTCCTTGCCGGACGATACGAACTGGTTCGCGATAGTCGAGCAGGTATTCGAGTCGCCCGAAGCGTTCTGGAGATCGAAATCGACCTTGTCGCCGAGAAGCTCGGTGAGCTTATCCTGGAATCCCTTCGTAGCCTCGTCGAGAGCCGGATGCTGTACGAGCTGGCACAAGCCGATGCTGTACGTTTTACCGTCGTCCGCGCCCGTTGAAGCGCCGTTGTCCGCCGTGTTTGTCGAGCCGCCCGAGCAGCCCGCGAGAGCCATCGCCGCCATCGCGCCTGTAAGGAGCAACGCGGAAAGCTTTTTGATTTTCATAATAATTCCTCTTTTCGTTTAATTTTTTCGGTACATATATAATATACCATATCATAGTAATTATACCATCTTACGGATATAATTGTCAAGTAAAAATGCGTAAAGTACGCAGTTTTGGACACGAATATACCGGATTTTAATGTATATTGCGGAAAAAAGCAGTATAAGGCTTTTGAAACGGCATGTATCATTATGCAAAATCGACAAATTTTTAAGCAATGATTGACTATTTCGGATTTTCGGGGTATAATATGCGTTATCGGATAATACGGTATTGGTTGGAGATACGGAAATGAACGATAAATATTCCGGCGGATATGACGATAATATGGGAATAGAACCGATCGACGCGTCCGAAAGGCTTCGGCGGCGGTTTGCGAAAAACAAATCGGGTATAATAACAGCGATTGCCGTACTTATACCGGTTGTGTTGCTTATTGCGTTTAACGCGGCGAGTCTTAAAAACATGATATATTATTCGCTTCACGAGTATTACGCGGGTATGGATCCAAGCAATCTGCCGTATGTCGGAGCGGGAAATTATATCGATTTTTTCACCGGCGAGGCAAAAACGCTTTTCCGAAACGAAATTATTATCGGCGCAATGAAGCTGGTTTTTGGCGGAGCATATGTGTTCCTCGGAACGCGGCTTATCGGCAGGATAAAAAACAACTATGCGCGCGGCGCGTTTTTAAGCGTTATCGCGTTGCCCATATTCATGATGCCGCTGCTTTGCGCGAGGCTGAGATATCTGTTTCTGCCTAACTTTAACCATTTCAACAGAAGCATTGCGGTTCTGTATGACGCGGTAAAGGCGGGCGGATTGTGTATAGTCGCCGCCGCGTTTTTCTCGAACGGCGGAATGACCGCGAAAAAAGCTTTGTATGCGGCGCTGTGTTATGCGGCGTTTACGCTTGCGAGATTTACGCTGTATGATGTGAACTTTCATTATTTTATGAGAAATCCGGATAACAGATCTCTTATTGAAGGCTTCGGCACGTATGCGATGGGTATTGGGCGTATGGGAAACTACAGCTATACGTCCGCAATTAATATCACGCAGTCAGCCGCGGCGCTCGTGTGCGGCGCGGGGCTTGTCGCCGTGTATATGCTTATGAGGAAAAGAAGGGTATCGTTCATAGAGGAAAGGCAGAAAGCATCAGCTTCGATAAAGAGCTTAGCATCGTTTTTCGCGCTCATATTCGTATTCATGGTCCTGATGATCATGACGAGCAAGCTGGAGCGTATATATGAAATCATCTTCCCGACTAATCCACACCCTAATATCAGGCTTGACAATACAATGAAGGACATTTTGTTTATAGCGTTTTCGACGGCTTCATGCCTTGTATTCGGAGTTATAACCGGATACGCCGCGACTACGCGCGCGGGGCTTCCGCTCGTGGTATTGTGCGCGCTGTTTATGGCGCTCGACACGGAATCGCTCGCAAAATTCGTGTCGTCGGGACTGACGGATTATCCGTTTGTATACAGATGGCTTGAGCGGCTGCCTATGGCGTTTGTTACGGGGCTCGGGCTTGCTCTTATGTGCGGATGCGGAGAGCTTACTCCGGGAGGATTTTTAAGAAAAATCAAACCGATACTTCCGTTTACCGCCGCGGCGCTTCTGTATTTCAATATGTGGAATTATACGGAAACCATGCGGTCATGTATGTTCTTCAGGCAGCGGAATACGAGACTTATCGCGGACGTGATATATAATTATATGACGCTCTCCGAAACTAATGATTTCACCGGAGGCAAAATAGAAACATTGGCAATTCTTTCGCTGCTGTTCGCTCTCGCGGGTGCGGCGTGTATTATGGCAAATATAAACAAACAAGAAAAGGGGCAAAGCATTGTATGAATTTTGAGGAAAAAACAATCGCGACAAGGGAAATTCATAAGGGAAGAATAATAGACGTGCGCGAGGACACGGTTATCATGCCGGACGGCTCTACGGCGCTTCGCGAGCTTGTGGCGCACCACGGCGGCGTGGGAGTTATTGCGGTAACGGAGGACAGGGACGTGTTCATGGTGTCGCAGTACAGAATCGCGGCAAGATGCATGATGCTCGAAATTCCTGCCGGAAAACTCGAAAAGGGCGAAAACGATCCGGAAGCGGCGGGCAGACGTGAGCTTACCGAGGAAACCGGCTACGAGGCGAAGGACTTTACGTATCTCGGCGCGTATTACGCAACTCCCGGCTACTGCGAAGAAAAGCTTCATCTGTACCTGGCGCGGAATCTGACATACAAAGGTCAGCATCTCGACGAAGGAGAGTTTTTAAACGTCCACAAAATGAAGCTCGACAAACTTTATGAGATGGTTATGAACAACGAAATAATCGACGCGAAAACCGCGATCGCGATACTTAAGGCAAAGGCTATTCTCGGCTGATTGACCGAATAACGGCTGTAAACCCGCGCAATTTTCATGCGCGGGTTTTTTATGAAATTCATATTGACAATTGTCGGCATGTGTGATATTATATACTTACCGACAATTGTAGGTAAGAAAAGGGGAGGAGATATCAATATGAAAACGAAGAAAATATTATCCGCGCTTATCGCCGCGTCTATTACGGCGGCGTCTCTGCCGCTTGCAGCGTGCGCGTCGGGAGAAGGATTCATTATGCTCAGCGCGCCTTACGCCTCGGGAGAGAAGCTTTGGGAAACAGATTATCAAAGCTATTCGCGCATACTCGCGCGCTATGCCGACGATAAAACGCCTATTCCGATGTCAAAGTATTACGACGGAAGAATTTTCGCGACTGTGCCCGAGGAAAACGCGGGACGCGAAATAGAGGCGTTTGTCGCAGACGAGGCAACATTTACCGATATGCCCGACGAATCAAACGAGAGCTATTATGATTATCGTACTATGTGTACTGTGGCTGAAAAATTTGTTATCATGGGCGACGACAAGGGAAGGGCGCGCCCGTATGACAACATAACGCGCGCCGAAGCTGCGGCGGTCGTTATGCGTATGATAGGTGTGAGCAAGGACGGAAACGGCGGCTTTAACGACGTAAAGCCCGGTGACTGGTTTGCCGGAGCTGTCGCCGCCGCCAAGGATCACGGCGTGATCGCGGGCGAGCCGGACGGAAATTTCTATCCGCAGAGGAACGTGTCGCGCGAGGAATTTACAGCAATGACGGCGCGCGCTCTGGCGGCTGCCGGAATAAGGAATGAAATTGCTCCCGCGTCGGTCGATGATGTGCGGGAAATTACAGGCATTGAGGACGCGGACAAAATCTCGGACTGGGCGCTCGGCGCGTACGCGGCTATTCAGAATTACAATATAAGGGATCAGGAATTAGGAGAATATGACGTTGAAGTTCAGGGTTATCCGGCGGTCGATTACGCATATCCGCAGAATTTTGCGACGAGAAAGGAAGCTGCGGAACTGTTATGTCGCGTTATGGATAATTTCCAAAACTATCCGTCTGAAACAGCTGTTAAATACGGCTTTGACAAGGCTATGCCGGTGATCGACGGCTCCACCTCGACATACCCGTTTACCGAGGCGGTATACAGCAATCTGTTCTATGCCGGAATGTATCACAAGGACAAGCCGCTTTCGCACAGCAAGAGCCACGCGTCATACGAGCGGCTTATAAACGGCGAGGTTGATATGCTTTTCGCGTCGGTTTATCCCGCGTCGGACGTGCTGGAGCTTGCTAAGGAAAAGGGCGTGGAATTGGAGCTTATCCCGATTGCCTACGACGCGATGATTTTCTTCACAAACGCCGATAATCCGGCGGAAAATCTGACAAAGGAGCAGATTACAAATATCTATGTCGATAACGCCTATGAAAACTGGAATGAGATAGGCGGGCCGGATGCGCTTCTCTATCCGTACTGCCGCAACAACGACAGCGGCAGCCACGCGCAGATGGAAAAGCATTTTCTGAACGGTCACGAGATAAATGAAAAAATCAGAAACGAAACGACGTCAATAAGTATGTCGAACGTCCTGACCGACGTTATGTACGCGGAAACGGCGGAACCAAAAGGATACGCGCTCGGTTACAGCATTTATTACTACTTCAATAACATGGACGTATTTTACGACACGCACACGCGTTTAAAGCTCCTTTCAATCGACGGAATCTCGCCGACGGACGAAACCATCGCGGACGGCACTTACCCTCTCGCGAACAACACGTATATAGTAATGCTGAAAAGCCAGCCCGAAAACTCACCCGCGCGGAAAATGGCTGAGTTTATGCTGACAGAAGCGGGGCAAGCCTGCGTAAAAGAAGCGGGCTACGGACCGTTAAAGCCCGTAAATTAAAAATGAGCAATATGCTCGCGTGACAAAGGAGATGAAAAATATGAAAATCGAAAAGCTGCCCGACAGCGAATTATGCGTTATGCTCGTTTTGTGGAGCGCAAACGAACCAATGAAAACCTCCGCGATACTGGAGCTTTTAAGCGGGGACAAAAGCTGGACAATGTCAACGCTGCAAACTATTCTTTCAAGGCTTCAGAAGCGCGGCTTTGTCGAGGTCACAACGGAAAAACGGCTCAATTACTATTATCCGAAAATCAGTGAGGATGATTACCGCGAGCTGGAAACTAAAAGCTTTTTAAAGAAATTCTACGGCAATTCCTGCTCGCGTCTTTTCGCCGCGCTCGCGGACACGCACAGGCTGAACCAAGAGGACATTGACGAAATCTCGGCGATTATCGAGAACGCGAAGGAGGGGTAGATATGGGTGAAACTGTTTTTACCGATATTATTTTTCCGTGGATAGTGTCGTTCTGCAAGCTCGCGCGCCTATCGGATATGTTTTCGAACGTTCTTGAAATTACGGTATACGCGTCGTTCATAATAGCGCCCGCGCTGATTTTCGGGAAGGCTATAAAGAAACGCTACGGCGTAAAATGGCGGTATTTCGTGTGGCTCGTCATAGCGGTCAGATTAATTATACCGTTTAACGTGTCGCTTCCCGAGCGCGCGGTCACGATAAACGCGCCCGAATCGGTCGTGACGCTCGAGCCGAACGAAGGTTTTGCGCTCGAAAGCAGCGAATCGGAAAACGCGCCGGTTACATACAGTGTTCAGTATCCGTCCGCGCTGCGCGTCGAGCCGAACGGAATTATAACGCGGCCGTTCAGACTTACCGCGATGGAGGCGCTGTCATTGATTTGGGCTGCGGGAGTAATTTTGTTTCTGCTGTATCAGGGTATTGCGTACGCGCTTTTCAAAAAACGCGTGAAACGCTGGCGCGCGCCGGCTGACGAGGAAACGCGGAGAATTTTCCGAGAGCTGAAAATAGACATGGGAATAATGCGGGATATAAATATTTACCGCTGCTCCGAAATCGACAGCCCCATGCTTATCGGGTTTACAGATACGATGGTTCTTCTGCCGAAAAACGAGCTGAACGCGGAGCAGCTTGCGCTTGTGCTGCGCCATGAGCTGGTTCATTACAGCCGCCGCGATTTATGGTACAAGCTTGCGCTGACTATCGCGAACGCGATGCATTGGTTCAATCCGCTCGTGTACGCGATGGCGAAAAGCGCGAACAACGACCTTGAACTTATCTGCGACAGCATCACGATAAGCGCGGCAAACAAGCCCGACGAATACGCCCGCGCGATGCTCGAAATTATGAAAAACAGCCGCGGCTTCAAACCGGCTTTATCCACTCACTTTTTAGGCGGAAAGCAGGCTATGAAGGAACGCTTCAGGACCATATTCGACACGACTGTGAAAAAGCGCGGCATTGCGCTTCTTACGGCTGTGCTTGCCGTGTCCGTGCTCGGCGGAGCGCTCGTCGCCTGCGGTTCGGGAGACGCTGTCGAAAACGCGGCGAAGGAGCTTTATGAATACAAATCGCCGTATATCGGGAACAACTGGAACTCAATAGAGCTTTTCAATCATATCCCGTTTATAGCCGATATGCCGTATTCAAGTACGGAGCTTGACACGGACCGGGACGACAACAGCGTGCCGGAGGGTTACGGGTTGAAGCTCTACTATGAGCGCCGGGACGCGGAAAGCGGGAAAAATCTCGTTTACAAGCGCAATGAGCTTTCCGGCGCGGCGGCTGTATTTCTCGCGCTTATAGACAACGCGGATTATGTGGCATTCACCGCGCCCGATTACGACAGTGCGTCCTATTCGGAATTCAGCGTCACAAAACGGGAGTGCGCCGATTTATACGGCAGCCTGTTTACAAACGCCGGAGAAAGCCCGGAAAATTTCGCGGAATTTTATCGCGTAATAGAGGAAAACTTATGGTACGACGGCAAGCCTACCGGCATGGAGGCTCCGTTAAGACCGACCGACATAGACGAAGCTGTAGACGACGCGGTCATAGCGCGCCACGAGAGGACGGCGGGCGGCGGCTATGTGAGCGTGGCGGCGCATAATACAGCCATAAATACGGAAACGGACGGCGTTTATACCGAATACGTGCACACGCTCTATTCGAGCTACGGCGTGAGGGACGGGATTTATACCGTAATGAGCGGCGTGTCCGAGCCTGCGATAATTCGTTTTAAAAAGGACGAAAACGGCGGCTTTTATGTGACGGAGTACCTCTCGTTTGATGAAATAAAGGGAAAGCCGATGCCGGAGGACATTTCGATTTCCGAACAGATGTGGAATGATTTTATCGGCGGCAAGTATGGCGGCGGCTTGGATGAACAGTCGGACGGAAAGCTGCGCGAATATCTGCTGGGAAATGCCATAGACGCGGAGGTCGACTACGATTACAATCAAACCGCTCTTAATTACGACGGCATATTCGATTATTTCCCCGACCTTGCATCAAAAATCCTGTCGGAGGGCGGTTTTTGGGAATATCCCGAATATCAGGGAACAAAGCGCGTGATCAAGGACGGCAAGCGTGTGACGCTCTCGACGGATTTTTATATATCGGGCGATCCGAAAACGCCGGACAGAATTATTTATAATACGACGGATGACGCGGGACAGATTATCGAGAGTTTTACCGTGTATGTAACGGGCGGCAAAACATTTGAAATAGATAATACGGCGGCGTAGGAATAACGGCATAAAGGGCGGCTTTGAACCGTCCTTTATGTATATTTGTATAATTTTGTAAATTTACGGTTGCGGGTATAAAAAATGTATGGTATAATTAATATAATAAAATATATACCGAAATTTACATAGGTATCACAGGAGGGAAAGTTATGAAAACAACAGGCAAAGTGATAATTGCCGTAGTCGCGGTGATTGTGATTATCGCGGCGGCTGTATTCAGCAGCTACAACGGTTTGGTGGGACTGGACGAGGATGTGAACACGGCGTACTCGAATATACAGGTTCAGCTTCAAAGACGCTCCGACCTTATCCCCAACCTCGTAAACACCGTACAGGGCTACGCAACGCACGAGGAAGAGGTATTCACAGCTGTCGCGGACGCGAGGGCGAAGCTCGCCGGAGCGCAGACGGTGGACGAGACAATAGAAGCGGACGGAGAGCTTTCATCGGCACTGTCAAGGCTTCTCGCTATTTCCGAGGCTTATCCGCAGCTGCAGGCAAACGAGAACTTCTTATCGTTACAGGATGAGCTTGCCGGTACGGAGAACCGCATAGGCGTGGCACGCAAGGACTACAACGACGCTGCACAGATCTACAACAAAAAAGTGCGCAGCTTCCCGACGGCTATATTCGCGGGAATGCTCGGATTTGACCGTAAACCGCTTTACGAGGCGCAGCCCGGCTCGGAGCAGGCGCCGACGGTGAATTTTAACTGATTATGAAAAACAAAACATTTAAAGCCGCCGCGGTTTTCGCGGCTGTGTTCATCATGTCGTTCGCACTTAGCGCCTTCGCAGCGGTGAATATTCCGAACCCCACGAGCGCGTTTTTCGTGAACGACTACGCCGACATTATAGACGATCAGACCGAACAATATATTTGCGAACGCGGACAGACGTATTATCAAAACGACGGTCCTCAGGTCGTTGTGCTCACAATGAAAAGCATTGAAGGCTCGGACTTGGAGGATTTTTCGATTCAGACCGCGCGCAAATGGGGACTTGGCAGCAAGGACACGGATAACGGCGTGCTGATTTTGCTTGTCCTCGACAGCCGTGACGTGCGTATCGAAGTCGGCTACGGACTTGAGGGAGTTTTAAATGACGGTAAATGCGGAAGATTTATCCGCGAAGCCGCGCCGCAGCTTTCGGAGGGCGATTATAGCGGAGGCTTGCAGCTTTTATACGACAGAGTAATCGGCGAGCTTGAAGCGCCTTCTCCCGCGGGGGAGGACGACACAGCTGAAACCGCCGAACTGATTTTTGCGATAATTTTTATAATAGTCCTGCTGATTATTTGGACGCGTATCAGCCGCTACGGAGGCTGGCGCGGCGGCGGATGGAGCGGTACGGGCGGCTACGGACGCGGCTATAACACCTGGGGCGGCGGTTTTGGCAGCGGCGGCGGATTCGGCGGAGGCGGATTTTCCGGCGGCGGCGGTTTCTCCGGCGGCGGTGGCGGCTTCGGCGGAGGCGGCGCGAGCGGCAAGTTTTAATATAACAATACGGCAAAAATCGGAGTTAGAAAATACCCGCGCATATCTCAAAGCGCAGCAAGGACCTCAATTTATGAGGTCCTTTTTTTACGATATTCCCTTAGCGGCGCTGATTTTATACACCGCGTCAACCAGCTTCCTCGCGTCTGACCGCCTGCTAAACGCGCCGAACGACGCGCGCACTACGCCTCTGTCGGATGTTCCGAGTGCCTTATGTGCGAGCGGCGCACATTGGTATCCTGCTCTGACCGCGATTTTATCCCCCAGCATCTCAGCGACCGTTTCACAGTCAATGTTCCCTATATTAAAAGCAACAGTCCCGATTCGATTTTCATTTCCGTAAACGCGTATGCCGCCCATATTCTTAAATTCCCCGATAACATATTCCGCAAGCTCGCGCTCGCCGTTTCCAATGGAATCCGCGCCATGACGAAGAACGTATCTTACTCCCTTAGCAAGCGCGGCAATTCCGGGAGTGTTAATCGTGCCGCTGTGCAGCATATCCGGCATAAAGCGCGGCTGTGTCACACTTTCCGAAAGGCTTCCCGTACCGCCGGTTATAAGGGGTTTGAGAAGCTCGGGCTCTCGGACGTATAAGCCTCCCGTGCCGAGCGGTCCCATCAGCCCCTTATGTCCCGAAAACGCGAGTAAGTCCGCGTTTAAGTCATTTACGTCAATATTCATACATCCGGCGGTTTGCGCCGTGTCAAGCAAAAACAGCGCGCCCGAATGGCGGGCTATTTCTCCTATCTCCTTGACCGGCTGAATAGCTCCGCAGACGTTTGACGCGTGAGTGCAGACGATAAGCTTTGTGTTCGGGCGTACCGCGCGCTCTATATCGGCGGGATTCACGACGCCGCTGCCGTCCGCTTTGACAATCGTAAATTCGCTCTGTTCATACACCGGACGGAGCACGCTGTTATGATCCATCTCGGTCGCGATAACATGGTCGCCCTTCTCAAGCGTTCCCTTTATCGCCATATTCAGAGCGTATGTCGCGTTCATCGTAAAGGCGATATTCTGCGGCTTTCGGATATTAAACAGCTCCGCAACAGTATCCTGAGCTTCGACAACGTCGCGCATACCGCGTATGCTCAGTCTGTGGCTGCCTCTTCCGGCGTTTTGGCTTCCGAAAACAGTATGCTTTATGAGTGCAAAATACACTCCCGCGGGCTTTTGGCGGCTTGTCGCGGCATTATCAAGATACAGCATGATACACCCGCTCCCCGTTCCGATACTCGTCATTATATATATTTTTCACCGACGCGCCCTGCTCTGAGGCAATTTCACGAACGCGTTCGGCATCATACGCCGCGCGCATACCGCTCACATTTACCGAATATGAGCAGCCGCCCGTTCTGATTGCCGCGGGCGTGTGCACAACGTATGCCGGTATTCCCATTTCGCGCTCGATCGCCCTCGCCAAGCGCGTTGCTGATGTAACTGATCCCAATACTATATACAAGAAAATCACTTCCTTCTCAACAAAATATGTAATACCATATTTATAATACGCTTGAAGAAAGTGATTTGTGATTTAATATACGTCAAACACGCTGCGCGGTTTATTGTGGTAGGCGACGCTCATTACAAGCCCGATTGAAATCAGATTTGTGACGAGCGACGTGCCGCCGTAGCTTATAAACGGGAGCGGTATGCCCGTGACCGGCATAAGTCCCATGCACATACCCACGTTTTCAAATGTGTGGAACAGCAGCATTGCCGCCACGCCGGTGCAGATATAGCGACCGAAAATATTATCAGCCTTCTGCGCGGTCTTGATACAGCGGTAAATTACAAGGAACAGCGCCAGCACCACAAGCATCGCGCCGATAAATCCGAATTCCTCGCTTATAACGCCGAAAATAAAATCCGTCGAGGGAGTGGGCAGAAAGCCGAGCTGCGTTTGTGTGCCGTGAAGGAAACCCTTGCCCCAAATTCCGCCCGAACCTATCGCGATTTTTGACTGGATTACATGGTAGCCTCCGTCGCGCGGCTCAAGCTCGGGATTGAAAAACACCTGAATTCGCTTTCGCTGTATATCGCTGAGCACATACATATAAATCAGCGGCAGCGACGCGATTCCCGCTGCGCCTATCGGAATAATATACTTATACGACAGCTTCGCCACAAACATCAGGCATATGAACATAAACACAAAAACCATCGCGCTTCCCATATCCGGCTGAAGAAGAATGAGCGCGAGAGGCACGCATAGGTGCAGCAGCAAACCGAGAATTACAAGCGGCTTGTTTATGCTCTCCTGGACTTTTGAAAGGTGATATGAAAAGGTCAGGATAAAACATACCTTTGCAAATTCCGCCGGCTGAACGCCTATAGCGCCGAAACGGATCCAGCTTTTCGCGCCCCATTCGGTGTCGCCCGTGCCGATAATCAACACTATCACGAGAGTGGCTATCGAAAAAATAAAAATCGGTTTAACAAGATTTTGGAATTGCTCGTAATCAAAAAAGCATGTTAAAATAAGCAGCGCTGCGCCGCCGGCAAACGCAACGGATTGAACAATCACGCTGCTGTTTGAGCCTGTATTACGCGTAGCCGTATAAATCGCGACAATGCCGAAAACCGACAATATAATCACGGTAACAAACAATATCCAATCAAACTCCATCATCATGACAGAACGCTTAGCTAATTTTTTCCCCGCCAAGGAAAATCACTCCCAAAATTATTATATATATATTTTATCGCTATCGGGGGAAATAGTCAAGAGAAATATGAATTATTTGTTTTTTTGTGCGACAAATTATGATTTATCTGCGCGTGCGCGTTCACACGCGCACGCCTATAAACCATAATTTACCCTCCTACGCATCCGCGCAAAAAAATGAGGGGTTCGGAAACCCCTCATTTTATATTGCATTTGTGCCTTTCAGCAATTATTTCGTCGGTACGAAAATCATGATTTCCATGATGTCGTCGCCAAGAACTCTTGCTACTGCAAACTGCGGCTTTGAAAGAACGTTGATGTCCGCGATCGTCTCATCGTCATCAAGCCAGAGATTATTGCCTACAAATGACGTTGATCTGATGCTGCTTGTGTTCTTCTCTGTAACCAAAGTGTTGTATCTTGACTGGCCGCCGAAGTCGAACGCATATACAGCTGTATCATCTGTAATTGAATAAGATTCAATATCATCGCTTACAGTGTTAACTGTGTATGTCTGCGCATCGTTATCGTAATCAAGCTTCGATAAGAAGTCTACATCGTAACCTGACTGGTCAACAATAATACCGAATACAAGCTTATATGTCTCGTCATGATCAGCATTCTCAGATGCCGGGTTTGTAAAGCTCTTGTCTACGCAATCAAGGAGATTATCTGTCCATGCGTAGTTTCTCAGCTCGTTGAAGTTGTCAATACCCGAACCGAAGAAGTTAGCATCATCACTGAATACTCTTCTTACTCTTGTAACAGCACCGCTTGAATCCGTTGTGTAGATAATCGGTGTACCTTCAGCAACGCGGCCTCTCTCGAGATCCTCGTATGTTACTCTGTACTCCTCGCTTACGGTTGTGTCGTCATAGTACTCATCTGACAGATAGAGTCTTGTGATGTCTTTAGATTCATCAGGTGTGTAAAGCTCAAGCTCATAATCGTAATTGTCATTAGATGTCGTTACCAAGCTTACAAATGCAGCCATCTGCGAGCTCTTTGACCATCCGCCTGTATTGTCCTTTACAATTGCAAGACCATATACGCCATTTGATGAACGGCTGTAGAAGTATGCATCATACTTGTCGCCGTCGATAAGCGTTGAAGGATCAAGATAGCTGATTTCCCAATCTTTGCCGTCTTCCTTAACAACGAGAGCTGACGTTGTATCCGAAATTGTGTAAGAACCAATCTTATTCGACGACTCTTTGAATGTTCCGTCCTCAGTAAATCTGCGGTCTACATCATGATCGATAGCTGTAAGCTCGTTTGACGAATTTAATCTGTAAGTAACAACTCTGTCAACCGGATTTACCTTGTCACCGTTTGAATCCCATATCCAGCTGCGGATATCATCCTCTGTATGCTTATCATTCTGGAGCTTAGTTCCGAGAGTAACAGAACCTGATGTGCCATCCTTGTAGATAAGTTTTACATACATTGTCTCTCCGTCGTTTGACTCATATATATTGTCAACGATTGCAAGATTCTTATCCGATGAAACTTCCTCAGCCCATAATACTCTGCCGAAGTTATCGAAATAGAACTGATATGTTAAATATCTGTCAAGTGTTCTCGGAGCTACGCCTTCAACTGCCGGATAATATGTTCCGTCTAACTGATACTCCAAGCCGTCCTTGTTTCTTGTTGAACCGGTGCCTTCCCAATTCTCATGGTCTGATACGATGATATCATAGAATGAAGAATTCTTGAAGTCACCAGCGATTACATCATAAGCGATTGAAAGAACATCATATTCCTCAATTTCAGATGCGTCGATATGAACGCCGCCTTTCTTGATAGAATAATCAACTTCTTCGTCCTCGAGGTCGATTACGATTGAATCGTCGAGATTGCCCTCTGTCTTCTCGAATATAATTTCTGTCTCTGTTTCGTCCTCAGTGTCAACATAGCTTACAAGAGCATCCTCATAGTATGTTACCATGATCGTGTTATATGTGCCGCTTGTAGCTGTTGAACCCGTTGAACTCTCAGATACGAGCGTTACTTCGCCGACATTGTTTGCAACGATATATCTTTCAACAAATTCATCAAATGTCATCGAATCTGTTACTCTAACACCGTTTACATAGTAGTTACCTGCGAACGAGCCGTCCTCTGTGGTAAGTCTGTAAGATGTTGTCTTAGAAGAACCGTTTACATAAGCGTACAATTTGCCGCTTGCTTCGTAAGTTGTGTTCTTATAAGCAGAGTTGTCATCCGCGAAATCTATAGCCGCAAATGATACCTCAGCGTTGCTGCTGAGCGGCTGGAGGCAGATAAGCTCATACTCGTCATAAGAATTAACTCTTACGATAGCTTCCGAATAAACTCTCAGCTGATTAACAGCGTCTGTGTCGCCAACGTTAGCTACGATTTCTACCGGATCGTCATTTCTTGTATAATACTCATCCTCGAAGTTTGTAGCTCTCTCAACCTGGAATCTTACCTCGTCAGCATCCATTCCGCCTGAAGCTGTCTTGCTTGTCTCTATTACACGACCATATACAACATATGCGTCATGGTTCTTTGTAAGGATTGACTGCCAGTTTCTTCCTGTCTTGTTCTTCTGAGAAAGAACAGGTGTTCCGTCCCAGTTTTTCTCACCGGTCTCTTCGAGAACCGGAGCCTTGATTGTGTTAGCAACCATCTTAGCGCACTGTGCTCTTGTAAGAGCAGCGCTGTTGCCTGTAACCTGAACGCCGTCACCAATACCGATTTCATTAGCCATGCTGAGGTAGCCTGTTTCCCAGCCGCCTCTGTCAACTGCCCATGTGTCATAACCGGCGGAGCATACGAGCATCTTCATAGCCTGCACATACGAAACTGCCTCGTCCGGATGGAACTTGCCGTCGTCAAAACCTGAAATGGTTCCGTCACCTGCGAGGGCTGTTATGTAGCCTGAAGCCCAGTGCATCTTGCCTGTTCCGACGTCGTTAACGTCGGGGAATCTTGTTGTTTGGCTTGAAGCCGACGCAGCCATCTGAACCTTCGCCGGGCCTAAAGCGCCAACCAACATTGCCGCGAACTCAGCTCTTGTTACTTCTTTATCCGGAAGGAAGTTGCCGTTTTCGTCACCTACTACAACGTCTAATGCTGTTAACTCGTCAACTGCATGAGCGTAGTCAGCGTCTGCGGGAACGTCCGGATAATTAGCAGCAGAAACAGTAAGAGCAGCGAATGAACTTACTGACAGAGCAAGAGCCGCAACTGCTGAAATTACTTTTTTGAGATTCTTATTCATAGTCTCAAATCCTCCCTTTTTTATTTCTGAAGAGTATGATACAATTCTCCGGGCACTCTCCTTTCCCGGAAAACGTAAATACACTAAGATGTATATAACATCTTAGATACACATTGATTATACCACATAAATGCGGATAAGTCAATGCATAGATTACAGTTGTAAAAAAACTGTAACCGTTACCGCATTTCGGCAATACCTGCATTGCGTCGAAAGCGGCAAAATTATTAAAAATATTACGGTAACAATTTCCAAAATAATGCTTCTACCCAATTACTCTGAAACTGCTATTTAATATTTTACTATTTCATAAAGGCATTGTCAACACCTTTTTTCTGACAATTTACTTTTTTTAAAAAATTTTATACTATTTGTACTAAAAATTTTTACATTTTTGGTTATTTTTGGTCATGTTGCTAAATATCTGTTTTCGTGGTTTACATATTATTAGACGTAACAGCCTTTATTTAGTTCCACTTTTCCGAAAAATTTTAAAAAAAATTTTTTTCGGCGTATTAACACCCCCGAAATTGCCTATTGAAAAAAATTTTTCCTTATTATATAATACATACATCACAGTTATATAACACGTTTTATCATACCACAAACACGAGGTAAAGACTATGGCAAAATATTACGCGGTAAAAAACGGTTACCGCATAGGAATATTCACCGACTGGGACGATTGCAAATCGGCTGTTAACGGATTTTCTGGCGCGGAGTACAAAAGCTTTAAAACGCTCGAGGAAGCGGAAATATATCTTGGCGTGCGGAAAAAGACCGCCCCGCCGTTTCAATCCGCGCCAAACATCCCGCAAAGAGCCGCCGCTTACGTGGACGGCAGCTTCGATCCCGCATCGGGACGATTTTCATACGGAGCGGTTATTTTCCATAACGGAAAAGAAATCACGATGAACGAGGCATTCTCCGACGAGACTCTTTCGTCCATGCATAATGTCGCCGGCGAAATAATGGGCGCTATGGCGGCGATGCGGTACTGTCTCGAAAACGGAATAACCGCGCTCGAATTATATTACGATTACGAGGGCATAAAAAAGTGGTGCACCGGCGAATGGTCGGCGACCAAGCCCGGAACAATAGAGTACAGGAATTTTTACCTTAAAATATCAAACCGGCTGAAGGTTGTATTTAATAAGGTAAAGGGTCATTCCGGCGATAAATACAACGACATGGCTGATTCTCTCGCAAAAGCCGCGCTCGGACTTTGAGCGGCGCGTTTAAATTGATATATATTAAACAGTTAAACGGCTCTGTTTTTGTGCAAAAAAGAAAATTATTATATTTTTGCCGAAATTTTAACAATTACCTCTTGTATATTTCGGAATTTTGAGGTAAAATATAGAAAATGGGTATAAATATGCTCAGAAATAAATTTTAGGAGGAATTTTAAAATGGCAGTAAAAGTTGCGATTAACGGATTCGGACGTATCGGACGTCTCGCTTTCAGACAGATGTTCGGCGCGGAGGGTTACGAGGTTGTTGCGATCAACGATTTAACAAAGCCTTCAATGCTCGCTGACCTTTTAAAGTATGACACCGCTCAGGGCGGATATTGCGGAGTTATCGGCGAAAACCTTCACACGGTAGAGGCTGATGACGAGGCGGGCACAATCACTGTTGACGGTAAGGTTCTCAAGATTTACGCTATGGCTAACGCAGCGGAGCTTCCGTGGGGCGAGATCGGCGTTGACGTTGTTCTCGAGTGCACGGGCTTCTATACATCAAAGGCTAAGTCACAGGCTCATATCGACGCGGGCGCTAAGAAGGTAGTTATTTCCGCACCGGCGGGCAACGACCTCCCGACGATCGTTTACTCGGTTAACGAGGGCACGCTCACAAAGGACGACACTATCATTTCGGCTGCGTCATGTACAACAAACTGTCTTGCTCCGATGGCTAAGGCTCTTAACGACTACGCACCGATCCAGTCGGGTATCATGTCGACGATCCACGCATACACCGGCGACCAGATGATCCTTGACGGTCCGCACAGAAAGGGCGACATGAGAAGAGCTCGCGCGGGCGCGGCTAACATCGTTCCGAACTCAACGGGCGCGGCTAAGGCGATCGGTCTTGTTATCCCCGAGCTCAACGGCAAGCTCATCGGTTCTGCACAGAGAGTTCCGGTTCCGACAGGCTCAACAACGATCCTTACGGCTGTTGTAAAGGGCGACAACGTAACTGTTGACGGTATCAACGCGGCTATGAAGGCTGCTTCGTCGGAGTCGTTCGGCTACAACACAGACCCGATCGTTTCATCGGACGTTATCGGCATGAGATACGGCTCGCTGTTTGACGCTACGCAGACAATGGTAATCGACCTCGGCAACGGTTTATACGAGGTACAGGTTGTTTCATGGTACGACAACGAGAATTCGTACACATCGCAGATGGTTAGAACGATCAAGTATTTCGCTGAATTGGGCTGATTGAATTGATTTAAAACCAAAAATACGGCACAAATCTGTGCCGTATTTTTTTACATATTTTCATACATACTGTAAAGGCTCTTGTAAATGCCGTTTTTCGCCATAAGCTCCGCGTGCGTGCCCTGCTCCTCTATGCCGTTTTCGGTGAGGACCAGGATCAGATTCGCGTTGCGTATCGTTGTTAGACGGTGCGCTATCGTGAATACCGTTCTGCCCTTCGCGAGCTCCTCGAGCGATTCCTGAACTATTTTTTCGCTCTCGTTGTCAAGCGCCGACGTCGCCTCGTCGAGGACTATGACCGGCGGGTTTTTCAAAAATACTCTCGCTATGCTTATCCGCTGCTTCTGTCCGCCCGACAGCTTTACTCCGCGCTCGCCCACGTATGTGTCGTAGCCGCGCGGCAGGGTGGATATGAACTCGTGCGCTCCCGCGCGCTTCGCCGCCTTTATCACGTCCTCGCGCGACGCGCCGGGAAGTCCGTATTCGATATTTTCAAACACCGTTCCCGAGAACAGGTACACGTCCTGCTGCACCACGCCGACTGAATTGCGCAGGGATTGAAGCGTCACGTCTCTTATGTCGTGACCGTCTATTAAAATCCGTCCCTCGGTCACGTCGTAGAAGCGGGGGATAAGGCTGCATAACGTGGTTTTTCCGCCGCCCGACGGTCCGACGAGCGCTACGCTTTCGCCCTTTTTGATGTCAAGATTTATTCCGGTCAGCACGTTTGTGTTGTCGTCGCTGTAGTGGAAGCTTACGTTTTCAAACTTAATCGCGCCCTTAACATCGGTAAGCTCCTCCGCGTCCGGCGCGTCCTTGATATCGACGGGCGAGTCCATCACCTCGAGGAAACGCTCGATACCGGTCATTCCGCGCTGGAACTGCTCGGTAAACTGGATGATAGTGCGGATAGTCGCCAAAAGCGTGCTCACATAGAGCAGATACGCCGTGAAGTCCGCCGGGTCGATTTTGCCGTTCATCAGGAACAGCGCGCCCGCTATCGTTACTATTAAATACATCACGCCCTCGAAAAAGCGGTTCGAGGTCTGGAAGCCAGCCATGTAGAAGTAGCCGAGCTTTTTCGCGTCAAGGAATTTCTCGTTGCCCTTTTCGAATTTTTCCGATTCGATCCCCTCGTTCGCGAACGATTTCACGACGCGGATACCTAAAAGCGAGTCCTCGACCTGCGAGTTTATCTCGCCTATCTGGTCGCGCTGCCACTTGAACGCACGGCGCATACGCGTGTTGAAAAACTTCACGAAGCACAGCACCAATGGCAGCGACGCGAAAATTATAAGCGTCAACGGAATATTGATCCCGCAGAGAATCGCGAACGAAACGACGATTTTCAAAACGCAGATGAAAACCTCCTCGGGACAGTGATGCGCGAACTCGGTTATGTCGAACAGATCCGACGTGATACGCGCCATGATCTGACCTATCTTGTGCTCGGAATAGTACGCGTGCGAAAGGCGCTCGAGGTGGTTGAACAGGTCGCTTCGCATATCGGTTTCGAGCTTCGCGCCCATGATGTGTCCGGTATCCGCCATGTAGAAATTCGCCGCCGCGTCGATCAGGCGCAAAATCAGGTAAAACACGCCGATTTTCACAATTACCGCGACCGTCAGCGAAGCTATGTCATTTATTCCCATATCCGTTATGTACCGCACGAGCATCGGGAAAACAAGCTCGCACACCGTCGAAAGCGCGGCGCATATCAAATCGAGAACGAGGATCCATTTGTACTTTTTGAAATACGGCACGAACCGTTTTATAAGATAGCCGAGTCTCATCGGCTGTTTTTCACTCATATAAAATCGCCCCTTTACCATAATATCGGGTATATTTTACATCATTTTTTTGTGTGTGTCAATCAGCTTTTGCTTTTAAATTTTCCCAAAAACATCCGTCAAAACGCCTCGTATATAAATGTTCCGTTGCCCGTGAAAAAAATACATACGAGGATAAACATGATAACGTAAAGTATAAAAATTCCTATCTTTTTTAATATTTTCATTGTCCTGCCTCCTACAGCCACTCATCCATCAATGCCGTAAACGCCGGCGCGCCCGTTTCGCTGTTTAAATGCGCCGTGTCAAAGAAATATTCCTCCGGATAAATATTCTGCAGATCCACAAGCTCCACGCCGTAGCTGTCGCAATGCTGTGTCACCATCGACAGTATATGCGGAAATATTTCCGGCACGCCGCAGCGCGGGTTCCACGGCATCCACAGCGCTCTTACGCGGATATTGTTTTTTTCGCAATACTCAAACACGAAATCGAGCGCTTCGAAATTATCCCGGAACGCTTCGTCCGGCAGATGGAAATACTCGTTCTCGTATTTATTGAGCGTGTTCAAAAGCTCGTCGTCGCCGAGCATTCCGTAGGTGACGTATTTCTGCTGGTTCTCGCGCTTTTCCGGTGCGGGATTTTCGCCGTGCAGAAGCTTGTCAAAGCCCTCGGTTATAACGGGATAAAACACGTCGCGCTCGAAATACGCGTAGGGCATATAAAATTTCTTATGCCATATATACGTCGGATTTGTCTGAAAATCATCGTACAGCGTCAGCTCATTAAGCCCTATTACAAGCTCCGAGCCTATCTTGATATAGTGTTTTTTTATCATCTGCTCCAGATCCGTCATCGTGCCGTACGACAAGCCGAGGTTTACATAACCCGCATTGCTCCATTCCTCGCGGTAGCCGGACATGACGACGCTGTTCCCGAAAAACACCTTGTCCCAAACCTTTTCGGGATGATTTGACTGCGTTATCTCGAAATCGTTTTTTATCAGATAATCACAGTCCTTTATGAAATTGTTGTACGTAAGAGCCGTATCGACCGCGAAAAACGCGATAACAACGGCTATAATGCCTATGATTTTTTTCATCTTCATATCCTCGCAAATCCGCGCAAAATCTCAAACAGCTTGTCCGCCGAAACGCTGTAGAGCAGTGTGTTTAACGCAAACAGGAAATTCACGGCGAAGCAGCGGAAAATATATACCGGTTTTTTCATCTTCCGCTTGTCGGCGGTGGTAAGTCCGAAAAGATTTTCAAGACCGAGAATAAGACCGTTGTATACGCCGCCGATAAGATTTATCGGCGCGAAGCCGTGCCACATTTCCATTACAAACATTACCATAAATCCCATTCCTGCGGAAGCCCACCGCCCGAGCCGCCTGTTGTTGAGCACAACGAATATATGCTCTCTCACCCAGTCCGACAGAGTTATATGCCAATTTCGCCAAAACTGCGTAAACGATGCCGCAGCCCAGGGCTTTCGGAAATTTTCGGGAACGGTATAGCCCATGACTGAGCCGACCGCGATCGCAATATCGCTGTAACCCGACAGGTCAAAGAACATTATAAAATAGCTCAGCACCGTGACTATGAAGCTTACATAGAAATTCATATCCAAATCAAGCAGGAATACGAAAACGGCGTTTATAAAATAGAGCACCACCATTTTTTTGAACATTCCCTTGATGAACCGCTTCACATACATAATAAATCTATCCGCCGTGAGCGGAACGGGTTTGTTGAAAATCCTTAAAAAGTCCCTGTAGCGGAAAATCGGTCCCGATGTAAATGTCGGGAAAAACAAAATGTAGTTTATATATGGAAGAAACTCTATATCCATATCGGCGTAGTAAACAAAATACATCGCGTCAATGGCTTTGAGCATATGATACGCTATTCCCACAAAGCTTATAATAAGCGGAAGCTGCGGGAAAAACTCCGTCATTCTGCCGTATAAAAACGGTACCGCGCATAAAAAAGAAAACAGCACAAAACAAAGCCGCCGCGATTTATCAAGTCTTTTCAGAACCCGCGCGAGCAAAAACGTTACAAGCGTATATCCCGCGCTGAAAAGCGCGAGCTGCCATGATACGTACGCTATTACCGCAAGACTCGCTATTACCAATACCTTCGGTCCGAAATCCTTTTTAAAAAGCAGCCGCGAAACACCGGATATTATTATCATCGCTCCGCAGGCAAGAAGAAGCCGCAGGAGCACGTCCGTCTGAAGATACCACATATATTAAACCCCTCAGGTTTTTAATTACAGCTTTGATTCGATAACTTCCGCAAGCTCGTTTATCGTGTTCATCGGATAGAGTGTGATGTCCCTTTGCGTTATCTGAATATTAAACGTTTGCTCGATAAAGTGGATTATCTCGATCGCGCTGAACGAGTCAACAAAGCCCTCGTTGAACAGATGCACATCGTCCGTGAAATCGGGATCGTCGCCTATGTCGAACTGCTCTCTTATATATTCCCTCAAAGTGTCCTTAATTTCATCCATTATTTTTCTTCCTTTCCGCCGATTATATATTTATCTTTAAGTCCCGCGCGGTCAACCTTGCCATTGGGCGTATGGGGAAAGCTCTCGAGAGCCACTATCCTGCCCGGAAGCATATAATTCGGCACTCTTTCCCCAAGACGCATACGAAAACGCCGCGCGTTTATTTCCTGTTTTGTTTCGATAAAGAGGACAATTTCCTCTTTTGCCGCGTCGAAAAGCGCGCAAACGCTTTCCACTCCGTCGATCACGGAGGCGGCTGTTTCTATCTCGCCGAGTTCTATTCTGTTGCCGCGTACCTTCACCTGGCTGTCCCCGCGTCCGGCAAACATTATAAGCCCATCCTCTGTTTTGTACGCAATATCGCCCGTACGGTAAATTCTCTCGTTGTAGCTGCCGTTTAAAGGATTCTGCACAAACGCCGCGTCGGTCAGAGCCTTCGCGTTATAATAGCCCGCCGAAACGCATGTGCCGCTTATGCAAAGCTCGCCCGGCTCGTTTACGTCCGCTTCTCCGCCGTCCTCGGTTATTATATAGATCCGCACATTTGGACGCGGAACGCCTATAGGAAGAACCTCGCCGTCGCCGAAATCGCGGGCGGGCTTATAATAAACGCACACGTCTGTACACTCCGTCGGACCGTATAAATTCGCGTAAATGCATTGCGGCAGATTTTTCCGCCATATATTAAGCTGTTTATTCGGCATGACCTCCGCGCCGAAAAGCACGAGCCTTAAATTCGGCAGAGCAATTTTTTCAAGTATTCCCGAATTCGCGATTTTGCCCATTACCGTCGGTATCGACTTGGTGCAAGTTATTTCCTTTTCCTTTATATATTCCGTCAACCGCTCCGGGAACATGAAAAGCGCCTCCGGAATTATTACCGCTTTGCAGCGTGCGCATATCGCCGTGTATATGTCGGTTACCGCGCTGTCGAAATGAAACGGCAGTCCTATGCCGTAAACGTCGTTTTCGCCGAAATCGAATGTGTTGTAAAACCAGTTTACGAGGTCGAGCAGATTGCGGTGCGTTATCGTAACTCCCTTCGGCGCGCCTGTCGAGCCGGAGGTGTGGATTATATGAACCGGATCGGTGTCGCATACGCGTGACAGCGCCTTGTTAACCGCCGCGTTATCGCACGGCTCGCTTAAAAGAGAGTCAAGCGTAAGCGCGGGAGCTTCTATTCCGAAATTTTTGAGCCTTTCCGCTCCGTCCGAATCTGTTATTACCGCGGACGGATGTATATTTTCCGCTATCGTTTTAAGGCGTTTAAGCGGTATTTTATAATCTACCGGCGCGTACGGCGACGCGCTGTAAAGCGCGCCCTCAAACGCAATCACGCTGCCGATTCCCTTGGGAAGATACACAATCACCGGCTTGCCGCTCATGCCCCGCTTTATCAGCGCGCTTCCGGCAGCGCGGCTTTTATCTCTCAATTCGCCGTAGGAAATTTCGCCGTCCGCGTCCTCGAACGCGGTTTTTGCGGCTGATCTCAGAGCGGCGCGTTCCAAAAGACACACGGCGCTGTTCATAATTTTTTCCATTATATTCACCTGTTTTCCAGACTTTTTTTAAGCGTAACTCTGTCGATCTTATCGTTTGCCGTGTGCGGGAATTTATCCATTACAATAAGTTCCGACGGCAGCATATATGCAGGTATATATTTCTTCAGCTCCTGATTAAGCTTTCTTAGCTTGAACGCTTCGCAGCTTTCGATAAAGAGCACGATCTGCTGCTTTTCGCTGTCGAGAACAGCGCACGCGCCCTTTATTCCGCCGACGCACATAGCCGCGTTTTCGATTTCGCCGAGTTCTATTCTGTTTCCCTTGACCTTAACCTGCGTGTCCATTCTGCCGAGATACATTATAAGTCCCTCGTCGTTCACATAGCCCAAATCGCCGGTACGGTAAATTTTTTCATTATAATAAGGATTCGCGGGATTGTTCACAAACGCTTTTTCCGTAAGCTCCGGCGCGTTCCAGTAGCCCAGAGCCACGCCCGAGCCGATAACGCATATTTCGCCCTGCTCGTTTGTTTCGGCTATTCTGTTGTCCTCGGTCAAAATTATCACGCGCATATTGCGGCACGCTTTTCCTATCGGGAGCGGGTCGCTGTCGTCAAACTCACGGTCGGCGATATAGTATGTGCATACGTCCGAGATCTCCGTCGGACCGTATAAATTCGCGTAAGTGCACCGAGGCAGATTTTTCCGCCATATATTAAGCTGCGCGTTCGGCATGACCTCTCCGCAGAAAACCACGTTTTTAAGCTTCGGAAGCTCGATTTCCGAAAGCGCGCCCGAGCTTGCGACGTTTATCATAACAGTCGGCACCCAAAAGATGGTGGTCACGTCGTTGTCGCGCAAAAACTCGGGAAGCTTTAACGGGAACATGAAAAGCGTTTCCGGAATAATAATCATTTTCGCGCCGCTTAAAACACAGCTGTAAATATCGAAAATCGAATTGTCAAAATAAAACGGAGCCTGATTGCCGAGCACCGAGCTTTCGTCGATATTAAACGTATCCGTCACCCACTCGGCATAGTCAATTACTCCCCTGTGCGGGACGGTAACTCCCTTCGGAGTGCCGGTCGAGCCGGATGTGAACATGATATAAATTGGATCAACGTCCGTAACGCGCGCAAGAGTTTCCTCAACAAGCGCGTCGTCCGTTTCCGTTTTTAAAAGCTCATCATAAATATGTACCTTGATTCCGTCCGTGAGGTCAAGAGAAGCTAAATTTTCCTTTCCATTCTCATCGGTTATAATATGCGCGCGTCCGTTCATGCTGTCGATAATTTTTTGTATGCGGTTAAGCGGCATATCGTAAGCCGTCGGCACATACGGGTTAGCGCTGTACATCGCTCCCGCGAAGCTGACGAGGCACGATATGCTTTTTTTCAGATACACGAGAACCGGAGCGGGAAGATAGCCGCGCTCCGAAGCGTTTATCAGCGCCGTGCCTATGGCGCGTCCCTGTTTTTGCCAGTCGGAAAAGCTTATCTCGCCCCACTCGTCTGCGATCGCAATTTTATTTTTATATTTTTCGGCAGCCCTGTCAAGAAGCGCCGCCGCGGAATTAAACTGGGTCATATTATCCTCCGTTGATATCTTGTCTTTTATGAAAACTACGATGTAAGTATATCACACAGGGTATTCAATGTCAATGGTTATACACACGCGCCAAAGCCTGTTTGCATGATTTATATGCATAAATTCGGGACGTCGGGGGCGCCGTCCCGTACACCCGTAATTTTGAAAATCGTACATCGTAGGGGCTGGCGCCCTCGACAGCCCGCCCGCGATAACCCGATGTCAACGACATTGTATGGGTGGTGTTGCCGTTGGGTTATATCGTGTACGTCCGCCCGCATTTATGCCCCTGAACCATATTTTACCTCATTCAAACGCCCTGATTCTATATGTCACGCCTAATTTATCGCAAATTTCGGCGCAGCGCTTTTCCTCCTCTTCGGTAAGCGTCGTCGAAACCGTTGTCATGATTACCTTTTTTACGTATTTTTTCACATTTCCCGCAAATTTCAGCATCGCGTCAAAAGATTCTATACCGAATGTGCTGCGCGTAAGCTCGTAATACCGCTCCTTATCGGGCGTGTTCAGGCTTATCGAAACCGTGTCGATCAAGCCCTCGAACATCGGCGCGGTGTCCTTGCCGTAAATCAAGTCGGACAAACCGTTTGTGTTGATCCGCGTCGGCAGATTCGGATATGTTTTTTTCACGTACGCTGCGACCTTGAGAAGATCCTCCAGTCTTTCCGTCGGCTCGCCGAAGCCGCAGAATACAAGCTCGGTATATTTTGTCATATCAAACTTGTCAAACTCCGCGATTACCTCCTCGACCGTCGGCTCGCGCTCAAGCCACAGGCTTCCCGATTTGTTCATCTCGTCGCGCGTCTGCCTTAAACAAAACACGCACGCGCACGGGCATCTGTTTGTCATGTTCACGTACAGTCCTCCATGAACTTCATATAATATTGTCATTATGATTACTCCTTTACAAAAACAATGTGCTGCCGCCGACAAACTCGCGTATAAGCGACGTTCGGGGAGTCAGCGCGTCCTCGATCGAAGGGCAGTTTTTTACAATTTCCTTTAAAATTTCTATATTTTCCGTATAATTTTCCGGCAGCTCCCGCGGGAGTTTTTTAAATATCCTGTTTATATGCTTTTTATAAACGCACGGCTCGTACAGAAGCGCGGAATTAAATATCACGTCCGCGCTGTCGGTGTACGGAAATATATTTTTTTCCGCTCCCTCCTCCACGTGCGGCCACAAATCGAACGTAAGCTGAAAGCTCGCGTCTCTGAAATAGAAATCGCGTATCGTGCGCCGCATAAGTCGGTTATCTCTCGAGCGCACGCGCGTACCGTCGTCAAGACATATCGCCGTGAGCGCGGTGCAGTAAATTTTATACTTGTTTTTGTCCGCTATATTATGTGTCAGCTTCGGGTTCAGCCCGTGGATCCCCTCGACGATAATAACCTCGTCCGCCGCGAGAGTCAACTCGCGCGTTGTCGGCGGAGTTGAATCGTCGAAATCGTAAACCGGAACGGTCGCCTTGCCGTGTTCTATCAATTCGCGTAAATTTTTATTGAAAAGCTCATAGTCGATCGACTCAAACGCCTCGTAATCAGGCTTTCCCTCGCGGTTTTTCGGCATCAGCGGCTTTTCGATATAGTAATCGTCAAGAGAGATAGACACAGCTTTTATTCCCAAAGCAAGCAAATGAAGCTGCAGCCTCGCCGCAAACGACGTTTTTCCCGACGACGACGGTCCGCTTATCAGAATAATACGTTTCTTCGCGATATCTTCCTTCAGTTTAAGCGCTATCTCCGCGATTTTCTGCTGCTGCCACGTTTCGCTGACGTTTATCAGCCAGCTCGTGCCGCCGCTTTCCGTGATTTTTGCCAAATCCGACACGGTATAAATGCCGAGCTTGTTTATCCGGCTTTTGTATTCTGCGGTGCAATCGTCGATTCTGCTCACAGGAATACCCCCTTTAAGCTATAATATGCAGATTATTTAACGTCAACCTTCTCGCCCGCCATAATTTTGTTCATAGTCCGCGCCGCGCACATCTTGCCGCACATCGAGCAGGTGTGCTTTTCCTCTGGCGGCAGCTCGTTGTAGTAGCGCATCGGCTTTTCGGGATCTATCGCGTATTTGAACATTTCATCCCAGCAGACGCGTCTGCGCGCGTCGCTCATTTTGTCGTCTATCTCTCTCGCCCCGGGTATACCCTTCGCGATATCGCCCGCGTGAGCGGCTATTTTCGACGCGATTATTCCCTCGCGCACGTCGTCCGCGTTGGGTAAGCGCAGATGCTCGGCGGGAGTTACATAGCAGAGAAAATCCGCTCCGCTCGCCGCCGCTATCGCTCCGCCTATCGCGGACGTGATATGGTCATAACCCGGCGCGATGTCGGTCACGAGCGGACCGAGCACGTAAAACGGCGCGTTATGGCAGAGCCGCTTTTCGAGCTTCATATTCGCCGCAATTTCGTCTATCGCCATATGTCCCGGACCTTCCACCATTACCTGCACATTCTTTTCCCAAGCGCGCTTTGTGAGAATTCCGAGCTCCACAAGCTCAGTTACCTGCGAAGCGTCGGTCGAGTCGTGCGTCGAGCCCGGGCGGCACGCGTCGCCGAGACTTATCGTTACGTCGTACTTCGCTAAAATATCGAGAACCTTGTCATAATACTCGTAAAACGGGTTTTCGTTTCCGGTCATTTCCATCCACGCGTAGATAAGCGAGCCGCCGCGCGACACGATATTCGTTACTCTCTTTGTTTCCTTGAAAATCGAAGCGGTGCGGCGGTTGATCCCTGCGTGGATAGTCATAAAGTCAACGCCGTCCTTTGCGTGAGCCTCGATCACGTCGAGAAACTCGTCGGCTGTGATCTCCGCAAGCTCCTTATCGAGATAGCCCACCGCGTCGTACATCGGCACCGTGCCTATCATCGCGGGACACGTTTCAACCAATTTACGGCGGAACTCGTGCGTTTTGCCGAAGCAGCTCAGATCCATGATCGCCTCGGCTTTCATATCGACAGCCATCTGCACCTTTTCCATTTCAACGCTGTAATCCGTGCAGTCCTTGGAAATTCCGAGGTTTACGTTGATTTTTGTTTTCATTCCCTCGCCGACAGCCTCGGGGCTTAGCGCCTTGTGGTTCTTGTTAGCCGGAATAACGACCGTTCCGCGCGCTATTCTTTCGCGCAGAATTTCTACGTCAATGTTTTCCTTCACGCATACTATTTCCATTTCGGGCGTGATTATGCCCTTTTTCGCCGCGTCCATCTGTGTTGTGTAATCCATAATTCCAATCCTTTCCGAAGATTTACGTTCCAAAAACGCGCCCCTGTCAAAGAAGCGCGTCATAACCTGATTTACTCCCGGGACGGCATTATCCGTCAGCCGGTTCGACGGGTCGAAGCGTACCTTCCTCTCAGCCGTAAAGCTCCCCTTGTGTTTGGTTTCTTTCATTATATAGGAATTTTATGACGGTGTCAAGAGGGTGTCGACAAATTATAATTTGCCCGATCGATATTGCTTTTGCCTTCGTATTATGTTATACTTAAGCCGCGGCAAAAAATCGAACAATACGCCGCATGCGGATCCGTTTGGAACTGAATTGATGAAGCAGTCTGATCATCGCAAATAATAAATATGGGAGCTGACAAAATGACCGGTAAATTTTACTCAATCGGCATAGGCTTGGGCGGCGGTTATCTTACTCTCGCCGCAAAGCGCGCGCTGGAAGCGGCGGACGTGATAGCCGTTCCGGCAAAGAACGAAAAATCCATCGCGCTGAGCCTGTTATCGAATGCCGCGGACATAGCGGACAAGCGAATTATTACGCTTGAATTCCCTATGCGCCGCGATATAAATTTAAGAATACAGTCACGCAAAAGAGCGGCGGATGCCGTCGCGGCTGTGCTTGACAAAGGCGAAACCGCCGCCATGATAACCATAGGCGACGCGGCTGTTTACAGCACATGCTCGTATGTTTCAAAGGAATTGAAAGCGCGCGGCTATGAAACGGAAACGATTTCGGGCGTTCCGTCCTTCTGCGCCGCAGCGGCAAAAGCGGGAATAAGTCTTTGCGAGGGAAATGAAACGCTCGCGGTGATACCTGCGATTGAAACGGATGAAAAATTTGAAAAAATACTTGATACGTTCGACAATATAATCGTAATGAAAGCCGGAAAAATCACAGATAAAATTTACAATCTTCTTGAGAAGCGCGGCATGCTCGAAAACGCGGTCGTAACGAGCAATATCGGTATGGACGGCGAGTTCGCCGGCGAAATATCACGCGCCGAAAGGGGATATTTTACGACGGTAATTATCAAGAAAAAACTATCATAATTTATCCGCGAGTTGGTTTACATAACTTTCCTGTTTACAAACGCTCCGCAGTATGTTATCCTAAAATTACAGCTATCACCTACGAAAGGAAGCTTTTTATGAAAAGGAAAATATTGTCGGCGGCAATTGCGGCGTGCGTTTTTTTCGCGTCAAACGCGTACGCGGTAAATACGGGAAATCAGGCGGCGGATATTGTTGAAACGGCAAAATCGCAGCTTGGGTATACGAGCGAAAATAAGCATACAAAATATAACACATGGTTTTACACGGTCGATCAAGCCGCTCCGTGGTGCGCGATTTTTATAAGCTGGTGCGCGAACGAAGCTGGGATACCGAATTCCGTTATAGGAAAAAACGCTCTCGCGAGCGGTTTCAATACATATAATATGGAAAACAATCCGTTCGGAACGAGAGCCGAATCGTTTGAAAACCGCGCTCCGAAGCCGGGAGATATTGCTTTTATGGACAACGACGGCGACGGCGTTTCAAACCACGTCGGGCTTGTGACCGATTCGGACGAAACGTACATATACACCGTCGAGGGCAATGTCATGGACAAGGTCATGAGCCTGCGCTATAACAGAAAAACAGGATATAACGACCGAGGCTCGGCGCGGATACTCTTTTACGCCGTTCCCGATTACGCGCCGGCAGAAATTGAAACGCGGGAAACAGGACTTATTAAAACCGAGTTTGAGGATTATACCGAATTGTATAACAATTCTAATTCCCCTGTGACGGCTGATGTGATTACCGCCGAATATGACAACGTCAGGCTTGTTGATGTGCATATTGAAAAAATTACATTTGCTCCGAATGAAAAGCGCGAATTTTATCACGGCAAAAACGCTAAGCTTTTCGCGTGGAACGGTATGAAGCCCGTTGTATAAAAAACGGGGGCTCGTTCAGTCCCCGTAAATATCGCTTGCAATATTGTAAATGTCGCAGCCGAGCTTCTCCGCGTACGCCAGCGTCGCGCCCGTGCCGCTTCCTACCATTACGCAGTAAGCTATGCAGTTTTCCGCGTCGTCAGCCATTTTGAAATTTCTTTTTTGCATACATCCTTCGGTATAGTTACCGTCGGTAACGTAAATATAATCGTCCACCCTGCTCATCATCATACGCCATTTAAACTGATTATTACTCGTCCAGCGCGAGATCTGATTATAGCACGGGAGGTATAAATACAGCTTGATCTTCGGAAATTTCATTTTTAAATCGAGAACCGTCTCAGCCGCAAGCATATCAAAGCCTATCGCTCCGCCCGCGATAAATGTGTCCACATCCTTATACTCGATCAAATCCTTTATTTTTCGCTCCAATAATTTCCTTATTTGCTCCAGTCTGTTGGCGGGAAGCTTTCTGTGTCCCGTAAAAAAGCACGCGCGTTCTCTTTTTATATCCAAATATCACACTTTCCTTCCTTAACCTATTACTATATCATTATACAGTTACAGGAAGAAAATTACAAGTATTTTATTTAAAATATTCCACCGCGCTCACCGCCGCTGCGGCGAAGGTCAGAATTGACAAAACGAACAATCCGACTCCGCCGGAGTAGTTTTTTTCCTTTATTACGCTCACTCCGAAAGCAACCATTCTCACTCCGTAGAAAAATGTAACCGCGAAAAACAGTAAATTCAGCATATCACATATTCCCCTCCCCGCTTATAATAAGACCTGTCCGGCGCACGCTGAAATCGACGTTGACGTTTATATCAAAGTCCTTGATATCATCGCTTATACCGCTGTTTATAAAATCACCGTACGTCAGGAATTTTCTTTTCGCCTTGCGCGTAAGCCCGAGAATATCCGCATCATATTCGGAAAACGCCGTATTTATAAGATTTTCGCACGCGGCTTCTATATTCGCCCCGGACTTTTTTTCGAAGTCCTCTATATAATCCTCGACCTTCTCGTCGACCGGCAGCGAATACAGATCGGATTCGAGATACAAATTTATATCAACTCTCCTGTTTTCGATATCGACATTGATTTTCGGTTTCTTCTCGTCGCGCAGAAGGACGGTGACGGGCTTTCCGGTCATCCCTTCAAGACTTATAAACAAATCCCGATGCTCGCCGGACATAATATTGTAAAGCTCGCATTCGATCCCGCCGAATGTTCCCACCATTTTATCCTTTTTGAAAACAGCCATACCGATAGCCTCGCTTTTATTCGTTTCATCTATGGCAACCTCTCCGGCTTTATAGTCCTTTACTTTAAACTCAAATCCCGAATTGTTTACGGGAGCCTGAGGCTGCAGTTGGTTTTGTCCGGATGACTGCTCGTTTTCTTCCGAGCCGCTCTCGGACGAGCCGCCTTCCGAACCGGATGAGCCTCCTCCGGACGAGCCGCCTTCCGAATCTGATGAGCCTTCTTCGGACGAACCGCCTTTCGAACCGGACGAGCCTTCTTCGTCCGAACTTTCCTCATCCGATATTTTCATAACTCCCGCCAAAGGAACAACGCTGTCCACATCCGGCAGATTTTCCATAAAATAAAATTCCTCGATTATGCTTTTAGGCAGACCGCCCGCGCCGTTCGCCTCGTAGGTAAGCTGATAATATTTAGCCGGATTTACCTCAAGCACGGGCTTGACCTCGCTCAAATATTTTCGCGCTCCCTCCATAGCCACAGCCATATACACATTCGGACGAATATCGTAGCTGCGCGAAAGCGTCTCCATTATATCTCCCACGCCCTCTCTCGCGACCTCGGCGGAAAACACAATAAGATTGACGTGCGACAAAAAGAAATGCTTACTCACGATACTGTCCGCCAAATTTACCGCCGAATAAAGAGTAGGCGCTTCAACGGTAATATCCTCCACAATCTGCGGACTCGCCGACCCGCCCGACTCCGAATCGCCCCCGCTTATCTGCGTAGGCTTAGCGAATTGAAGCGTAATATTATAATTCTCCCCGTCCTCCGCCTTATCAAAGCCGATAGCGATAGCGTAAGAAATATCATTAGGCTCCTTCCCAAAGCAGCCGCATAATGTCAGAATAAGAAAAATTGTGGGAAATAGTTTAATAAGTTTCATTTTTTATACCTCATTTGTTTTGCGGTAAATTATGATTTAGCGCACTTGATAGCCTTCCCCTTGAGGGGAAGCCTTGCGGGCGAACACGGTTCGCCCCTACGAAATCCTGTTGACATCGGGTTGTCGGGGAAACGGGCTGTCGGGGCGCCAGCCCCTACGAGAGGCCCCCTTGTCAAAGGGGGCTGTCAGCGTAGCTGACTGGGGGATTCTTTCGCTAACTTAAAAAATGAATCCCTCCACCGCTACGCGGTCCCCCTCCCTTTGACAAGGGAGGCTTATACCGCTAAATCATAATTTACCCCCAAATTGTTTCACGTGAAACATTTACTTTTTCACTCTCGATAAAGCCGCGAATATCAGCGGCACGGCAAACGCGGCGGGATATACCAGCGTGTTCATAACCTGCTGCGCTTTTATCCCGCTTATTATCGACTCCGGCAGCATCGCTATCGCGTAGCATATTAGCGCTACCGGTATTATCATAGGCTTTTCGCTTTTAAGACTGAACGTTATCTGCCATACGTACGATATAACGTAAACATAAAGCGACGCGTACAGCAAAATCAAAATTGTCCACACAAATTGGAAAAACGGCTCAAAGCGGCTGAAGAAACTGCTCAGATGAATCATTCTCGCCATCTGGTATACCGGCACCGTAAACTCGCCCGATACCGGATACGGATGCGTCAGACAGTACGCCAAAATTATTATTACCGAAACTCCGCCGCCGATGAGTATAGCCTTTGTTCCGCTCTGCTTTGCCTCATCGAGATTCTGCGTATTCGGAATAAGCACATATAAAAGCAGCATATCGGAAAAGAGCGAAATCGAGTTAAAGCCGCTTATGAATATGCTCCTTGCGCCGTTTCCCAAAATCGGCATGATGTTGTCAAAATCATAATACGGCAGCAGCATTGTTATAAATATCAGAAACATTACAGCCGCTATGGGCAGAAACAAATAATGTATCCTTGCGATTGACTCAATTCCCGCGTATGCGCCGAGAATTATTGCCAAAATAAAAATCGCCGTTATAAGCTCCAGCCTCGCGTCCTGGAGAAGAACTATTTTTATTGTTTCCGGAAAAATACGTATAACGTTTACAAAATTCAGCGTGAGCGCGGCGAAAATTACAACTCCCGTTATAACGCGCAGCGTCCTGCCGCCGAAGGCTTCGGCAAGGTCTATCACGCTTTTTTTGCTCCTATATATCGTAATCGTTATGAAAAACAACGCCGACGCTACGACGAAATTATATAAAAGCTGGATCCACGCGGCGTTTCCGCTGTTCATAACTACCGCGCGCGGATATGTCAGCAGCATTTTTGTGTGTATCGCGTTTATCAGAATACTTGTCAGTTCTTTCTTTTTCAGCATATAAAATCCCGCCTTCTATTTCGTTTTCCACTTTCGGCTGATTTTCTGTTCCTCGCGGTCGTCCTTCGTATACAGATACGCCGGACGCTTTTCGCGTTTCCATATCGCGTTTACAAACAGCGCGCCGCTCATATGACGGCTCTGCGCCTTCGGCAGCGGTTGAAGGAAAGGCACACCAAAGCTCTTGCGTCTGCCCAGAACAAGCGCGTATATAAAAATTCCCGCCGCTATCCCGTAATAGCCCATAACCGAGCCGAGCACCACGAATATCAGCCGCAGCATTCGATAGCTCCAGCTCAGGGAATAGTCCACCGTAGCGAACGAGCCTATGCCGGTTATCGCGATTATTATAATCATGATAGGACTTACTATTCTCGCCGAAACAGCCGCCTGACCGAGTATAAGTCCGCCGACGATTCCCAATGTGGAGCCTATCGGGTTCGGCATTCGTATTCCCGCTTCTCTTATCATTTCAAATGACAGATCCATAAGTATAAGCTCGATTATACTCGGAAACGGCACGTTCTCGCGCGACGCGCTTATGGAATACAGCAGATAAGTCGGGATCACCTCCTGATGATAAAGCGTCGTAGCGAGGTATAATCCCGGGAGCAGTATCGACATAAAAATAGCGATAAGCCGTATTATTCTGCTCATATTCGCGTACGGCACGCGAAGATAATCGTCCGACACCGAATGAGTAAGCTCAAACGCGGTCGTCGGGAATATCAGCGCGCGCGGACTTCCGTTTAACAAAAGCGCCGCTCTGCCCTCCACAAGCGCCCGCGCGACCTTGTCCGGACGTTCCGTGGACATTATCTGCGTTGTGGCGGCGAACGTGCTTTCCTCCATAAACTGCATTACTTCCTCAATGGAAATTATATAATCGACCGCGATAGAGTCGATTCTGCGGCGCGCCTCGTTTACAAGATCCGCGTTCGCGATGTCGGAAATGTACATGAGCACCCCGCGCGTTTTGCTAACCGCTCCGATTTTTACTCCCTCCGATATAAGCTTCTCGGTTTTAAGTATTTTTCTCACAAGCGCGCTGTTGTTTCTGAGCATCTCCGCAAAGCCCTCCTGCGGGCCGTAAATAGTCTGCTCCGTTTCGGGCTTGTCGATCGAGCGGTGTCCCCAGTTTCTTATATCGAGCGATATTCCCTTTTTGAAGCCGTCGATAAACACGCCGCAGCCGCCGAAATTTATTTCCTCGATTATTGATTCCATATCCTCGGTCGCGCTTGCCTGAGAATGCGCGACAAAACGCTCCGCGATTTCATCCTCGTATTTATAAATCTCATCATCGGCGAAATACGGAATTTGCAAAAGACTTTCAATAACCGCGCTGTCGAGCGCAGCCGTGTCCACCATTCCGTCGATAAAAAGCAGAAAAGCGCGTCTGTCGTTTTTCATGCGTATCTCGCGGATAACTATGTCGTTATTGAGCGGATACGTAAATCTCTTTTTTAAATATGAAAGGTTTTCCTCTATATTATCCGACACTCTCGCCGGAGCGGGCTGCTCCTTTTCCGAGCGCACGTCGTATTCGATCACGTTTTCTTTCGGAAGCAGCGTAAATTCGCTGTCGGTTTTTTCCGACGGAACGAACGCGGATCTTAATTTATCAAGCATATTCATGCATATCACCCTTAATTTTTCTGTCTTTCTTTTTATTGTCGCTGAAATTCACAATTTTATGCATGAGAAAGATTACATTATTATTTCATTTTAAAAATGTTTCACGTGAAACATTTACAAATGAAAAATTTATGATATAATAGATGTTGTTGGAATTATAAATTATGATTTAGCGGTATAAGCCTCCCTTGTCAAAGGGAGGGGGACCGCATAGCGGTGGAGGGATTCATTTTTTAAGTTAGCGAAAGAATCCCCCAGTCAGCTACGCTGACAGCCCCCTTTGACAAGGGGGCCTCTCGTAGGGGCTGGCGCCCCGACAGCCCGTTTCCCCGACAACCCGATGTCAACAGGATTTCGTAGGGGCGAACCGTGTTCGCCCGCAAGGCTTCCCCTCAAGGGGAAGGCTATCAAGTGCGCTAAATCATAATTTAAACAAATAAAAGGAGAACACAAATGGCAAAAATTATCGCGGTTACAAATCAAAAGGGCGGCGTGGGGAAAACCACCACCTCCGTTAATCTCTCGTCGTGTTTGGCGAGCGAGGGGAAAAGGACGCTGCTTATTGACTGTGACCCGCAGTGCAACGCAACAAGCGGATTCGGTATAGAGCGCGGCGATTATGAGTTTTCTATTTATGACTGCCTTGCCGATAAAACCGATATGGCAGGGGCTGTGGTTAAAACCAAATATAATAATATGTACATGATCCCGTCCTCCTCAGATTTGTCGGCTGCCGAAATAGAGCTTGCAATGGAGGACAGGCGCGAATTTTTTCTGAAGGACAGGCTTGAAAAAATTAGGAATGATTATGACTATATTATAATAGATTCACCGCCTTCGCTCGGAATGATTACTATAAATATCCTGACCGCGTCGGATTCGGTGCTTATTCCGATTCAATGCGAATATTACGCGCTCGAGGGACTCAGTCAGCTTATCGGAACGATACGCAGGATAAAAAAAGCGTTCAATCCGAAAATAGAAATCGAAGGCGTGCTCGGCACAATGTACGACGGCAGGACAAACCTCTCCATACAGGTACTCGACGAGGTAAAAAAGTATTTCCCCGATAAGGTTTATAAAACCATCATACCGCGCAATGTGCGTCTCAGCGAAGCGCCGAGCTTCGGAGAACCAATCATCAATTACGATCGCACCTCAAAGGGTGCGGACGCGTATATGGCGCTCGCCAAAGAAATTATAAAGAAAAAATAATTTACAATATTTTCCAAAAAGGAGTGATGCAGGTGGCAAAACGAGGACTGGGAAAGGGTTTAAAATCCATGCTCGGTGACAATAATCAAATATATACGGAAAATATTTCCAATAAAGATGTCACCGCCCTGCGGATTGCCGTGATCGAACCGAACAGAAATCAGCCGCGAAAAAGCTTTGACGACGAAAAGCTTTCCGTTCTTGCCGACTCGATAAAGGAGCATGGGCTCATTCAGCCGATAATCGTCACGCCGTCCGAGAACGGCATGTACAGAATAGTCGCCGGAGAGCGCCGATGGCGCGCGTGTAAAAAAGCGGGGCTAAAGGAGATCCCCGTCGTCATCCGAGATTACTCGGACGAGCAGGCGGCCGAGGTCGCGCTTATAGAAAATCTTCAGCGCGAGGATTTGAACCCAATCGAAGAAGCGCTCGGCTTTTACTCGCTTTTAGAGGATTTCAGCATGACGCAGGAGCTTGTAAGCAAGCGCGTCGGAAAAAGCAGGAGCGCGATAGCGAACTCGCTCAGGCTTTTATCGCTCGACGATCAAATCCAAAAACTGCTGATAAACGGAGAAATTTCGAGCGGTCATGCGAGAGCGATTTTATCGCTTGACGACGGCGAAGCGCGGCTGGCTCTCGCAAAGCGGATCATAAGCGACAGTCTGAACGTCCGTCAGGCGGAGACGCTCGCGAAACAAATTCAGAAAAAAGCGCCGCCGAAAAAAACTAAGAAGCCGGACGTGTACGATGTCGAAATCGAGCGCATTCAGGACGAGCTTTCCGCTCGCTTGGGCACGCGCGTAAAAATCACGCACACGGCGAAAAAAGGAAAAATAGAAATTGAATATTACGGAAACGACGACCTTGAAAGGCTGCTCGGATTTCTGAATACGGAGGAATGATAAAATGAACATTGACAACAACATTTTGCTTTTGGCGGCGTTCGGAATTATAATCGCACTGATCGTAGTATGCTTTGTAATGAATATGATCAACACGTCGAAGATAAACACGCTTATGGATTATTCCGAGGACGGAGATATGATTACCGCCCTGAAGGATTATTACGATAAAGTTGACGATTTATCGAAAACCATTACAAACTCCACCGACGCGGTATTGATGTCACGGCTTACAAACTGTGAAAATGACGCGAATATTTCGCTGAAAAAGATAGGCATAGTAAATTTCAACGCTTATGACGATGTAAAAGGTGATCTGAGTTTCGCGCTCGCCGTTCTTAACGGTAACAATGACGGAATAATTCTTACATCGCTTTACGGACATAACTCATGTAATACATACGTGCGCGAGGTAAACAGCGGCGTAGCAAACGTAAAGCTGTTAAAAGAGGAAAAGGACGCGCTCGACAGCGCTAAAAATAATATAAAGAGGATTGAGGAAAATGGCGGAGACGACGAAGACGAATAATAATAACGATAACAAGTCGCTTTTCTTATACACTGCTCTCATTTTTCTCGTTGCCATTGTCCTTATTATCATCGCTTTTTTCGGACAAAGCAACGTCAAACGCAATCAGCCGGAAATACCCGAAGCAACGGTAAGCGCCGAGCCGCAGACGGAACAGACCGGCATAGCGGAAAAAGCAGCGGAACTGAGCGAGGAAAACAGACTGCTTCTTGAGGAAAACGACGAAATTAAAAAACAGCTCACACTTCAGACAGAGGAAATCAACAGGCTTAATTTGGAGGTGCAGAATCTTAATAAATATAAAGAAACAAATAATCTTCTTATGAGTGCGAACGGCTATCTTCATGTTGAAAATTATGAAGAGGCGCGCGCGGTTCTTAATAATATTGACGCGAACACCCTCACGGAAGACCAAAAAATATTATACAACACAATAAAAGAAAATCTTGAATAAGGAAGGTACAAAAAATGTTAGACATTAAAATTTTAAGACAGGAACCGGACAGAATAAGAGAAGCGCTTAAAAACCGCAATAACCCTCTCGACATCACTCCCGCGATAGAGCTTGACGCGAAGCGCAGAGAGCTTCTGAGCGATGTTGAGCAAAAGAAAGCGAAGCAGAACGAGATAAGCAAAAAAATCCCGCAGATGAAAAAGGCTGGCGAGGACACCGCTCCGATTTTTGCCGAAATGAAGGAACTCAGCAACGAGATAAAAGTCGATGACGACAAGGTCCGCGAGATAGACGAGCAGCTCAGAAACTATATGCTCAGTATCCCGAATATCCCGAACGACAGCGTGCCCGTAGGCAAGGACGATACCGAAAACGAGGAGATACGCAAATTCGGAACGCCGAGAGAATTCGATTTTGAGCCGAAGGCGCACTGGGATATAGGCACGGATTTAGACATTCTCGACTTCGAGCGCGGCACAAAAATAGCCGGAACGCGCTTTACGGTCTATAAGGGTTTGGGCGCGAAGCTTGAAAGAGCCGTTATACAATTTTTCTTAAACACAAACACCGAGGAATCGGGCTACACGGAAATTCAGCCGCCATACATGGTAAACCGCGCGTCAATGACAGGAACCGGTCAGCTCCCGAAATTTGAAGAGGATGCATTTAAAGTAGTAAACAACGGTTTTTTCCTGATTCCGACGGCGGAGGTTCCCGTTACAAATCTTCACAGAGACGAAATTCTCGACGGAAACAAACTGCCGATAAAGTATACCGCGTATTCGGCGTGCTTCAGAGCCGAGGCGGGCAGCGCCGGACGCGATACGCGCGGACTTATCCGCCAGCATCAGTTCAACAAAGTAGAGCTTGTTAAATTCGCAAGACCTGAAAACAGCTACGAGGAGCTTGAAAAGCTCACAAACGACGCGGAAAAGCTCCTGCAGAAATTAGGACTTCCCTACAGAGTAGTATGCCTGTCAACGGGCGATCTCGGTTTCTCGTCCGCAAAGACATACGACCTTGAGGTATGGATGCCCAGCTACGGCAGATACGTTGAGATCTCGTCCTGCTCCAACTTCGAGGACTATCAGGCGCGCCGCGCGAATATCCGCTTTAAGGACAACCCCAAGGATAAGGCGCAGTTTGTTCACACGCTTAACGGCTCGGGACTTGCCGTTGGCAGAACAGTCGCGGCGATACTCGAAAACTACCAGAACGCGGACGGAAGCGTTACGGTTCCGGAGGAGCTTATAAAATATATGGGCACGGACGTTATAAAATAAGTAGACATATAAAAATAATTTTATGTAAACGAATAAAAATACAATTTTGACTTGTAAACGCCCTAAAATATGACTTATCCACGGAAAAATCGCGTAAAAACTTGATTTTCAAGCGAGTTATCCACTTTATCCACGAAGTTATTCACACTTTGGCGATTGGTTAACATATTTTTGAAATCCAGTTTTTACGCCGTTTTCCAAGGTTTACATATTTATTTTGAAAAAATTACCATTTTTGTTGACATTCACTCCCCTCGGGGTGTGAAAGAATTAAAAAAATGCAGTTTTTATGGGCATATCAGCCGCAAAAAAAGTTATTCACGCTTGTTGATAAGTATATGGATAACCGGAAAAATCAAAAAAATTATGAATAAAATTGAGGAGCAAAAATGATTACTCCAAGACTCAGAGCTATACTCGACCGCGTAAACACGAATATCGCAGCGGACATAGGCACGGATCATGCGTACATACCGATAAGGCTTATAAAAGACGGCAGAGCGCGGCGCGTGATAGCGACCGACATTCGCGAAGGTCCTGCTGAAATCGCGGAAGAAAACATAAAAAAATACGGTTTAAGCGATAAAATAGAGGTAAGGCTCGGAAACGGACTTTCGGTGATTGAAAAGGGCGAAGCGGATCTAATTATAATCGCCGGAATGGGCGGCGAGCTGATACGCGATATAATCGCCTCGGACGAGGACAAGGCAAGGGCTTCGGACTTGATTTTACAGCCTATGAACTCGCAGTATGAGCTTAGAAAATATCTCATTCAGAACGGCTTTACGATTTACGACGAGGACATAGCCGTCGAGGGATTTAAGGTTTATAATATCCTGTCGGTCAAAAACGGAAAAAGCGCCGAGTTTGAAAACGACGCGGATTACCATATTCCGCCGTATCTCGCGAACCATAAAAACTTTAAACGGTTTTACGAAAAGAAAAAGCGCGAATTTGAAAAAGTCGTAAAAGGGCTTGAAAACTCGGCTGAAATGAACGCGGAGGATATAGAAAAGCTTGAACAATATAAAATTTGGTTAAAGGATATGAAAAAATATGAAGGTTAACGATATAGCAAAAAAACTCGAAAAGCTGTTCCCGCCGGAGCTTGCTGAAAGCTATGACAATGTCGGGCTTCTTTTAGGGGACGCAGATAAAGAGGTGAAAACCGTCCTTGTCACGCTCGACACGAATTTGGCTGTGGCGAAGGAAGCGGTCAAGGTCTGCGCGGATATGATAGTATCGCATCACCCGATACTGTTTAACGGTATAAAAAGAATAGATTATTCGACCCCTGTCGGAAAAATGCTGAAGCTTCTTATCGAAAACGACATAGCAGTTTTCGCGGCGCATACGAATCTTGACTCGGCAAAGGGTGGTATAAACGACTCTCTCGCAAAATTATTTTCTCTTAAGGACACGGAAATTTTAGAACCGAATAACGCCAATCCGAAAGCGGGACTCGGAAGATACGGAAAGCTTAAAAAGCCTGTAACTCTCGCGGAGCTTGCGGAAATGACAAAGGAGAAGCTTAACACTCCATGCGTGAGAATGTCCGGAAGACCCGACACCGTTATTGAAACTCTCGCTATAGCCTCGGGAAGCTGTTCGGAGGTCATCCCCACGGCGATGAAAAAGGGCTGTCAAGCGATCATTACAGGCGATATGAAATATCATGAAACGATTGAAAACGTAGAAGCGGGAATATGTATAATCGACGCGGGACATTATCCGACGGAAACTATCTCGATGGACATTTTTGAAAGCGTTTTAAAATCTCCGGGGCTTACGATAATAAAATCAAAATACCGCGATATATTCAGATTTGTATAATAAAAAGCTCGTTTTTCAAAAATATATCTTAAAAATATTGGAGCGGCTCAAACGAACCGCTCCGATTTTTATATTGTTTACAATTTTATTTATCAGAAGCGAGCGCCTTATACGCAATCGCCGCAATCGCCGCGCCGATCAGAGGAGCGACTATGAACAGCCATACCTGTGAAATAGCCGTCGGGTCTGAAACAGCGTTGAGAATAGCCGGACCTAAGCTTCTTGCCGGGTTGACCGAAGTTCCCGTAAACGGCACGCCGAAAATGTGAACGAGCGTAAGCGTAAGACCGATAACAAGACCGGTAACGGGAGTAAACTCGCCCTTTGACGTAACACCCAAAATAGCGAACACAAACACGAATGTGAGGATAACCTCAACAAGGAAGCACTGTCCCATATTCGCGCCTATCGCGCTCGCCTCGCCGAAACCGTTCGTTCCGAGCGACGCAGCCGAGCCGAATATAACAACGAGAATAGCCGCGCCCGCGATGCCGCCGAGCACCTGCGAAACCACATAAGCGCCGAATTCTTTAACCGTCATTCTTCCGGACAAAAGCATACCGAGCGATACCGCCGGGTTGATATGGCATCCCGAAATATTTCCGACAGAATACGCCATCGCGACGATAACAAGTCCGAAAGCGAACGCGATAAGAAGCGTCGTGACCGCAAGCGGAATTTGGAATCCGCACATATCCGCGAGAGTGTTAGCCGCAACCGCGCTGCCGCAGCCGAAGATCACAAGCACGGCGGTACCTATAAATTCAGCAATACATTTTTTTAACATAATAACTCCTCCTCTTTTGAATAAAAATTTTATAATTTATATAATTATTTTATCATAATTCCCAATTTTTTTCAATATATGTAATAATATTGAAATATACTTGTTATATGAATCTTATATCACTATCCCGCCGTTCGGGCTTATGATCTGCCCGGTGATAAAAGAGGCGTCGTCGGAAGTGAGATACAGCGCGAGTTTCGCAATTTCCTCGGGCGTTCCGAAACGTCCGAGTGGAGTTTCATCGCATAATTCCGCTCTCGATTCATTATTGAGATGAGCGTTCATTTCCGTGTCGATAACTCCCGGGGCAATGCAGTTAACGTTAATATCCGAAAGTCCTACCTCCTTTGCAAGTGCTTTCGTAAAACCGATAACAGCCGCCTTTGACGCGCTGTAATGCACCTCGCAGCTCGCTCCTGTTATTCCCCAGATCGACGAGAAATTTATTATTTTTCCGTTTTTTTCATGTATCATATCGGGTAAAACTGCTTTCGTAACGAGGAACATTCCTTTTATATTAACATTAAACATTCTGTCCCAGTCATCTTCCGTTATGTCCGAAAAAAGCTTTTGCTCGGCTATTCCCGCGTTATTTATAAGAGCGGAAATTTTTCCGTATTTATGAATTTCTTCTATTAATTTCCCGGCGTCCTCAGCTTTTGAAACATCGGCTTTCACCGCGACCGCGCCTGTTTCCGAGCACAGCTTTTCCGCCTGTTCATCGCTTTTATTAAAGCTGAAAAAAACTCTGTATCCGTTTTTTGCAAACTCCCTGACGCAAGCCGCACCTATTCCTCGGCTGCCTCCGGTTATCAATACATTTTTCATTACTCGTCCTCCGGCTTTGTTTTTGGAATAAATACGTTTACTTTTTTCTTTTCTTCCTTTCTCTTATTGCTTTTTACCGCTTCCTCGCCGAAAACGACCTGACAGTCTATACTCTGCTTGCCGCGCCTGTCGACCTTTTCATAAACTCCGTCGGTCTGAATATACGCGCGCATGGTATCGGCAAGCTGCACGTCTATTACGTGCATTACCTCCTTTTTAAGCTCCTCGTCCTCGATCGGGAACATAATTTCCACTCGTCTGTCAAGATTTCTCTGCATTAAATCGGAGCTGGCGCAGAAAATATTCTCCACACCGTCATTGTAAAAATAATAAATACGCGTATGCTCCAAATACCTTCCTATAATCGAGCGCACCGTTATATTTTCCGAAAGTCCATTTACTCCCGCGCGCAGAGCGCATATACCGCGCACTATCAAATCAATTTTAACTCCCGCGCACGACGCTTTATACAAAAGCGCAATAATATTCGGATCGACAAGCGAGTTCATTTTCGCGATTATCCGCGCTTCCTTTCCTTCCTCCGCGTGGCGTATCTCGCGCTCGATCATTTCAACGGTTTTATTTCTGAGCCATATAGGAGCGAGTATAAGCTTGTTCCAATGCGACGGCTCGCTGAAGCCCGAAATCATATTAAAGAACGCGCCCGCGTCCTCGCCTATTTCCTTCGAGCAGGTTAAAAGTCCCATATCGGTGTAAAACTGCGCCGTTATATCGTTGTAATTTCCCGTTCCGAGATGCACATAACGTATAATTCCATCCTCCTCGCGGCGTACTATTTCCGTTATTTTCGAGTGTGTTTTAAGTCCCAAAAGACCGTATATAACGTGACAGCCCGCTCTTTCGAGCTTTCTCGCCCAAATGATATTATTTTCTTCGTCAAAACGCGCCTTTAATTCAACAAGCACGCTCACCTGCTTGCCGTTTTCGGCAGCCTGCGACAAAGCCGCGATGATCGGTGAATTGCCGCTCACTCTGTAAAGCGTCTGCTTTATCGCGAGGACCTTATCGTCGAAAGCCGCCCTCTTTATCAAATCAACTACCGATTTAAAGCTGTAATACGGATGATGAAGAAGTATATCGCCCTTTTTTATTTCCTCGAAAATATCCGTATCCTTGCCGAGCCTCGGATGTGTCTGCGGCTTGAAATCAGGAAATTTCAGATTTTCATGACCTCCCGCCGAATACAGCTTATTTAAAAACGTCAGATCGATCGGTCCGCTTATCTTGTAAATATCCTCTTTTTCTATATTTAATTCTTTTTTTAATATTGAAAGAAGATTTTTTTCTATACCCGAATCGACCTCAAGACGTATTACTTCGCTTCTTTCGCGCTGTTTCAGATTTTTTTCTATTTCAAGGAGCAGATCCTCGCTGTCGTCCTCGTCGATAGGTATGTCCGCGTCGCGCATTACGCGGTACGAATAGGCGCACAATACCTCGTTTCCCGTGAATAAATTAGGAAGAAACTCCTTTATGATTTCTTCTATTAAAATATACGAATCCTTTTCACTATCCGGCAGACGTATAAGCCTAGGAAGAACTGACGGAACCTGAACGGTGGCAAACGCTTCCTTTTTATCCTTTCCGCGTATCAAAGCGCAGATATTGAGCGCCTTATTATGAATGAGCGGAAACGGACGCGACGAATCGACCGCCATTGGAGTCAGTATCGGGAAAATTTCGTTTTTAAAATACCTCGATATAAAATCAAGCTGCTTAAGCGATAAATGCTCTCTGTCGGCTATATTCACCCCGTTTAAAGCAAGCTGCGGCAAAAGCGAGCGCGAATATGTATTATACTGCTCCTTTACCATTTCATGCGTTTTTTCGGAAATTTTTTCAAGCTGCTCCTTAGCGCTGAGCCCCGACGCGTCTTTTTTCTTATATCCCGAATGAACCATATTTTTAAGCGACGCGACACGCACCATATAAAACTCGTCGAGATTCGAACACGTTATAGCCAAAAATTTTATACGCTCGAAAAGCGGGTGAACCTTATCCTTCGCTTCATGCAACACTCTGAAATTAAAATCAAGCCAGGAAAGCTCTCTGTTTATAAAATTTTCTTCCTTTAAATACTTATCCATAATTTACCTCACTTCTTCAAATACGCCTTGATTCCGAAAACCTCTTCGAAAAATACTCTCGAACGGTCAAACTGCCACGCTTCAAAAGTTATATCCTTATTCGTTTTCGCCGTTATGATAAGCTCGCCTTTTTTCACAACAGATTTTATTTCATCTATTTTTTGATTATATTCCGCGTCAAGCGACTTAGCCAAACACAATATCGCGGCAAGCTTCGACACAAGCAGCTTACGGCTTTTTGTGAGAGATTTATAATCGTCAAACGAAAACACTCCGTTTTGGAAAAGCACGACAAAAGAAATAATTTCCTGTTCCCGCTGAGAAAGTCCGAGAATGGAATTTGCCTTTACTATATCATAGGAATATCTGTTATAATCATTTATATTAATATAGAAACCCGTATCGGAAAAAATCGCGGCGACGGTCAAAAGTATCATATCGCGCTTTGAAAGACCGAATTTTTTTGAAAGACTATTAAATATCACAGTCGAAAAATCTATAATCTTTTTATAATGCTCCGTCTTTATATCATATTTTCCGGCGTAATATTCCGCACTCGATATTATATCATTAGTAAAAATATGCTTCGTATGACCAAGCTTGTTATTTTCCATAAATGATACGCAAATCCCATCCGTGAGAGAAATATCCGGAATAAGAACCTTTTTTCCTCCCTGACTCTTCATAAAAATTCTGTAAATCGTAACGCACGGCAAAAGAAGCTGCGCTTCATCATACGGTATACCGTATTCATCGCTTATGCTTTCAACGCTTCTCTCACTTAAAACAGTATATATCTTGTCAAGCTGCTCCGCCATAAGAGTATCGTTTTCAACAGGACATATTTTCTTTATGCTTTTTGTTTGGTTTCCGAACGCGATAAAATGCTTATAACCCGAATTTTTATGATAATTTCCCATATAATTGTTTATCACAAAACCGAGATATTCCTCAAGAATTCCCGAAAAAACCTCCGTTCCTCTGCCGACATTCGAAAGCAGCTCGAGAACCCTGAGCGTTCCTATTCCGAAATTCTGAGAAAACTCGAGCCTTGAATTCCTATATCCCGAGATCTGAACGCTGCCGGAGGAAACGTCTACTATAACAGCGCCCTCCTTTATAATTTCATCAAACCGCCCGCTTCCGAGAGCGAACGCTTTATTATGAAGAAAACGCTCCTCACTGTTAGATATTATGTTAACCTTTATTCCCGTGCGTATATTTATCTGATCTATAATATACTCGCTGTTGCTCGCCTCTCTCACGGCGGTCGTGGCATAGCAGATATAATCGTCAACTCCGTAGCTTTTCATCATGACGAGCAGATTTTCAAAACAGCCGCAAATCTCGTTTACCGTCTGATAGCTTATCTTTCCGCCGGCATATACCTCTTTTCCGCATGAAACGTCGAAGGAAGCGGAGTGAATTATATTTATTCCCTTCATTTTGGATATTTCGGCTATTTTCATGCTTATCGCGGTAGAACCCAAGTCGATCGCGGCGAATACTTTATATTTAGACATTTTCGCATCACTCCCATTCTATACTTATTTTACAACATTAATAAAAAAATCTCAACTGTTTTTAGTTTTTTCTTGATTATTTTATAAAAATTTGATATTATATGATAGGATAGGATTTTATCGTTAATAATACAAAGGGGAGGTATAAAATGGATATAAAGGAAATATGGGAAAAAACGCTCCAAAGTTTGGAAAATAATATAAATTCCACCGTAGGTTACAAAATCCACGTAAAAGACGCCGCCACCCCCGTTTTATTTGAAAACTCGGTTTTTCTTATCGCCGTTCCGATGTCGATAAATAAAAATATGATAGATTTTCGATATAAAAAGGATATTGAAGCGGCTCTTGAAAGAATAACCGGAGAAAAGGTAACTCTTAACGTAATAATTTCGGAACATAAAGACACCGAAAAAATAATTGAGCAAAAAAATAATAATAACGATGAAGAACAATTCGGGCTTGACATGGTAAATCCGAAATATACGTTCGAAAATTTCGTAATAGGCTCTTCGAATGAATACGCTACCACTGCCGCAATAAGCGCGACAGAGCAGCCGGGATATATATATAATCCTCTGTTTCTTTACGGAAATTCGGGACTCGGCAAAACACATCTAATGCACGCTATGGGAAACAGAATAAAAGAAAATCATCCGGAATTTAACATAATATATGTTACAAGTGAATTCTTTACGAATGAATTTATAACGTCGCTAAAGGAATTTACAACAGCCGAATTCAGAAAAAAATACAGAGCTGCCGACGTTCTGCTTGTCGATGACGTACAATTTCTTGAAACCAAAGAAGCTACTCAGGAGGAATTTTTCCACACGTTTAACGATTTGTACAGCCTAAATAAGCAAATAGTCCTTACAAGCGACAGAAAACCGAGTGATCTGACAGTCCTTGAGGAAAGATTAAGAACGCGCTTTTCACAGGGACTTACCATAGACATTACAATACCAAACTATGAAACAAGAGTAGCCATACTCCAAAAAAAAGCCGAGGTCCACAACATAAAAATAGACGAAGAAATTTTAGGTTATATAGCAGACAGAATAAAATCCAATATTCGCGAACTTGAGGGAGCGCTTTTAAAGGTAATTTCAATGTCCGAAATGGCTCATAAAAAAATAGACATAGAGCTTACCGAAGAGGTTCTTAAATCAATCCTTCCGAAAGACGGAATTGTTAAAATAACACCCAATAAAATAATGGACAAGGTTTCTGTTTTCTACAATATAACAAAGGACGATTTGAAAGGAAAAATCAAAACTAAAAATATATCTGTTCCGCGGCAAATAGCAATGTATTTATGCAAACAGCTCACCGATATGAATTACGGAGCAATAGGAAACGCCTTCGGAGGCAAGGACAGAACAACCGTGCTTCACAATGTAAATAAAATAGAAAAAGAAATAAAAACAAACGAAGCTCTAAAATCCGATATAAATTATATAATAAAAGATCTCGAATCTCTTTAAGCGTGGACAACACCATGGATAAAATGTTTATAACCGGATTTGACAGCATTTCACAAAAAAAACAGTTTACAACATAACAGGAAATTAACAGCTAAAAATGGATAATTTATCGTGGATTTATCTGACCTTTTAACACTTTTTAACGCAGTTAACGCTACTACTGTTACTGTTAATATAATTAATATAATATATATATAAATATATAATCAAAAAATTAAAAATTAAATCGTGAATAAAATTATTAACAAGGAGAAAAAAAATGAAATTAACATGCAATAAAACACAGCTTTCGGAAACAATCAATACAGTACAAAAAGCCATATCATCCAAATCAACAATGCCTATTCTCGAATGTATTAAAATAGACGCATCCGGAGACGGTAATGTTGTTGTCACCGGAAACAATATAGATTTATGTATAGAATATAATTTAAAATGTAATGTAACCGAAAGCGGCACTATAGCTCTCGCTTCAAAAATATTCGGCGATATTATAAGAAAGCTCCCCGAAGGTGATGTGAGTATAAACGTAAACGAAGATAACAATGTCACAAAAATAAAGAGCGGAACGAGCGAATTTAATATTCAAGGACTTTCCGCCGGCGAATATCCGGCTGTTCCTATTCTTGATGAGCTTTTCAGATTCAGTCTAAGTCAGAATATTCTTAAAAAGCTTATAAGAAATACCATTTCATTTGTCGCCGTAAGTGAAGGAAAAAAACCGGTTCTTACAGGAGCTCTGTTTGAAATAAAAAACAACTATCTGAACGTGGTATCCTCGGACGGTCACAGGCTTGCTGTTGTAAAAGAGGAATTAAAAGAAACCGTAGACGACGCAAAGTTTATAATTCCCGGAGCAACTCTCAGAGAGCTTTTAAAAATATTAAAGGACGAAGATGATAAAGTAACCGTTATAGTTTCCGACAGACACGTTCTGTTTGATTTCGGAACTTTTCAGGTTTATACTCGTTTGCTTGACGGCGATTTCTTAAAATACGACGCAATAATATCAGCCGTAAACACTATAAATGTTATCGTAGACAAGCGCAGCATAACGGAAAGCCTGGAACGCGCCATGCTTCTTATAAACGACGATATTTCGGCGCGTTCGGAAAATAAAGTTCCGGTAAGATTTAATATAGCTTATGATAAAATCGACGTTTCATGTATCACAGGGCGCGGTCAGGTAAATGATACCGTAAACGTTCAGCTTGACGGCGGCGAGCTTATTATAGGCTTTAACTGTAGTTTTCTTCTTGATGCTCTTGTCGCGTGTGACGAGGAAAAAGTAAAAATGGAATTTTCCGCGCCGACGAGCGGCTGCTTTATAAAGAGCGCCAATGAGAATAACGACAGCTATATTTATATGGTACTGCCCATCAGATTATATAATTAAGGTGATATAATGGAAATTAAAAAGCTTGTTAATTATTATACGGATGAGAATACTTATATAGTTTATGATGAAAATACAAAATCCGGTCTTGTTATAGATCCAGGCTGCGATTATAATAATATATTAAAATCGGCTAACGAGGATAATATAAAAATAAAATATATTCTTATAACTCACTGTCATTACGATCATATTTCGGATTTGGAGCCTTTACGAGCCGCGACGGGCGCTCCGCTTGTCTCGGGCGATAAGGGAAGTATTAACGTAACCGATCCCGATATAAATCTTACATATTCGGGACTCGGAAAATCGATAAGCGCGAAAAAATCCGATATAGTTTTAAAAGATGGCGAAGAGCTCGATATGGACGGAATTAAAATAAAATGTATATATACTCCGGGACATACCAATTGCGGGGTATGCTATCTTATGAGTGATCATATTTTTGTCGGAGATACGCTGTTTTTAAGAAACTGCGGCAGATGGGATCTGCCTACGGGTGACGAAATGACGCTGAGAAAATCCATAAAGGAAAAGCTGTACACATTGCCGGAGGATATAACAGTCCACTGCGGACACGGCGGCGATACGAGTATCGGATACGAGAAGAAGTTCAATTTTTATGTAAAGGGTTAAGTTATGCTTATAATTCAGAACGGTTATAACTGTGATTATGAAATGAAGCTCTTTTACGGACTTTTTTTCGATAAGGACGAGGATATTTCTGTATATTCCAATTTCGAGTATAAGGATAAAAAAATAAATGTTTATACCGAGATAATCTGCAGCGGAACAGCATATTTTGAGGATTATTATTTTCCGTTTGATACGGACGGAAAAAGCGAGCGTTTGATAAAAAAGGTATTTACCGCCGCATGCACAAAGTCATTTTGTCATGCCGCAAGGGAAATAAAGAATATAAATCTCCCGTGGGGCGTGATGTGCGGAATAAGACCGGCTAAAAATGTGCGCAGTCTTTTGGAGGACGGCTTTAATAAAGAGGAAGCTTATAAATTTTTAAAGGATGTTTACGAGGTGAGCGACGAAAAGCTGGAGCTCGCTTTTGAGGTGGCTGAAAACGAAAAAGCCGTTCTTTCGGGAATAGGAAAAAAATCCGTCGGAATATATATAGGCATTCCGTTTTGTCCGACGCGCTGTCTTTATTGTTCGTTCGTTTCAACGGATATGCGCGTAAGCGGCAAATATATGGACGAGTTTGTTGATAAGCTTGTTCTTGAAATTGAAAAAACAGCCAAAATAATAAAAAAAATGAACTCGTATATCGAGAGTATATATATCGGCGGAGGAACTCCCACGTCGCTTTCGGCAGCGCAGCTTACAAAAATTTTTGACGCCGTTAAAAACAATTTTGATTTATCGCGCGTAAAGGAATATACTCTCGAAGCGGGACGAGCGGACACTATAACTCGGGAGAAACTCGAAGCGGCGAAAAAGGGCGGAGTTGACAGAATAAGCATAAATCCGCAGACAATGAACGACTTCACTTTAAAAAAAGTGGGACGCGTCCATACGTCTGAAATGTTTAAGGATTGCTACAAAATCGCGCGTGAAGTCGGATTTAAAGTGATAAACACGGATCTGATTGCCGGACTTCCCGGTGAAACTCCGGAAATGTTTAAATATAGTCTCGACGAGGTAATAAAGCTGAAACCGGAAAATATAACGGTTCATTCAATGTGCGTAAAAAGAGCGGCAAATCTGAGAATGACAGACACGCGTCTCACCGAAGCGGAGCAGATGAATGAAATGCTTTCATATACTCAGAGGCGAATGAAAGAAGAAAATATGGTTCCGTATTATATGTACCGTCAGAAGAATATTTCGGGTAATCTTGAAAACGTGGGTTATTCGAAAAAGGATTGTATGAGCGCGTATAACATAAGCATAATGGAGGAAAAGCAAACTATAATCGCTCTCGGCGGCGGAGGATCGACAAAGGTGGTCATGGGCGGCAGAATTGAAAGAATTTTCAATTTTAAAAATCCCGACGAATATATAAGAAGATTTGACGAAATTCTTAAAAAGAAGGATGAAATACTTGAAATATTAAAAAGAGGAGGCGAGCAAGTTGGCTGATAACGCGGCGATTAAAAAAATTTTCGGAGAATATGAAGAATTGAGAATAAAAGCGTCAAATGACAGACAGAGCCGAATAAACGATGTTTATAAAAAATTTCCGCGCATAAAGGAAATAGACGAGGAAATTTATAGATACGGAATGGAAAACGCGGTAAATATATCAAAAGCCCCCGAAAAAGCGTCCGAATATAATAATATATTTAAAAAGCGTTTAAAGGATTTACAGGACGAAAAAAATAAAATTATTTCGGATAATAATATTCCGGCTGATTATGAAGAATATAAATATTCTTGTCCTATATGCTCCGATACGGGCTATACCGAAAACGGAAGCAAATGCTCATGCTTAAGACAAAAGCTGATAAACGAAGCGTATTCGCGCTCGAATCTCGGAAAAATTCTTAATAAACAGAATTTCGAAAATTTTTCATTTGATTATTATTCAAAGGAAAAAACAGATGGACATGAAATTTCACCGTACGCGAATATGGTTAAAATATATGAAAGATGCCATAATTTCTGCAATAATTTTAATGATACGGAAAAAGGACTTCTCTTTTACGGCTCGCCCGGACTTGGAAAAACGTTTCTTTCAAGCTGTATCGCCAAAGAACTGATAGATAAAGGAAAGGTTGTAATATATACAAGAGCGACAAAGTTATTTTCGTTATATGAAAATTATCGTTTCGGAAAAGCGAATAAAGAGACTGTAGACGATATATATAACGCGGATCTGCTGATTATAGATGATCTCGGAACCGAACCTCAGAATAAAAATAATTTTTCATTTTTATATGACATAATATGCGAAAGAATGACGGAAGGAAAAAAAGTAATAATAAATACAAATCTCAACCTCGGAGAGCTTGAAAAAATGTACAGTGCGAGATTTACTTCGAGAATATATGAATTTTTTGTACCACTGAGATTTTATGGAAAGGATATACGTATACAGAAAATAGTTAATGAATAAAAAAACAGGGCGGTTCAATGACCGCCCGTATGGTATGGAATTATTGGTTATTTCCGTTGTTGTTATCGTTGCCGCCGTCAAATACATCGCCTACCGCGTCGCCGGCTCCCTCAATAACGTCCTCGGCGCCTTTGCCTATGCCTTCGGCAGCGTCGCCCACTCCGCGTCCGGCGTCTTCAACTGCGTTGCCCATACCGTTTTCAGCGTTCTCAACGGCGTTACCCGCGCCGTTTTCGGTATCTTCAATATCATTGCCCGCTCTGCCGTTGTCTCTGTCGGCTGAAGACGTGGCTCTCGGAGCCGTCGTATGAGTTACCGACGAGGACTTTTCATTCTCAACGGTATTATCATGGTTTCTCTGAGCCGAGCAGCCGGTGAACATGGAAATAACGATAAGGCTTAATAAAACCGCTTTAATTCTGTTCATTTTATATCCCTCCATTAACGGTTGGTTTTATTTTATACGCAGTTAGTATAGACAGAAATAAAAAAAATATAAGTTTTTTAAAAATTTTTTTAAAAAAAGCGGAACTTTTTTGAAACATCCGCGTCTAATAATACGAATACAGAAGCAAAGGGCTATGTATAAAAAAAGAAAAGGAGAAAAAAACTATGAAAAGGAAAATTTTAGCAATGACACTTATCGCGGCTATGGCAGCGATCCCCGCGACGGCGTGCGCGGAGGTAGGCGGAACAATTACCAAATCCGCTCCCGACGACGTTCAGATTCAGACTATGCCTCAGGGAACACCGGCGTATGCAAGACATGACGCGGCTGTAAAGGAAATCGCGGACGGAAGCATTATGCTCGACATAGGTGAGGAGCTTCCCGAAACGGCGACGGTTGACGAGAACACAATATTTTTCACCTCTTCGGGCGATGTGACGGACATTTCGGCGGTAAAGGCGGGAGAAAAGATATCGGTATTTGTTGACGCGGATACGCCCATACCTGAAATTTATCCGGCTAAGTATCCGGCTTCGTACGTGGTAGTCGGCGACGGGGAAAATTACGCGGGCGTTGATATCGACGTTTATACGGAAAGCGATTCTCTCGGAATGTACTTAAACGGCGCGAAAGATCTCGCGATCAACGTTGACGAAAACTCAACTATAGTTCCCGCTGACGGAACAAAGATCCATATCGACTATACCGATCTTGCCGGAAGAGAGCTTGCGGTATTCTACAGCAAGGTGACAATGAGCATACCCGGTCAGACATATCCGGATAAAATTGTTATTTTACCGGCTGATGAAAATAACATTGAAACAGTAGATTGTCCGATAAAGCCTGTAAGCGCTTATGTAAGAAAGGACGCGGAAATTTTAAGCGCGTCAAAGAGCGAGGAAAACGGGATAGAGGTTAAAACTCTTGAGGTTAAGGACGACAGCGAAAGCGAGCCTTACAGAATCAATGTGACAAACGCGGCGATTCTCGATAACAGCGGAGATCCTGTTGATATTTTTGATGAGAATTTCCACAACGTTAAGATCTCGGCGTTCATAGACGCAAGCTCGCCCGCACCGGCAATAAATCCTCCGTTGTATTATGCCGATGTTGTTATAGTAAACAAGGACGGCGCCGAAGGTAATTATGACGTTGACGTTTACACAAAGGGTGAGGAAGAAGGCTCATATGTAAACGCGGCAAACAGCCTTGTGATAAACACAAGCGAAAGCACGAGCATAGTTCCGTCAAACGCTACTAAAATTCGTATTGACTATACCGATTTAGACGGAAGAAAACTTGTTGTATTCTACACAAATTCAACAAGAAGCATTCCGGCTCAGACAAATCCCGATAAGATAGTTGCTCTTGTATCCGGTGATATCATGGAACCGCAAAAGGGCGACGGATATTTAAACGACGTGTTCTATGAAGTGGTAAAAACCGCTACGGAAAGCGAATATGATCCCGACGTAAAGCTCACTCGCGGAATGATGGTAAACGCTCTCGCAAATCTCGCGAGCGCTCCGAAAGACGGCAAAACCGATATATATACGGACATTGACGCGAACGCTTACTACGCTCCGTATGTGGCATGGGCTACCGAAAACGGCTTGATTAAAGGCTTCGGCGACGGCACATTCCGTCCCGATGACGCTATTACGCGCGAGCAGGCGGTTGTTATCATAACGAATTATTTCTCGTATAAGGGCGAAGGACCGGTAGGTTCGTGGGCTGTTCGTATGGGCTACTCCGATCTTGATAAAGTTTCGGATTGGGCTATGGACGGCGTGATGTTCTGCACGATGAAGGAAATAATTCACGGCCGCGAGGATGGCAGCTTTGATCCGCAGGCAAACATTACATGCGGCGAATTTGCGGTAATGCTTGGAAATATTAAAAACGGCACGATGTAAAATACAAACTATATTACCCCAAAAGTGTTAAGCTTTTGGGGTATGTCATATAATTCAAAAAATTAAAATTCCTCTCGAATATTATATAATGAATTTTGATTGATAAATGCTTGACAAATAACTTTGACAAGCGTATAATGTTTTTAGATAAGACGAGATCAGATATGGACGAGTTTGAGAATCATGTTTAAATTTGTCTTTGAGCCTTCCGGCTTGTCGGAGGGCTTTTTCGTTTTTTCGGAAAAAATATATTTTTACAGGGGGATTTTTAATGAAAAAATTGAAAAAAATTTTGGCAATTACGGCTGCCGCAGCATTTTCGGCAGCGGCGCTCGCGGGCTGCTCCGGCGGTTCTGGCACGGCGGACAGTACGGAGGATACGGCTTCGACGGGAGAAACCTATAAAATCGGCGTTCTTCAGTACGCCGACCATCCGTCGCTCGATAACTGCCGCGTAGGCTTTGAGGAGGGACTTAAGTCCGAGGGGATAGAGTATGAAATCACGGCTCAGTCGGCACAGGCGGACGACGCTACGAATACTCAGATAGCGCAGAATTTCGCGGCGCAGAAGATGGATCTTGTTTGCGGTATCGCGACTCCGTCGGCGCAGGCGGCTTACAACGCTTGCTTCGAGGCGGGTATTCCCGTTGTGTTTAACGCTGTTTCCGATCCGGTCGCGGCTCAGCTTGCTAAGAGCGAAACCGAGGCTATGGACGGGATAACGGGCGTTTCGGACGCGCTGCCGGTTGACGAGCAGCTTAAGCTTATCCGCGAAATGATGCCCGACGCTAAGAAAATCGGTATCATGTACACGACAAGCGAGGCTAACTCGGTTTCGACAATACAGTTATATAAGGAAAAAGCGCCCGAATACGGCTTTGAGATAGTGGAGCAGGGCGTGTCTAACGCGGCTGAAATCCCGCAGGCGGCGGATCTGCTCGTTCAGCAGGTCGACTGCCTCTCAAATATGACGGACAACACGGTCGTTGATAACCTTCCGGTGCTTCTCGAAAAGGCTAACGCGCAGGGTATTCCGGTATTCGGCTCGGAGGAGGAACAGGTCGGCAACGGCTGCGTCGCTTCGGCGGGTATCGACTACGTTGAGCTCGGAAATAAGGCGGGCGTTATTGCGGCAAGAGTTCTGAAGGGCGAGGATATCGCGGCGATCCCGTATGAGACAATGACAGAGAGCAAAATTACCGTTAACACAGATGCGGCTGCTGCTGTAAACCTCGAAATTCCGCAGTCTATCATGGACAGAGCGGAAGTTAAGAACGCTCCTTCGGAAGCATGATTGAGGCGCTTATAATCGGCATACTGGAGCAGGGCTTTATATACGGCATCATGGCGATGGGCGTATATATCACGTACACTATCCTGGATTTCCCCGATCTTTCGGTTGACGGAACGTTCCCCTTGGGGATCGCGGTATGCTTTGTGATGATACGAAACGGTTTGAATCCCTGGCTCGCGCTTTTGGCGGCGTTCGCCGCCGGAAGCCTTGCCGGTATGTTTACCGGTATATTTAACGTAAAACTGAAAATAAGGAATCTTCTTTGCGGTATTCTGACGATGACCGCGCTGTATTCGATAAACTACAGCATAGTCGGAAAAGCGTCGGATTTCCTTAGCATGGAATCGACAACGATTTTCACGACTACGGCGGCGTTTTTCGGCGAGGGACATCTCGCGCTTTATTCCAAGGTTATCGTTATTTTCGTAATCGCGATGATTGCGAAGCTCGTGCTGGACTGGTATTTGAGGACAAAATCGGGATTCCTGTTGAGAAGCGTCGGCGACAACGAGGGGCTTGTTATCACGCTCGCGCAGAATCCCGGAACTATCAAAATTATCGGTCTGATGATTTCAAACGGACTTGTTTCTCTCGCGGGCGCGGTTTACTGCCAGTACGGGCGCGCGTTTAACGTCGGCTCGGGAACGGGTACTGTTGTAATGGGACTTGCCGCCGTTATTATCGGTCTTACGGTGTTTAAGAAAATCAAGTTCCTGCGCGTGACTACGGGCGTTATTTTCGGTATGATAGTATATAAGGCGTGCATTTCAATTGCGCTTTCCGCCGGACTGCGCTCACAGGACACTAATCTTATGATTACTATCCTCTTTATCGCTACGCTGATGATCAACGAGTTTGTTCTGAAAAAAAAGAAAGCCGGGGTGAAGAGGGATGCTTAAACTGTCGCATATTTACAAGACTTTCAACGCCGGTACGGTGGATGAAAAGGCGCTGTTTTCGGACTTTAACCTCGAAATAAAGGAGGGTGAGTTCGTTAGCGTTATAGGCTCGAACGGCTCGGGCAAAACCACGATGCTCAATATCGTTTCGGGTGACATAGCCCCGGACAGCGGAAACGTGATTTTGGGCGGAAACGATATAACGCCGAAGAAGAATTTTAAACGCGCCGAAAAAATAGGACGTGTTTTCCAAAACCCGTCGATGGGTACTTGTCCGTCGATGACTATATGGGAAAATCTTTCCATTGCCGACAACAAGGGCAAGCGCTACGGTCTGTCGCGCGGATTGAACCGGCAGCGCAGAAATTATTACCGCTCGCAGCTGGAGCTTCTCGGAATGGGGCTTGAAAACAGGCTGGGCACTCCGGCAGGCGCGCTGTCGGGCGGACAAAGACAGGCTCTCGCGCTTATTATGGCGACGATGATCCGTCCCGATCTGCTGCTCCTTGACGAGCACACAGCCGCGCTCGATCCGAAATCGTCGGACACGGTTATGATGCTTACGGAAAAGGTGGTAAAGGAGAAGAAAATCACTACGCTGATGGTTACGCATAATCTCCGCCACGCCGTCGAATACGGCACGCGCGCGATAATGATGCACGAGGGCGGAGTTATTATGGACGTGAGCGGCGATGAGAAGGCAAAGAAAACCATTAATGATTACTTAACTGTATTTAACGAAATCAGTATTGAATGCGGAAATTAAAATAACCTGCCGTGAAAAATTTTGCGGCAGGTTTTAATATTCTTAATTTTTATATTATTAATTTTTCCCATGCGCGCGCGCCTTTGCGCGTAAATCTGTTTCCAGTATTCTTTTCCTCATGCGCAGGTGATTCGGCGTTACTTCAAGCAGCTCGTCGTCGGCAATAAAATCAAGGCATTGCTCCAAGCTCATTTCCTTCGGCGGAACAAGCCGCAGAGCGTCGTCCGAACCTGAGGCGCGCGTGTTCGTCGCGTGCTTGCGCTTGCAGACGTTTACGACAACGTCCTCCAAACGCGCGTTTTCGCCGACGATCATTCCCTCGTAAACCTTAACGTTAGGACCGATAAACAGCGTTCCGCGCTCCTGCGCGTTGTATAATCCGTAAGTAATCGTCGTGCCGTTTTCCCACGCGATAAGCACGCCGCGTCCGCGTCCGCGGAAATCGCCCTTGTACGGCTCGTAGCATTCGAGTATGCTGTTTATAATGCCCGTACCCTTCGTCGCGGTCAAAAGCTCGCTTCTGTAGCCGATAAGCCCGCGCGACGGAATGAGAAATTCGAGACGCGTATAATTCTGCGCGGTTGGCGTCATGTTCGTCATTTCGCCCTTGCGGTTAATAACGCTGTCCATTACAACGCCCGTATACTCGTCGGGAATATCCACCGTCAGCCGCTCGATAGGCTCGCACAATTTTCCGTCAATAGTTTTGTAAATTACGACCGGATTTGAAACCTGGAACTCGTATCCCTCGCGGCGCATATTTTCGATAAGCACCGACAGATGCAGTTCGCCTCTGCCCGAAACCTTGAACGCCTCTGTCGTGTCAGTTTCCTCGACGCGCAGACTAACGTTCGAGTCAAGCTCGCGGAAAAGCCTGTCGCGCAGGTGCCGCGAGGTTACAAATTTTCCGTCCTGTCCCGCGAACGGACTGTCGTTTACGCTGAACGTCATTGACAGAACGGGATCGTCTATTTTCACGAACGGCAGCGGCTCGGGAGCCGCGGGATCGCATACAGTTTCGCCTATATTTATGTCGGTCATACCGGAAATCGCCACAACGTCGCCCGTGCCGGCTTCGTCTACCGCCGTTCTGCCTATGCCCTCGAACGCGTAAAGCTTCGCCGCCTTACCAGACGTTATCCTGCCGTCGGGATGGCACACGGAAAGCTGCATATTCGTCTTTATCGAGCCGCGCTGAATTTTGCCGACCGCGATACGTCCGGTATACTCGTCGTAGTCGATGTTCGAAACAAGCATCTGGAACGGTCCGTCGTCCTCGCCCTCGGGGCATGGGATCTCGTTTAAAATCAAGTCGAAAAGCGCCGTCAAATCCTTGTTCGGCTTCTCGGGATTGTACTCAGCCGTAGCCCACCCGTCGCGCCCCGACGCGTAAATTACGGGCGTGTCGAGCTGTTCCTCGGACGCGCCTAAATCTATGAACAATTCAAGCACCTCGTCAACAACCTCGTACGGTCTCGCGTTCGGGCGGTCGACCTTGTTTACGACGATGATCGGGCGCAAATTAAGCGACAGTGCCTTTGACAGCACAAACCGCGTCTGCGGCATACAGCCCTCGAACGCGTCCACCAGCAGCAGCACTCCGTCCGCCATTTCCAGCCCGCGCTCGACCTCGCCGCCGAAGTCCGCATGCCCCGGCGTGTCGATAATATTTATTTTCACGCCCTTATAATAGAGCGAAGTGTTTTTCGCAAGAATGGTAATACCGCGCTCGCGCTCAAGGTCGTTCGAGTCCATAACGCGCTCCTCGACCTGCTCGTTCTCGCGGAACGTCCCGCTCTGCGCGAGCATCGAGTCAACGAGAGTGGTCTTGCCGTGGTCAACATGCGCGATTATAGCGATGTTTCGTATATTTTCACGTTTTATCATATTTATACCTCTTTTCATTCAAACGCGACTATTATACACCTATTTTTTCTTTTTTACAATATTTTTTGAGAAAAATCAGTATATTGTACAAAATTAAGCTTTCAGGCGGGGTTTTGTTTAAACAGTTGACAGTTTATAATATCTGTATTTAATTGCTTAAATAGAAAAAGCCCTGATTATCAGGACTTCCCGTTTAACTTTATAAATTCATTTACGGTGTTGGAAACAATGGCGATTTGTTCATCAGTCAGCTTTTCGACGTTAATAGTTTTTTGTCTGTCAAGATTAAGAAGATAGTCCGTGCTTACGCCGAACTCGGCTGAAATTTTTATAAGCATATCAAGACTTGGCAGGCGCAGATCCTGCTCATAACTTGAAATAAGGCTTTTTGTAACCGATAACTTATCAGCCAATGCCTGCTGGCTGTAATTCTTGCTTTGCCGCAGCTTTTTTAACTTCACGGAAAAATCATTCATCAATGGCATTCGTAACACTCCTATCATACTTATAGTGTACCCTGATAGTATACTATAAGTAGTATATTTATATCTATTTTAGTTGACAAACAGATTTTTACATGATATACTTTTTATGAAAAGTTTTAAGGCGGCAAATTAAAATCATACTAAATTTACGGAGGTAGAAAATGAAAAAGAGGATTATGAACATGATACTTGCGTTTACCATGCTCTCGGCTTTAACCCCTTGCGCCGCAAACGCATATGACGGAACGCAATACGGCGAGTTGTATTACAAGGTAAACGATGACGGAGCGGGAGTTACAATTACCGATTGCGATGAAAACGCGGTCGATATAGTTATACCGGATGAAATAAACGATCTGCCGGTAACCGCGCTCGGAGATTATTCCCTTCATCATTGCGACAGCTTAACGAGCGTAAAAATGCCGGACAGTGTTACCTATATCGGCAATGACGCGTTCTTGTATTGCAAAAGTTTATTAAGCGTAAAAATGTCTAATAACGCAGCCTATATCGGTAGTGACGCGTTTTTGGGATGCACCGTTTTAAAGGACATAGAAATTCCGGCGAGCGTTAAATATATCGGTGATGCCGCGTTCGCATACTGTGACGGCTTAACGAGCGTGGAAATACCGACAGGAGTTACTTCCGTCGGCGGCAGCGCGTTTGGCGGCTGCGACAATCTGACAAGCGTTACAATACCGAAAAGCGTTGTCAGTATCGGAGAGCGCGCGTTTAACGAATGCGGAAGTTTAACAAGCATAAATGTCAGCGAAGAAAATCCCTGTTACAGCTCACCGGATGGCAATTTATACGATAAGGATCAGAAGACACTGATGCAATACGCAATAGGCAAACGGGAGAGCGAATACATAATGCCCGACAGCGTTACCGCCATTGCGGAATACGCGTTTGAGAGATGTCAAAATTTAAAAACCGTAAAGCTGTCAAAAAGCCTTACATCTATAGGCATCAGAGCGTTTTTCAACTGCCCGAGCCTGACGGATATAGAAATTCCAAACGGTGTTATATCAATAGACGAATATGCTTTTTGCGACTGCTACGGCTTGGAGAGCGTAACAATTCCCGCAAGCGTTACCAAAATCGATTATAAAGCGTTCTGCGGATGTATAAGCCTGAAAAGCGTGGAAATACCGGCGGGAGTCACTGAAATAGATTATCAGGTGTTTCACAACTGCAGCGATATTACGGCTATAAATGTCAGCGATGAAAATCAGTATTATTGCTCGATAGACGGCAGCCTGTTCGATAAAGAGGGAAAGACGCTTATAAAATACGCGGACGGTAAACCGGAAAGCGAATATATGATTCCAAGCGGTGTCACCGCTATTGAGGATTTCGCGTTTTGGTACTGTGAGAATTTAACAAAAATTGAAATACCGGACGGCGTTGAGTATATCGGTGATTTCACATTTTTCGGCTGCAACGGTCTGCCGAGCATCGTAATCCCGGAAAGCGTCACGTTTATCGGCAGAGACGCGTTTGGCTACTGCGACGCCTTCAGCGACGTATATTACAAGGGAGCAAAGGAAGAATGGAAGGCGATCGACTGGGGCGGTGAAAACGACAATCTGGTGCGTGCAGCCAAGCACTACAATTACGGAGTTGTCGATCTCAAAATAGCAGGCGTATCCGAGGTGGCGGAGACCGCGGACGGCTACAGTGTAACGGTGGAAATAATAAATGCGGAAAGTTCGGGAAAGGTTATCGCGGCGTCGTATAAGGACGGACGTTTGGCAGGCATAGGCTCGGAAAATCTTTTCTCCGGCGATAATGAAAAGACGGTGAATATAAAATCCGAAGCGGCGGACAGCGTAAAGATATTCATATGGGACAGTCTTGCCGGTGCGCGTCCGCTGTGCGGCGCAGTCGAAGTGCCGCTTTCATAATTAAACTAATTTTAAAACGCAAGAACGGCATACCGCAATTTACGAGGTATGCCGTTCTTGCATTTTAAAGACAGTCCTCCATAAAATCAACACTGTCTTATCCCGTTTTCATCCAACCAATCTCAATCCGTAAACAACTGCGACCAATAATACGTGCTGCCGTTTTTATAGCAGCCCACGCCTATTTTGCCGTAACGGCTGTTTAAAATGTTCGCTCTGTGACCGGACGAGTTCATCCACGCGTTTACTACCTCCTGCGGCGTGCGCTGACCATACGCGATATTTTCGCCCGCCGAGCGGTAGTTTACGCCGTACTCGTAAAGCACCGAGCTGAAGTTTGAGCCGTCGGGTCTTGTGTGCGCGAAGCTTCTGACGGTTTCGACAGCGCGTGTCTGAGCCGCCTTCATCAGCGTTTCATCGGCGGACAGAGCGGAAAGTCCGTATTTCGCGCGCTCCTGATTGACAAGCTCGATCACCTGATACGCGTAAGAGCTGTCGCCCTGCGGAGCTTGCGTCGCCTGCGGAGCGCGCGTCGGAGCGGCTGTGGGAATAACCGGCTTCGCTGTCACCTCGGGTAACGCAGGCTCGGGCGTGATTTGGGGAACCACCGGCTCGGGCGTAATCTCCGGAACAACGGGTTCGGGCGTAGCCTCGGGAACAACCGGCGTGGCTTCGGGAACAGGAGCAGTCTGATCGTTTCCTGAATTTCCGCAGCCGAAATAGTTGTTAAGAATTTCATCCAAAGAGCAATTGTATCCGTTTACGAATATATCTATACCCGAATTATGGAGAACATCGCTCAGCTTGCAAATGCTTTCGTTATATGTATTGCCCTGACAGCCGCCGTTTTGAATATCGCAGACGGCTTGCTGCACATCAGCGGGAACAGCGCTGCCGCATGAAAGTATGGCGGAAAGAATAATTGATGGAATCATTGACATTTATCTTCACTCCTTCTTAAATTTGTTGTTAAAAATTCAGACTGCAATGCAATAATAACACTTTAAGGGACGTATTTCAATGGTAATGCATTCCTCCGAAAGCCCGATTTGAAGCCGTTTCCATGGCATAAAAAAACAAGTCCGGACACAGCGCGGTTTTCGCTAAGTCCTGACTTGTAAATTTACTAAAAATTACTATATATTTTTTGTATCGCTTCATACTCGCCCAAGCCCCGCAAATCGCATTTTACGGAAAAACCTTTCTTCTCAAACGCGTTTTTCCATTCAACCGAGATATCGTTTTTCGCGTGCTCTCCCGCGACGAGCATAAGAGGGGATAGTATAACATTTTTGTATACGGTTTTTTCCGCGTTTTCGAGTGTTTTATCCAAATCGGGATGACACTCCACAGTGCCGACGAGAACATTGGAATAACCGAGCGATTTTATTTTATTTTCAAATGCCGAATAAATCAGATTACCCTCGTGCTCCGTGCCGTGACCGACAAGAATATGCAGCACGCCGTCGTTTTTAATATTAAGCGCGTCAATTACCTCTGCGAAAGCGTCCGAGGAATGCAGCAGCGGCTTTGTAATTTTTATTTTCATTTTATCAGCGTATTCCGATACCGTATTGTAAACCTTGTCATATTCAAAGCCGCCGATAATATGCGTCGGAACGCAGACAACCTCGTCAAATCCCTCGTCCGAAAGCCTTGCGAGCGCGGTTTTTATGTCGTCAATTTCAATGCCGTAAACGCTTTTTAATTTGCGTATAATCATACCGCTCGTAAACGCGCGCCGCGCTTCGTATTCCGGATGAGCGACCGCGACCGCGCGCTCGACCGGAGCTATACATCTTTCAATAACTTCGGGATAGCTCGTCCCGAAGCTTACAACGAGAATCGCTTTTTTCATATGCTTGCTATCCTCCTTACCGCCCTTTCAAACGCCTGTAAGTCGCGTTTCCCGAGCGTTAGCATTTCGTCCGTAACAAGCGCGCCGAGAAGCGCTTTTTTCGCGTCCTTTGTTATGCTTTTTGAAAGTATTTCCGTCCGCGCTTTTTTCAAAATACCGCAGATTTTGCCGTACGCTTCAATATCAACCTCGGAACGGATTTTTTGCGCGAGCAGGGGATACGCTCCGTTTGTCGAAACAGCCGCCGTTATATCGCCGCTTCGGGTGTACGCCATAGGAATAAAATCCGACTCCGTTGAATCGGATGCGTTAAGAGCAAGAATACCGAGCTTCGCCGCGTCGGACACAATCCGCCGATTTAACTCCTCGTCATCTGTTGCGGCGACTGCGATAAACGCGCCGTTTAAATCGATTTTTTCATAGCTTTTTGCGGCATATTCTATGTTTAATTCCGAAAAATCCGCGTTAAGCTCCGGGCTTATGATTTTCACCGCCGCGCCCTCTTTCACAAGCGCCGCTGCCTTAATACGCGCGGCTTCTCCGCCGCCGATTATGACGCATAGGCGATCCTTTACATTCAGCATTACGGGGTACATTTTATTCCTCCAGCCACTTCGCTATTTCCTTCGCGTAATATGTGATAATAATTTTCGCGCCGGCGCGTTTCATCGCAGTCACGCTTTCCATAACGACCGCCTTCTCGTCGAGCCAGCCGTTGAGCGCGGCGGCTTTTATCATTGAATACTCTCCGCTCACCTGATATATCGCGAGCGGCTCGTTGAATTTTTCGCGTATGGTTTTGGCGATGTCGAGATACGCAATACCCGGCTTTACCATGATAATATCCGCGCCCTCCGCGATGTCAAGCTCCGTTTCGATTACAGCCTCGCGAGCGTTGCGGTAATCCATCTGATACGTTTTCCTGTCGCCGAACGACGGCGCGCTGTCGGCAGCGTCGCGGAACGGTCCGTAAAATGCCGACGAATATTTCACGCTGTAAGCCATAATAAGAGTGTTTTCAAACCCATTTTTGTCAAGCTCTGAGCGAATAGCGCCGACTCTTCCGTCCATCATGTCCGACGGCGCGATAATATCCGCTCCCGCCCTCGCGCACGAGAGAGCCGCCTTTGCGAGCAGCGGCAGCGTTTTTT
>CANQXJ010000005.1 GCA_947627795.1 uncultured Clostridia bacterium
GATTTTCCTCTTCCCTTTCGGTTCTCGCGATGCTTACCACGTTCACGCCCTCGTCAAGACGCATTACGCGCACGCCTTGAGTCTGTCTGCCGTAGGTGCTTATCTCATCGGAATGTATGCGAATAACCACGCCGTCCGAGGTAATCAGCATTATGTCGTCCTCCGGCGTTACCGCTTTCATTCCGGCGAGCTTGCCGGTTTTCTGCGTTATTTTGTATGTGAATACGCCCTTTCCGCCGCGTGTCTGCGCTCTGTACTCATCGAGAGCAGTTTTCTTGCCGTATCCGTTTTCGGTGACGATTAGAAGCTCCGAATCCTCCTTCGCGAGGCTCGCGCCTATCACGTAATCGCCATTGCGAAGCCGTATGCCGCGAACGCCGCGCGCAACTCTGCCCATCGCGCGTACCTCCGATTCATTGAAGCGTATCGCGTAGCCGTCGTGTGTCGCTATTATCAGATCCTGCTTGCCGTCGGTCAGCTTTACGCGCATAAGCTCGTCGTCCTCGGCAAGCTCTATCGCGCGCAGACCGCCCGCGCGGATCTTCGCAAAGCTCATTAAATCGGTTTTCTTTACCGTGCCGCTCTTGGTGACGAACATTAGGTATTTGCCTTCCTCAAAGCTGTGGATCGGTATCATTGCCGTGATTTTTTCGTCCTGCTCGAGCGGGAGAAGGTTTACTATCGCCATGCCGCGCGCCTGTCTGCCGGCTTCGGGTATCTGGTAGCCCTTGAGCTTATACACAACGCCGCGGTCTGTGAAGAACAGTATGTTGTCGTGGGTGGACGTTGTGAACAGGTGCTCGGGGAAGTCCTCGTCGCGGGTGGTTATGCCCGTTATGCCGCGTCCGCCGCGTCTTTGGCTGCGGTATGTGTCTACCGGCATACGCTTTACGTAACCGTTGTGCGTTACCGTTACGATCGTTTCTTCCTCGTCTATCAAGTCCTCGTCCTCGAAGTCGTTGACCGCCATAGCTATCTCCGTGCGGCGCTCGTCGCCGTACTTTTCCTTTATATCGAGAAGGTCTGTCTTGATTATTTCGAGCACGCGCTCCTCATGGGCGAGAATGTCCTCAAGCTCCGCTATTTTTTCGGTAAGGTCGCTGTATTCGGTTTCTATTTTCTCACGCTCCATGCCGGATAAACGGCCTAATTGCATCTGCACTATCGCCGTCGCCTGCACGTCGTCGAGGCTGAAGCGCTCGCAGAGAGCCGCTTTCGCTTCGGGGATGCCGCGCGAGGCGCGTATGATGTGGATAGCTTCGTCTATGTTGTCGATTATCAGTATATAGCCCTCCAAGATATGCGCTCTGTCTTTTGCCTTTGTCAGGTCAAAGTTCGTGCGGCGCTTTATTACGTCCTCCTGGTGGGCGATGTAGTGGTCTATCATTTCGCGCAGATTCAGTATTTTAGGCTGCTTGTCAACAAGGGCGAGCAAAATTACACCGAATGTGTCCTGCATCTGCGTGAATTTGTAGAGGTTGTTGAGCACTACGTTAGGGTTCGCGTCGCGCTTTAATTTTATGATAAAATGTATGTTTTCGTCGGATTCGTCGCTCGTGGAGGCTATACCTTCGAGCTTGCCGTCGCGGACGAGGTCGTTTATATGGCGCTCCATGCGCGCCTTGTTTACCTGATACGGGATCTCGGTGACAACTATGCGGCTCGCGCCGTTCGCGTCCTCCTCTATCTCAGCCTTCGCGCGGACAATTACTCTGCCGCGTCCTGTGGTATACGCCGCGCGGATACCGCTTCTGCCCATTATCACGCCGCCTGTCGGGAAGTCCGGTCCCTGGATATAGTTCATAAGCTCGTCGATCGTAATCATCGGATCGTCTATTACCGCGATTATTCCGTCTATTACCTCGCCTAAGTTGTGCGAGGGAATTTTCGTCGCCATACCGACCGCGATACCGTCCGAGCCGTTTACGAGAAGATTCGGGAAACGCGACGGGAGCACGTCAGGCTCTCTCAGTTTATCGTCGTAGTTCGGTACGAAATCGACCGTTTCCTTTTCGATATCCGAAAGCATCAGCGCCGAAAGCTTCGACATTTTCGCCTCGGTATAACGATACGCAGCCGCGCCGTCGCCGTCTATCGAGCCGAAGTTGCCCTTGCCCTGCACGAGCGGATAACGCAGCGAAAAATCCTGTGCCATACGTACCATCGCGTCATACACGGACGAGTCGCCGTGGGGGTGGTACTTACCGAGAACATCGCCGACGGTAGCCGCCGATTTCTTGAAATCGTTCTCATAGAGCAGGTTCGATTCGTACATATCGTAGAGAATACGACGGTGAACCGGCTTCATGCCGTCGCGCACGTCGGGGAGGGCGCGGGCGACGATAACGCTCATCGCGTAGTCGATATAGGACTTGCGCATTTCCCTGTCTAAGTCGACGTCGACGATTTTTTGGTTTTCGATTATCGACATATCCAGTTCTTTTTCATTTGACTTCTTTGCCATATTTATCCTCCGAAATTGTTTGATTAAATCACATTATATTCATTATATATTATACCATATTTTTTAAAACTTTGCAAGCGGAAAAATGCCGAATTATCGGCATACAAACACTATTCTTTCGGTATTTTTACTCGGTTTTTCAAAGGTCGGGGCGGCGTATGTGTCAACGTGTTCAAAGCCCGCTTTTTTGAGCAGATACAAAAGCTCCTTTTCCGAGTACGCGCGCTGAAGGTGGCGCTCCTCGAAACGGCGGTAATTTTCTCCGTCCTTTACGAAAAACGTCAGCATCATGTCCGAGATTTTTTTGTCCTTCAAATATCGGTTCTGCCATGTATAGAATATATTTCTGTCCGAATGTACGAAGGTGTTGTCCCCTATTACGTTTTCGAGCTTGTGACGGCTGCTTATGTCGAATATGAAAATTCCGTCCGTATCGAGAAAGCACGTTTTTATGCGCGTGAATATTTTTAAAAGCGATTCGGGTGAGATTATGTAGTTTACGCCGTCTATCATGCACGTAAACGCGCCCATTGTGCCGTACAAATCGAGATTTTCCATTTTCTGATTGAGAAACAGCACGTCAAGCCCGACAGCTTTTTCACGCGCGATATTTAGCATATCGGGGCTCGCGTCAACTCCTGTCATGTTGTAGCCGCGCTTCGCGAGCGGGATCGTCACGTTTCCCGTGCCGCACGCCAAATCGCATACCAATTCGGGATCTACGTTATACATCGCGAAGATGTTTTCGATATAATCCGCGATTTTTTCATAGTTCACGTCGCGGCGCATTAAACGGTCGTAAATATAGGCGAAATCGGAATAGCTGCTCATTCTTGTTCACCCTTATCCTTTAATCTGTTTATCACTATATTATAGCCGTTTTTTCCATAATTTATACAGCGGTTCACGCGGCTTATCGTCGCCGCCGACGCGCCCGTTTCGGCTTCTATGTCGGTGTATACGCGTCCGTCGCTCAGCATAAGCGCGACCTCCATGCGCTGCGCCATAGAGCGAAGCTCCGAAATAGTGCATAAATCGTCGAAAAAACGCCTGCACTCGTCAAGCGTTTTTAATTCGAGCACCGCGTTATACAGCGCGTCAAGGTTTTCGGTTTCCAAACCTTTCATGAGACAAATTCCTTTCCTAAGTTTGGGTTTTTTAGATGTTCCAACCCGGTAGATATGCCTTTGTGTTTTCAAGCATTTCGTCAAACAGCTTCTTTGAATCGCTCAGACTGCACGTTACGAGCGGATCGTTTATGAACGCCGCGAACGCCAGATCCTTATCGCGCGTTAGAGCCGCTTTTATGATTGTTTCGTGGTTCCCTACGTGGCGCGCGACCATGTTATGCACCTCGTTGTTCATCCTGCCCGCGCATATCGGCTTTACAGTGTTGTGACGGAATACCGCGTTGGTTTCGACTATCGCGCCCATCGGGAGGTCGGGAGCCTGTCCGATATTCGGGAGGTTCACGTTTGACACGAGCGTTTTGCAGCCGCAAAGAGCCTGCATCATATTTACGCCCTCCTCGCCCGTCTTGCGGAGCTTGAACTCCTCCTCGCCCGAGCAGAGCTTCGCGCTTCTTTCAAGTCTGTTTTTTAAATCCTCTTTTCTCCACGCGACGGTCGTAAGCCCGAACATCCAGCTTTTAACCGTTTCGGGATCGGCAAGATATGTTTTGCCCGGCATGAACTCGGCAAGGTGTCTGTCGCCCGCCGCCGCTATCTCGCCGTAGCGCTTGAACAGGTCGAATTTTACTCTCTGCGCGCAGGCGAATGTGCTGTTCATCCAGTGGTTCGACTCGTCCTGTATGTAGCCGGATTCGTAGTATTTATCAACAAATTCCTTGTATACGTCCATTAAGTTTATGTCCCGGTACCACGCGTCCGAGAGCCATGTGAAGTGATTGATGCCCTGCACGTTTACGCTGATGTCGTTTCTTGTTACGCCCTCTATGCCGCGCATTTCCTTGAGCGCGCACGCGAGAAGCTCCTGCGTCGAGAATACCTCGTGACAGCAGCCGAACGCCTTTATCTGCGGAAATACCTCGTAGAGCGAGCGAACGCACAGCGACATCGGGTTTGTGTAGTTTATAACCCACGCGTCGGGCGCGTATTCCTTTATCGCTTCCGCTATTACCTCGTACATCGGTACCGTGCGGAGCGCTCTTACAAGTCCGCCCGGTCCCGCCGTGTCGCCCACCGACTGGTATATGCCGTATTTTTCGGGCGCGTGAACGTCCGATTCCATTTCATCAAACGTCGCGGGAAGAATTGATAATACCGCGAAATCCGCGCCCGTGAGCGCTTCCTTCAATGAGTCCACGGCTTTGTACTTCCAAGCGCTTTTCGCTCCCTCGGCATACTGCGCCTTATTGCCGATCACCTCGTTCGCTTCCGCTGCTTCGCGGTCAATATCGTAGAGCTTGACCGTGCCGCATAGCAGATCCTGCGCCGCGAGGTCGCTCATAAGCCCCCACGCCCAGCCGCGCGAGCCGCCGCCGATATATGCTATGGTTATGTTTTTTGTGTCCATTTTTTGTCGTCTCCTTTTGATTGGTCATTATTGGTATTATATAATTTTTTGAAGAAAATTTCAAGATTTTATCCCTTTTTTCTCTCTCTTTTTATAATAACGCAGGAAAATCAACGCGGCTATTGTCAGAAGCGTCACCGCGCAGCCCGCTTTTCCGCTTGCCGTGCCTGAATATTTTATCTTTATCTGCTGTGTACCGCTTTCTGTATTTACGCGGACGACGTTGTTTTCTCCGTTTTCCACGGTCAGCTTATTTCCGTTGTCATCCTTCGCCGTGTAGCCCTTGTAATACAAGAGCGGAACCTCCACATAGTCTCCCGCGTCCGCGCCCGAAACCTCGAGCGTTATATTTGTGCCGCGTTTTTTGTAATCCGTTATCGTCACGCCGGAGGTTTCGTATTTTTCGGGCGTAAGCTCCGATATGGTTGTCCCATAGGGAAAGTATTCGTCATCCCAGCCGGAAGCGTGATCCGGCGGAGCAGATTGTCCAATACGCATCGCTGCGTCATAATTCGTAGTGTATGCCGTGCCGAATACCGAAAAAGATATTGCGCATATTAAGCAGGTTACACCTATTACAATCTTCTTTGCCGTATCACTCTTTGCTGCGCTCTGTACCGCCGCGGCGGCAACTATACATATAATCGGCGACGCGAGACTTAAAAATCTCCACGGCATACGCACTGTTCCGGCAAACGCGTTGAAAAGCTTTGTTTTTTGGAAAAGCTCCGACGGAAACAGGGTAGTTGCCATAAACATTATAAACACCGCGAACAGAAACATCATTTTATTAAAGGAATCATCGCGAAGTTTATCCTTTTTACCGAATATGACATACATCGCCGCTATTATAAAGCAGAAGGTTACGCCAACGCCGAGCGAAAGAGACATATCTCCGCGTATACCGAGCGGAAGGAGCTGCGAATATCCGAATTTATCATTGAAGAAATTAAACATCTCCGCCGGAATGATTGAATCGGAGAAGTATTCGGTGTTTGCCGGAGTGTGCTGTATGTTCATATCCGTTCCAAAGTAATAGGTGATAAACGGCAGCAGATACCACGCGTTTATAAGTACGGTTACAGCAGCCGCCTTGATAAGTCCAAGCCAGCGTTTATCCGATACAATATCCCGCCAAAATACTATCAGCGCAGTAATCGTCATAAGCGCGACAAATATACAGCTTATCACATGCGAATGGAAAATTGCGCTGCATCCGAGCGCGAATACCCACCATTTTGATTTATCGCCCTTGAAAATTTCGTAAAGACCGAGTATAACTACGGGGAAAAACGTCATCGCGAGTGTTTCGCCTATTGCAGCTCTGTAAATCATATTTTCTATGCGCCATGTGGAGAGCGTGTATACTATTGCCGCGAACAGTCCGGCGAAGCGTGATTTTGTTATTTTCTTTGTGCAGCCGTACATGATAAACGCCGTGGCGAGGTTTACCGCGAATAAGAACATTTTATATGCCGTTACAAGCGATACGCCGCAAAGCCGCAGAAGCGCGGGAAAATACAGAAACAGGCTCGGATATACGCTCGCCGTTATGTAGCCGTAACCGTTATTGTGAGTAGGATCTACGCGTACGGGGAATTGTCCCGATAAAAGTCCGTCTTTTATACCTTCTATTCTGAACAGGTGAAAATTGAGGTCCTGTCCGTAGCTTAAATAGTCCGAAAAAAGCGGATATGTCGCGTATACAGAAACCGCTATGAGTGTGATGATAACAGCCAATCGCTTCGGTTCACTGTTTTTTGCAAAATATATATACCCTATATAAAGCAAAAGCGCCGCCATCATCAGAGAAATAAAAATGTTGTCGCTAAAAATAGGTATACTCCGTTTAATCTGTACGCTTGATATGGTGGAAGAATTTGATTTTATAATAATTTCACTCTCGTCCTTTTTGAGAACCGCCTCAGCTTCTCCGGTTCCTTCGCCGAATTCGCCGCCGTCGGGCTTTGTTATAATAATCTCCGAGCCGCTGTTTGCGGTGAAGGTATACGTTCCCGCTGGGAGAGACAAATGCGGAGTGTATGAATAGTATCCGTCCGACAAATTGCCGGAGGATATATCGAACGACAACGTATTGTCCGTAACGGAATTAAGGAGCATCAATATTGTAATAATAACTATGCCTATTACATATATGATAAATCCCCTATTTTTTTCTCCGTTCGGGAATAAATTTTCCTTTACTGCTTTGATCTTATTCATTTTGTACCTCATTCCCAAATCCGCGCGCCGCGGATTTATTTTATTGTTTTTTTGTTACAACCGTGTAATTTACCTGCCAGCCTTCAAATTGCCTGAAGTCATATTTTGATGTATCGAAATACTGCACCTCGTAATCCGGTACAAGATATACTGCGTTTTCATCGGGCTTTATATTTTCCGGCAGGATATGTCCGTATATATAGCGCTCCGCATACGGCAGGCGCTCGATTCCGTCCTGTATATTTGTTTTTCCCTGAAAATACTCCGAATCTATTTCGTGATAATACAGCGTGTAAATCTCGCTTACATCCTTTGAATTCTGAAACTGCGACTCTTCGGTTATATAATATTTATCCGCGTCAACAGTACTCATATATTCAAGCGCGTCACCGAAGCCGCCAAAAAACAGGCGGTGCGAAAAGCCGACATAGCTCGTATGATACGACGCGAACAGCATCACAAACGCCACGCAGTACGCCGCGATTCCCGCGAGACCTACGGCGCGCAGTTCGTCAAAAATGAACCGCAGTCCCACGGCGCACAACGCAGCCGCCGTGTAAACAAATATCGCAAGCCGCCATTCGACCGTTGCAGGAGTAATCAGTCCGATAGCTATGACACCGAGCGTTACAGCCGACAGAAAAGCGGCGGCATGTTTATTTTTGCTCCGAATTACGGCGAACACGCCGAGAAGCATCAACGGTACCGAGAACAAGAAGTACGTTCCGAATCCGGTTACGCAGAGAATCGACGTGCTCTGACGTATCAAAGCGTTATACATTTCCTTAATATTGTTCCATAACTGTGCCGTGGGATTTTCCACAAAGAAAATCATATCGCCGCGTCGCTGACTTTCCGCAAAATAAGGTATTGTGAATGGTCCGAGATGGATCGTATCGGCTTTTATAAGATTTATAAACATGCATACAAAAACCGGAAGTGATACAACCGTATATATTGCCGCGCATATCAGGATCGTTCGTATGTTCGCTTTTTTTGTGACAATCATATACAACGCGAGAAGCACCAGCGTTAACGGGACACAGAACATAGAGAGTGTATATGAATACATTGTAATCCCGAACAAAACCATTGACAGATACAACAGCTTTTTGTTCTTAAACCCGCGGTTCAGAAAATATGTTGATATGATAAACATATGCGGCATAGTGTATGCGTCGAGCGCCCAGCGGCTCTGCAAAAAATACAGTGGGTTTATCGCAATAAGGAACGCCGCGATTAACGCTGTCTTTTTATCAAATAAATCCTTTATCAGCAGCGTGAAGCACACTCCCGCGCCTATGCTCAACAGAAGCATAGGAAGCCGCGTTGCTAACGGTGTCAATCCAAAAATTTTCACAAACGGCGCTGTTATATAAGCGAGCAGCGCGCTTTGCTGCGCCTTTTTCCACGCCTGCATCTGAACGGGAAGAGACATTCTGTAATGGTCTGTTCCGTGGTCGGCGAGAGCCTTCGCGTCGACTGCGGACATAGCTTCGTCATAGTGTATTCCGGCCGGAACCGCTCCGAATTTATACAGGCGAACCGCCAAACCGACCACTCCTATAACGGCAAACGCAATATAATACACGCTTTCACGCATGGCTGCTCTTTTAAGCGGCTGATGCCTTTTGTCATAAATAAGCATTTTTAATATTGCCGCCAGTCCAAGAAAAATAAACAAAACGGTAAAACAATAATTGACAATATCAATATGCTCCGTCAAACCAGTAAATAAATTCATCTGTCTTGTCCTCCCGTCACTTGAATCTGAGGTTATCAGCGTTGTTTTAGCGATATAACATTTGTTTCTTTTGTTATATAAATAGGTCTTCTTTTAACCTCGAGATATGTTTTCGCGAGATATTGCCCCAAAACTCCTATACAGAAAAGCTGTATTCCGCTTATCAGGAGCAGTATACATATCGTAGACGACCAGCCGTAGGCGCTGCCGCCCCATACGAGCTGCCTTACTATTACGAATATTATTCCGGCGAGCGAGATAGCGAACAGCAGCATTCCCATAAACGCCGCTATTGTCAGCGGCATCGTGGAAAAGCCGACTATACCGTCTATCGAGTATTTGAAAACGACCACTTTGTTTCGCCCGCAACGCGCTCGCGGTTTTCAAATTCGAGCCATTTTACATTGTAGCCCACCCACGCGAATATGCCCTTTGAAAAGCGGTTGTACTCGCAAAGGCTCAGTATGCTTTGCGTCATTTGGCGCGTCATCATGCGGAAATCACGCGCTCCGTCGGCTATTTCGGTCTGCGATATCTTATTTATCAGCTTGTAGAAGCAGCGCGCGAAAAACGAGCGGATCTTCGCTTCGCCTTTGCGGTTTACGCGTCTTGACGCGACGCAGTCGTATTCGCCGCTTTTTAAATTATCGTACATCTCGGCGAGAAGCTCGGGCGGATCCTGCAAATCCACGTCCATTATCGCGACGTAATCGCCCGACGCGTACTCCATGCCTGCGTACATCGCGCTTTCCTTGCCGAAATTGCGCGAAAATGAAACATATTTAACTCTGCCGTCCCGCTGTGCAAGCTCTTTTATGACGTCGATCGTCTTATCCTTTGAGCCGTCGTTTACGAAAATATATTCAAACTCCGCGCCGCTTATCTTTGCCGCCGTCTCGGTGACGGCTTTATAAAACGCCGGTATCGCTTCCTGCTCGTTGTAGCACGGAACTATAATGCTTATTTTATCCATTTGTGCCGCCTACTTTCTCTTTACCGTGTAATAATTTCCAAAGCTTTCAAAATTATATTCGCTTCCGTCGAAATACCGCAAATCGTCCGCTGTCACCACGTATACCGCGTCCTCGTTCGAGTCTATATCTATATCTTTTATGCTTTGGAAAACGTATTTCTCATCAAAGGTCCTGCCGTCCGCGTCGGTTTTTTTGCCCTGATAGTATTCCGCATCCGTTTTGTGGCGGAACAGTGTCAAAATCTCGCTCACGTTCCGCGAGCCTTCGTACTGGCTGTCGGCGGTGATGTAGATTTTGTCCGCGTCCGCGTCCTTTACCGATTCTACCGCCTCCTGAAAGTCCTTCATAAAATATACGTCCATCGTATCAGCATATGAGGTAAAATATGTTACGGCAAAAATCGCAAATGCCGTTATATACGCCGCCGCTATCGGGAAATGCGAGTATTTTATCTGCTTTACCACAAAATAAATCCCTATGCCCGCCATTATGATTATCGGGTAGTAGATTATGTTTATGCGATTTATGTTTACTCCGTTTGTCGTAAGTCCGCACCACATTCCGGTGAGCAGAAAAATCAGCGCGAGTATTGCGCCCGCGTTTTTTCTGTAGTCCTTAACGAGCGCGATTATTCCCGTTATCACAAACGGCATCGAGAAAAGGTACATCGTACCGAATTTGTCTATCGCGTTCCACGGTAAGTCCGGTCTTTGCAGCAGCGTTACGTTCATCATTTGCTTGAAATTGGAGATCAGCTGCTGTCCAATATTGTCCGAGAAGAACAGTATGTCGTTCGAGCGGACGCTGTCCGGAAAATACGGGATTGTGAAAAACGGCGTTTTTATGCTGTCGAGCTTCAGGAAATTTATCGCCATTGTCGTGATAAAGGGCCATGCCACGAGAAGATACACTACAAGCGCGATAACCGCGTCCTTGATTTTTATGCGCTTCGCCGCGAGCAGATACACGCACGCGGCAAGCAGAAAGACCGGCATTGTGTAAATAGATATGCCGTAGCAGTACATACACAAGCCGAATATTATCATCGAAATTATGAGATGCAAACGGCGGTTTATTCCTTTATGAAGAAAATATATTCCCATCATAAAAAACTGCGGGTAGAGATTGCAGTCGAGCGCCCAGCGGCTTTGCAGTATGTGCCACGGGTTTATCGCCGCGAACGCCGCGGCTATGAGCGCGGGGATCTTGCCGAACGCGTCGCGTATGAACAGATACAGGCAGACAAGCCCCGCGAGGCTCGCCAAAAGCTGCGGCAGCCTTGCTGTAAATACCGAAAGTCCGCCGATTTTTATGAACGGTACCATTAAATACGACAATAGCGCGCTCATTTGTCCGTAGCCCCAAGCCGTAAGATGCACAGGCAGCCACATTCCGAAACGGTCCGTGGCATAGTCGGCAAGCGCTTTCGCGTCCACGGCAGCCATCGCGCCGTCCTGATTCATTCCGCCGGGGACAGAGCCGAATTTATATATGCGGATAAACACCGCTGCCGCCGCGATCACGCCTATGAGAATGTTATATATTTCGTTTTTCATTTCCGGCGTACGCTCGGTAAGCGCCTTTGCGCCGCTGAATTTAGTTATATTCAGCGCAAGCGCCAAAACGCATACGGCTATCGCCGCGTACAGGAAAATATTATTCAGGATCGTCATCGCTCTTTCCCCTCACAACGCGCCGCACTATGTAGCGCGGACGGTTTTTCGCTTCCTCGTAGATTTTCTTTATATAAATGCCGATTATGCCTATGTTTATCATAATTACAGAACCGATTATAAGCTGTAAAATAATTACCGTAGTAAAGCCGCTCTGCGCGTAGCCTCTGAGCTTCATATAAAGCGTCTGAACGAACATTACCACGAAAAACAGCAGAAACAGCACTCCGAACATCGTCGCGAAATACAGCGGCACGGACGAATATGACGTTATCGCGTTTACCGCGAGCCGCACGAGCGCCTTCGTTGACCATCTCGACGTTCCGATCTCGCGCTCGGCTACCTCGAAATACACCTGCGTTCTTCGGAATCCTATCCATGACGACATACCGCGGAAAAACGTTTCCTTTTCCGGCATCGAGCGCCACGCTTCGAGCGCGAGCTTATCGAGCAGGCGGAAGTCGGACGCGTTCTGTAGATCTATATCCGATATTTTTTTGAGTATTCCGTAGAAGGATTTCGCGCAAAAGCGGTAAATCGGGTTTTCCTTGATTCTCGCTTTTTTTACTCCCTCAACGACCTCGTAGCCCTCGTCGCGCCAAAGGCGGTACATTTCGGGGATTATCTCGGGCGGGTGCTGCATATCCGAATCTATGCACACGCAGCAGTCGCCGCGCACCGCGTCAAGCCCCGCGCAAAGCGCGCTTTCCTTGCCGAAGTTGCGGCTTAACGCTATAGCCGTTATCGTTTCATGCTTCGCCGCCAGATCGGTCATTTCGTTCCACGCGTTGTTCGTTGAGCCGTCGTCAACGAGGATAAGCTCGTAGGGGATATTTGCGTTTTCGAGCACGCCGATCGTGCGCTCCACGCCTACCGCTATCTGCGTTTCGTTGTATATCGGCATGACTACCGAGAGCATCTTGTCCAATATTTTTCAACTCCTGTAAATGATTTTGTCATATATAAAATAGTTCCATACCGCCACCACAACCTGCATTATCGGTTTTGCAAGCGTAAACGGAATGTTTAAGCCCCTGCCCATGAACGAGATCGCCTCGTTGGAAACGAAGGTGTTGAACGCGAGCAGAATTATCATCAGTATTATCTGCCGCACCGCGTTCGATTTCGATTTGAACGCCCATGTGCGATTTAATATGAAGCTGTATATAAAGCCTATTATTACGGCGGCGGTGTTCGCTATTTTTTCCGGCTCGATCGTGTGCGAGAATACGATGAATGTGTTGTCCTTTCCGAGAATGAACAGGATCACTTCAAATACCGCGAAATCCACTATTACCGCGCTGCCGCCTACGAACACATAACGGATAAATTTTCCCATGCCGCCCTTGTCGTTTATTATATTTCGTATTTTTTCAAGCATTTTATCACACATTAAATCTGAACAGCACAACGTCGCCGTCCTGCATTACGTATTCCTTGCCCTCGCTGCGGACGAGTCCTTTTTCCTTCGCCGCCGCCATCGAGCCGCAAGCCATTAAGTCGTTGTAGTGCACAACCTCGGCGCGTATAAAGCCGCGCTCGAAATCGCTGTGTATCTTGCCCGCCGCCTGAGGCGCTTTTGTGCCGCGCGTTATCGTCCACGCGCGCACCTCCGGCTCGCCGGCGGTAAGGTAGCTTATCAAGCCCAAAAGCGTGTAGCTCGCTTTTATCAGACGGTCGAGTCCCGATTCGCTCATGCCAAGTTCTTCTAAGAACATCGCTTTTTCCTCGCCGTCAAGCTGCGCTATTTCTTCCTCTATTTTCGCGCTCACGGGCATGACCTGCGAGTTTTCCTTTGCCGCAAGCTCCGATACCGCTTTTACGTATTTATTGTTCTCTATGCCGTTCGCGAAATCGTCCTCGGCGACGTTCGCCGCGTAGATCACCGGCTTCATCGAAATGAGCGAAATTTCCTTCATTATCGCCGCTTCTTCCTCGTCGTATTCGAGGCTCCTCGCGGGCTTGCCGTTCTCCAGAGCCGCTTTTACGCGCTCTAACATTTCAAGCTCCTTCGCGAGAGACTTGTCGCCCTTCATAGCCTTTTTCGTGCGGTCTATGCGGCGGTCGATTATTTCCAGATCCGAGAAAATCAATTCCAGCGAAATCGTTTCTATATCTCTGAGCGGATCTATGCTGCCGTCTACGTGCGTTATGTTGTCGTCCTCGAAGCAGCGAACCACATGCACTATCGCGTCAACCTCGCGTATGTGCGACAAAAACTTGTTGCCCAAGCCCTCGCCCTTAGACGCGCCTTTTACAAGTCCGGCTATGTCCACGAATTCTATATACGCGTGGGTTATTTTTTTCGGGTTATACATTTCCGCGAGCTTGTCCAAGCGCTCGTCGGGAACGTCAACTATGCCGACGTTCGGCTCTATCGTGCAGAACGGGTAGTTCGCGCTCTCCGCGCCCGCCTGCGTTATCGCGTTAAACAGCGTTGATTTTCCTACGTTTGGCAATCCTACTATTCCTAATTTCATCTGATTTTCATTGGCTCCTTTTTCTTTTTTAAGCGCGCCGAAAAATCGTCCGGATTGCCGTTTCTGCGAATCGGGCGATTGACGCGCGTTGATTTGTTAAAAAATTATGAATTTATTATATAACATTTAAAAGATTTATGCAAGGGGCTTTATTATTTTTTTTAAATATGTTATACTGTTATTATGGAAAATTTTTTTACTGTATGAAAGGATGGAATAAAATGAACAATAAAATTTTAGCCGTGGACGACGACAGGCACATCGCGGAGCTTATAAAGCTCTATTTTGAAAAGGACGGCTTCAGCGTTATAACGGCGCACGACGGCAGAACGGCACTTGATTTATTCAAGGCGGAGTCCCCGTCGCTGGTGATTCTCGATATCATGATGCCCGGCATGGACGGCTGGCAGGTTTGCCGCGAAATAAGACGTATCAGCACTATTCCGATTATAATGCTCACGGCAAAGGGCGAAACGTTTGACAAGGTGCTCGGTCTTGAGCTTGGTGCGGACGATTATATGGTAAAGCCGTTTGACACGAAAGAGCTTTTAGCGCGCGTTAAGGCGGTGCTCAGGCGCAGCGAGGCTAAGGAGGTCACGACGGACAAGGAGCTTGTGTTCCCCAATCTGACGATTAATCTTTCGAATTACGAATTAAAGCTCGACGGAAAGCTCGTAGATTTGCCGCCGAAGGAGCTGGAGCTTTTATATTTCTTGGCGTCAAACCCGAACAGAGTATTCACGCGCGAGCAGCTTTTGGAGGAAGTATGGGGATTTGACTATTTCGGCGATTCAAGAACCGTAGACGTACATATAAAGCGTCTGAGAGAAAAGCTGGAGGGATATGAGGACAGCTGGCAGTTAAAAACCGTTTGGGGCGTAGGATATAAATTTGAAGTGCACGCGTAATGGGAAATCGAAAGGAACCATATCATGTTTAAAAGCATATTCGGCAGACTGTTCTGGACCAATATCATGATCCTGCTGCTCGTGTTCGTTTCCGTTTCCGTTTCCGTCAGCATTTTCGTAGGACATTACGCTGTAAATAAGCAGGTGGAAATCGTGGACGAGGTGAGTGATACCATTGAGTACTGGACGGGCGCTTTGCAGATTGAAACCAGCAACACTTACGCGCGGCTCGCGTATAAGCAGACGCTCGCGTCCTGGTCCAAATTCGTCAAGGGCGATATTCTCGTGTTCAATAAGAGCGGCGAACTTACCGCGTCGACTTGCAGCGTGCGGACTGTGCCGGACGATTTTTTTGCCGAGGTTATCGCGGGCAATAAGCTTGTGAAAAGATCAACGTTCGGCGGCGCTTACGACAGGCGCGTGCTGACCGTCGGGCTGCCCGTGAGATACATGGACGTTATCGTCGGAGCTATGTTTTTTAACATCGCGATACCCGACATAAACTCCACGGCGCTCGAGCTTCTGCTGCTGTTTATTATCGCGTCGGCGTTTTCGCTCGTCGTCGCGTTTGTGCTCGTGTATATCGAATCAAAGCGCATTTCCCGTCCTATCGGAATGATAAACCGCGCCGCGCGCGACATTGCGGCGGGTAATTTTTCCGAACGCGTCACCGTTGACAGCAAGGACGAAATAGGTCAGCTCGCGTCGAGCTTCAACTTTATGGCGGACTCGATCGAGCACATAGAAGAGCGCAGCCGGCGCTTCGTGAGCGATATTTCGCACGAGCTTCGCACGCCTATGACGAGTATATCGGGCTTCGTTCAGGGTATGCTCGACGGCACGATCCCCGAGGACAAGCGCGATTATTATCTGAATATAGTTCTTGACGAATCGGTTCGGCTTACGAAGCTCACAAACGATATGCTTGAAATGTCCAAGCTCTCGTCAAGCACGTACAAGCTCGACATAACAAAGTTTGATTTGAACGAGCTTATCCGCCGCTGCATCATAGAGCTTGAAAGCAAAATCACGGAACGCAATCTCGATTTGAAGGTGGATTTTGAAAAGGACGAGCTTAACGTGCTTGCCGACAAGGACTGTATCCACCGCGTTGTGATAAACCTTATCGACAACGCCGTAAAATTCAGTTATCCGAACACCACAATAGATTTGCGCGCGCGCGTCGCGGACGGCAAGGCGACGGTCAGCATCGGCAACTTCGGCGACGGTATCAGCGGGGCGGATCTGAGCAACGTGTTTACTCGTTTTTATAAAACCGATAAATCCCGCACCTCCGAAAAGAGCGGAGCGGGACTCGGACTGTCGTTTGTAAAAAACATTTTGGCTCTCCACAAGCAATCGGTATGGGTTGAAAGCATAGCCGCAAAGGAAGGCTCCGATGTGAAATACACGAAATTTACGTTTACTCTGGAATTGGCGTAAAACGGATTCCCGACGGAATAAGGGCGGATGACATCCGCCCTTATGTTAATTTACCCGGCTCGAACAAATTTACAAGGACCACCTCGTCGCCCACGACCTCTATCGCGCTCCACGGAATTATCAGCTCTCCGCCGCCGAACAGCCGTCTGATAAAGCAACCTCGGCGCGGTACTATGATCGCGTCAACGTTTCCCGTGCTTTCGTTTATTTCCACGTCGCTTATAAAGCCTATGCGCTCCGCCGTCTTTATGTTTATGACTTCCCTTTGTCTGAGCTTATATCCTCTGAACATGGCGCGCCTCCCCCAAAAAATAAAACTCCCACACATTTTATTGTATGAGAGTTTTTTTCGGTTATTCCCTGTTCGCGCGCGGCGAAGTCTGTCTCTGAGCACTTTCGTCTTCCGCTGCCGCGGTCGGCTCCGGAGCCTGTGTGGGACGCGCGTCAAGCTCCGCCTGAAGCTCGTCTATCATAGCCTGCTTTTCGTCCAATTGAGCGTTTAAATCGTCAATTTGCTGTTTAAGCTGCACGTTTTCACTGACCGCGTCAGAAATCGTCGTTTTCTCGTCGCTCATGTTTCCCGCTATAATTCCTATAACCATCAGCGCCAGCAATACCGCCGCCGCGACGCATATCAAAACGATCAATATCTTTTTCCTGCCCGTTTTTTTTACTTCCTTATATAAAGCCGCCATATTCTTTTTTCCTTTCCGGTTTTTTGCTTACAGCCTAATCTAATTCTACCACACTTTTAACGGAAAATAAATACAAATATTTCTTTTTTACGGATTTTTTTGTAATTTTTTCAATAGCGTCGGCGTAAATCTTCAATTGCACACGATACTTGTCGGCAATTTTCCGCGCGGTATCGGGAGTACAGCGGTCTGTTTTGTAATCCATGAGCACGATTCCGCCGTCCTCCTCGAACCAGCAGTCGATAATACCCTGCAAAATCACCGTTTCGCCGGCGTATTCTTCTCCAAGTCCGCTGTCATACACATCAGCCGGAATTTCTATTTGGAAGCTGCTCTCGCGGTAAAGCTTTTCCGCCGCCGTCATGCGTATTCCAAGATCCGATTCAAAGAAACACGCGATTTGCTCCTCCATTTTCGGGATAAAATCCGCTCTCGCGCCGGAACTTACCTTCCCGTCCGCTTCCGGTCCGTACTCGCCGCAAACCGTTTCCGGATCCAAACGGTTTTCGCGTATAAGACGTTCAACCTCATCGTGAATAACCGCGCGAATATCGTCCGCTTTACGGATTTTGTCAAAATCAATATTCGCCATCACCTCATGATACATTGTGCCTATCTCACTCGCCGCCGGTTTTTGCTCCATAAATTTCGGACGCTTTGCCATATCGGAATATTCAAACTCGCTCCGGCGCGGCTCGAACAGTTCCGCATCGTCAATATACTCCGCCATGCTTTTTATCGCCGATACGGACGTTTTTGAAGGAATACCGCCGCTTTCGGGATACATATACTTAAAATCAAGAATTTTTCCCACCGCCTCGATAAGCTCCGCGCTCGGTCCGCCGTATTCCGATTCGTTCTCCGCTTCCGGCTGCGCTTCGTCTTCCGCCGAACCTGTCATTACAAGCTTCCACGTTTTCGGGCGCGCCATCGCTGCCGGTATTATCCAGTCCGCGAAGCATGACGCTTCCGCCGCGTCGTCGGGGTCCATCACGCCGTACAAATCGGTCATATTTCTCCATTTTATAATCCGCTCGTCAAATTTCTCCTCGCTCGGATTACGGAAAGCCGCCGTAACTATAAGCTTCTCCCGCGCGCGCGTGAGCGCGACGTAGAGAATACGCATGGTTTCGGAAACCTCCTCGTCACGCAGCGCGGAACGCACTATGCTTTTCATAACTGTGTCGCGGTAAAAGCTCTTTTCGGCGTTCACGTACGACATTCCGAAGCCCAGCTCCTTATGCAGCAGCACGCGCGGCTCGGGACGGTTCGAGCGCAGCCTCTTGCCCGCTCCGGCCAAGAACACAATCGGAAATTCAAGTCCCTTGCTTTTATGGATAGTCATAATCCTCACCACATCGTGGTTCTCGCCGATGAGCTTAGCGCCGTTTATGTCGCTGCTGCGGCTTTTCAGCCGTTCTATGTACTTTATGAAATTGAACAGTCCGCGAAATCCCGCCGCCTCGTACTGTCTCGCACGCTCGTACAGAAGCTTAAGATTTGCCTGCGCCTCAAAGCCGCCCTCGAGCGCGCCCATGAAGTCGTAAATTCCCGTTTCCTCGTAGAGCGTCCAAATCAAATTTGCCGCCGATTTGCGTTTTATGTAACCTCTCCAGCGGCTGAGATCGTCGATAAGCTTCGCGCATTTTAACTGTATCCCGCCGTCGCCGCCGTCTTTCGCGTATAAACGCGCAGCCTCGTAAAGAGAACGTCTGTCACGCGAATGAATTCTTATTTCGGCAAGCTCGTTGTCGGTAAAGCCGCCTATCGGCGAGCGCATCACAGCCGCGAGCGGTATATCCTGCAAATGATTGATTATCACCGAAATCAGCGACAGCATAAGCGATATCTCGCGCCGCTCGAAATAGTCCTCAAGCTCAATATACGCGGGTATGCCCTTGTCCGACAGCGCGCGCATATATTCGCTTCCGGTGTGTTTTACAGCCCGAAGCAGAATCGTGATATCCTTATACCGCGCGCTTCTGTACCGGTTCAGCTCCTTATCGAATATTTTATATCCGCTGCCTACAAGCTCCTTTATTCTGTCGGCAATATAGCTCGCTTCAAGATAATCGTTGCCCTCCTCATCACCGCCCGCGATAAGCGACATACAGTGCATTTCGGTCGAATGGTTCGTTTCCTCCGCTCCCTCCGGATAGCACTCGCGCTCCTTGTCGCGGACGATAAGCTCGTCGCCCTCATAGACAACATCGCCTATCCTATCGGACATAACGCTCGAAAACAAGTCGTTGACGCTTGCGAGTATTTCCGCGCGGCTTCTGAAATTCTGCGACAAAACTATTTTTCTTCCGTCCGCGCCGCCGGCGTACGCGCGGCTCTTGCGCTTGAAAATATCCGGATCGCCGCCGCGGAACGCGTATATGCTCTGCTTTAGGTCGCCGACCATGAAAATATTTTTCTTATCCTTTGAAATGCTTTCAAAAATCGCGTCCTGCAAGCCGTTTGTGTCCTGATATTCGTCTATTAAAATCTCGTCGTATTTATCTCTGTACTCGTTTCTGATATTCTCGTTTTCCGAAAACAGCCTGTATGTCAGGTGCTCTATATCGGAAAACTCCTTCACGCCGTGCGCGTCCTTTTTTGCCTCGAAATAATTATTAAACTCCTTTACGAGCCGTATAAGTCCGCACAGCGTCCGCTTCATAGCCGCGCCGTCAAGGCTGTCGTCGAGATCCTCCCCGTTTTTATCCACGGTGCAAGCCTCGCGGAACTGCTTTTTTATATCGTTGCGCTTTAAAAGAATTCTGTCCCAATCCTCGTCCGACGCGAGCTTTGTTTTTGACTTCCTGCTTCGCGTCAGATTATCCATGCCGTCCTTCGGGCGAATATATTTTTCGTAAAACGCGCGCGCTTCATCTCTGTTTTTTACGGTTTCAAGCTCCTTCGCCGCGCCGCAGCACAGCTTTATTCCCGTCCACAGCTCAGCCCAATACGCCGCCGCGTCCGCGTCGTTTTCAAGAATATCGTCTATATCCTCATAGGCGGGCGTTTTACCGGAACATATTTTTATCATCTCAGCCGCGACGCCGGCGAATTTTTTCCTATACGCCGCGCCCACGTCATTGCAGAGGCGCTTTATCACAAATTCCTTTTCCCAGCGGCTTTCGCTCATTTTTTCCGAGTACATTTCCGCCTTATCGTCAAGCCACTTAAGCGGCTCGGCAAACGTCTGAACAAACTTGTAAATCATCAGAACAAGCTCTTTCAAGCCGTCGTCGTCGCGGTTGGACGCATACATATCTATGAGCCGCAGAAACTGCTCGTCGCCGTTCGCGTACATCTCCGAAAACAGCTCCTCCGCAGCTTCCTCCGCGATAAGTCCGCCCTCCGTCGGGTCGGCTACCGCGAAATTCGGGTCAACTCCGAGAGCATGGAAATTATTCTTCACCGCTCTCAGACAAAACGCGTCTATCGTCGAAATATCCGCGCCGCATACAAGTCTTAGCTGCCGTTTCAACCGCTCGGCGGTTTCCGTGTCGGGCGTTTCGTCAAGCGCACTTTGCAGGCGCGACGTTATTTTCTCCTTCATTTCAGCCGCCGCCGCTTCGGTAAACGTCACAACAAGCAGGCGGTCAATATCGACGCCGTTCAAAATCATTGTTATGATACGCTCCACCAGCACCGCCGTCTTTCCCGAGCCTGCCGCTGCGGATACGAGTATGTTCCCTTCGCCGCTTTTGGCGTTGATCGCTTCAAGCTGCTGCTCAGTCCATTCCGGCATTACTCACCGCCTCCCCTCTTTGCCATCTCGTCCCATATCTCTCCCTTTTTGCCTTTTTTCTCCCGCACGCTCCGTTTGCCGCCGAAAAAGGCGCACATGGGACTGTACACGCAGTCGGCGCACGGGGATTTGTCGGAACGGTACTTATACGGAACAGGCGGTATTTTACCCGATTTTATTGCGGAATCCATTTCTATTATACTCTCGCCGACAAAGTCCGTCAGACTGTTGATCTCCGCCTGCGTCTTTACCGCGTCCGTTTTCTTTATTTCACCGTTTTTATTCAATTCTATATTCAGGAATTTTTCTCCTGCGGTAATGTCGTCCATATCCTCGATCACGCGCCTGTTTCCGTCGTTTTCTATAAATGTGACTCCGTCCAGACGGCGCGCCTTTTCATGCCCAAGCTCCGCCGCCTCGTCACCGTCGGTTATTTTTAGCTTCTGAAAATCGTCGCGCACCTTATTATAGTAAATTCCCGTAACCATGGGATCTCCTTCAAACTCATCATACGCCATTTTCCGCGCCGCTATCGCGTATATGACAGGCTGCATATTAAGCCCGTTGAAAATATCCGCGACGTCAAACGACGTGCCGCCGGTTTTGTAATCTATAATTCTCACCCTCGCGTCGCCGTCGTCCGGCTTGTACATGTCGACGCGGTCAATTATTCCCTTGACCTTTACTCCGTTTCCAAGCTCTATCTCGAATTCCTTTTCAAGTCCGTTTTCCGTGTATTTTCCGTTTTTAAGGCTTCGGTGAACTATGCCCGCCGCGCCCGCGATCGTCTTTCCCATGCGGCGGAAAATACTCGCCGTGCGCTCCTTGTCGCGCGAGGACGACGCTAATATGTTATCGCATGTGCCCTCTATTATTTCGTTTAAAATATCGCCGCGCGTTACGGTGTTTTCGTCGGATTTTTCCTCCGCAAGATTTTTCCACTTCTCAAGCTTTTCCGCGGGAGTTTCCGCTCCGTCCTCGACGCGCTCAACGAATTTTCTTATCACCTCATGCGCGTATGTGCCCGCGTCGGCGGGAGTGATCTCCCACTCCGCGCGCTCCTTCGCGTCAAGACCGTACTTCGCGAAATAGCCGTACGGACAGCGGGCAAACGTATTCAAGCGGCTCGCGCTGTAGACGCTGTTACCCTCGTAAAGCCTTCGGGCTGTTTCCTCATCAAGCGAAATATCGAGCCTCGCGAATTCCTCCGCGCGGTCGATAAGCGAAAGCATCCCCGTCCATTCGCCGCTTTTCTCGTACCACCTATACGCCGCCTCCCAAATAGGATTGATTCTGTTCGGATTATGCTTCGACTTAGCCACGATCATGCGGTGAATGGTAGCGTCGGGAGAGGATATGTAAATTTTGCTGTTCATATCGTCAAGAAGGTTATCCCTGACAGTCATATACGGGAACATGCGGTGGATATCGAGAAGCATACGCGAGGCTCTGAGCGCCTTGCCGTCGCCCGTTTGTAGCGGATAGCTCAGATACAGCTTCTCCGTCGCCGCGCAAAGCGCCTTGTATACCTTAAAATACTGTCTTTCCGCCTTTTTCTTCGTATCGGGCGCGACATGTATACCGCGCTCCTCAAGAGTGTTCCTGTCGTTGTTTGACAAAAAGCCCTCCGACGGAATATCACTCGGGAACGTGCCGCTCACCGCGCCTATCACAAACATCGCGCGCACGTTAGCCTGACTGCTCCGCTCAACGTCGCCGACATAGACCTGGTCTATGCCGGAGGGAATTATGCGTATCTCGCACTTAGAAAGTCCCGCGCGGATATAGTCCGCGTACTGCTGACGGTTCATCCTTTCGTTTCCGACCGAGACCACCGTCTGATTAAGAACGTCCAAAAGCAAATTCCAAAGCTGCGTGAACTGCTCCGCCTCGTTTAATTTCCCGTCCTTTCTGAGTCTTATCACCTCGGCTTTTAAGCCGTCGTACAGATGTATGTCCCCGAAATATTCATAAAGAGCGCGCGCGTGCTCAACTGCCGGTCTGCGCTCGGAAGTCGCCTCTTTGAATTTGTTTATCGGCGCGATTATTTCCTGCCTGAGCGTTTCAACGCGGTCGTCCTCCCGCTCGTCCTCTTCCATGCCGAACGCGCGGCTTATGATACCGCTCTCGATTTTCCACGGCTCGTCGTCAAGCCATTTGGTTCCTCCGCGTATTCCGTAGCGCAGAACGTAGTTTTCCAGCTCGTCCACGCGCCTCTGCGAAAGCGTCCTCACTCCGCCGCCGTCCTTTTCGTATATAAATCCCGCGCGAAGGTATTTGAACACCGTTTCGTATGTCCAGTTGTCGCGGAAAATATCGAACAGCGACAACACCTGCATTGCGATTGGATGGTCGGACAGGACTATTTTACTGTCGGTAAAATACGGGATCGAATATTCCTCGAAAATCGTTTCGATAAGATGTCTGTATTCCTCGGTGTTTCCGCATAAAAGCGCGATATCGCGGAAACGGAAGCCCTCCTCGCGGACGAGGTCGAGTATCCTGCAAGCCGCGCGCTCGATCTCGCCGTACGCGTCGCGGCTCTCGAAAAGCGTGATATTGCGCGCTTCCTTTTCATAAACCGCCTTCGGGCTGCTCCAGTTTTTGAACAGGAAATACAGCTCCGGATTGTTTTTTACATGGTTTAATTCCTCGTTTAATTCATACCGCTCGTTAAGTCCGTACGCGAACGCCAGATCCTCCGCCTTTTCGAGCGAGCGCGATTTTTCGCCGTCCTGTTCGGGGCTTATAACGCTCATAGTGACATTAGCGCTGCGGCGGAGCATCGCCTCGATCACGCGGAGCTGATGCGGCAGAAACTCGTCGAATTTATCAAACCACACGTATGTGTCCGCGCCGAATTCATCGCTCGTTTCGATAAACGCGGCGAGCCTATCCAAATCGTCCTCGCTGTCGACGCAGCCCGATTTTGCGATAAAATCCGAATACGCCGCGTAAATTTCCGAAAGCGAGGTAAGCTTTTGGCGGAACGTTTCGTTATCCCCGTCAGCCGCCGAGAGAAGCGTTTCCGGAGTGACGGCGTATCGTTTCATTTCGCTTATAAGCGAGCCGGCGACGTCAAGAAAGCCGTTTTTGCGCATGGACGCGACAAGCCGCGCGTCAAAATCTCCGCTGTTTTCCGCGTTTTCGCAGAACTCGTTAACGGCTTTGTAAATAAGCATCTGCCGCCCCGCGCCGGTAATATGTTTAAGCTCCGGAACTTTAAGATGATTTATCGCCATTTTCCTGAGCGTAAGCACCTCGATATTATTAAGCCCCGTCCCGCCGAATTTTTCAACGAAACGTTTTTCAGTGTCGTACGAATAATGCTCCGGCACGATCATAATGCAGTGCGCGTCGGGCTTGCGCTCATGGAGCCGTTCGATTTGATTAAGGCAAAGCGCGCTCTTCCCCGCGCCTATCGCGCCTTGAATTATATTTACAGGCATAATTGCATCCTCCAAAAACCACAGGCTGCCGTTTCCGGCAGCCTGTTTTATTCGCTTCCGCGATTTCCTTCGTGTCTTATTCGCCCAAAATCGCGATTTCGCTGATATGGCAGTAATTCTTATCGGGATCTGTCGCGCCGTCGCCGGTGTAGCGTACATACTGCGCCTCAACGGTCGATTTGAACATATACTTCTCAAATTCCTCGCTCGTACCGGTGTTCTGCGTTTTAGCAAGAGCCTCGGTCCAATTCTCGCCGTCGGTCGAAACCTCTATCGTGAACGGATAAATTCTCTCGCTGCCCTTCCACATCGCTATCGAAACGCCCGTTACCTTCTGCACCGAGCCAAGATCAACAACAAGCGTGTTCGGACCGAACGCCGACCAGCGCGTTGTCATATCGAGATCAACCGCGCCCGATTCAAGGTTGCCGTCGTTGTCGCTCGCGGTTACGCCGTAAACATCGAGCTGATTATCGTAATACTTCTTGCCAACGCCGTTGATAGCGATTTTCTCAACCTTTCCGGGAACGGGAGCCTTCTGTATATTTTCCTTCTGCGCCTTAGCCGCAGCGTCGCCCATAGTAACGTCGATATCCGAAATCACGATAAGTCCGTCGTTCCAGTAAACCGTCTTGCCAAGAGCCTCAACGAGCGCACGCAGCGGCACGAGAGTTCTGTCGTCGCGTATTACCGGCGCGGTATCCATTGTTTCGCTCTTTGTATTAGCCACAACACTAACTGTTCCGCTGCCGGGTGTTCCCGCTGTTTTACCCTGATAGTCGCCTGTTTCATACGTTGTTTCACCGACTCTCATACCTACGTACTTGCCGTCCTGCGTGAAAACAGTTATCTGCCACTGTGTATCGGGATTCCAGTCAACCTCCGCGCCGAACGCCTCCGCGATAAATCTGAGCGGAACAAGCGTGCGGTTGTTTTCGTCAATTATCGGAACAACATCCGTATTGTCGTTGTCGATTCTTATCGGCTGACCTTTTACGAGCGCCGTAGGCGTGTCAACAACGAGCGTAACGCTCTCACCAAAGTACAAATCGTCAATATCCCATGATTTCTTCGCTAAATCGGGGTTTTTCTGACCGTTCACGGTAATCTGCGGAACAGGCACGGTTTCCGTGTCATAGCCTAAATAATAGCTCGTATGTGTCGGCTGATTATAGCAGGTATTCTGCAGCGCGACATGGTTTCTGTACTGAATATCATGCATCAGCGTCGGCAGCTTATATCCGGTCGGGATAGTCGTCGTGTAAATTCTAAGCGCGCTGCTGTCCTTTAAGGGATAAATAGTTTCCTCGCGCCAGTCGCCGAACAAATCAGCCGTCAGCGACGGATTCGCCTTCGTGCCGTTTACCGCGAACGTGCCGCTTGCCGTGAATATCGTGTCGGTTTTCTGCGTGTCGTGGTTCCACTTGCTTATATAAATGCCGTCCTGAACCTCGCGTCCGAGATCGCCGTCCCACCACGCGAAAAAGTTCGCCGCCATAGTGTATTTGTTCGAGATAACCTCGCCCTTAGCCGTCGTCAATACTCCCGCTGCCGACCAGCCCTCGGCGCCCGGGTAATTCGGATCAATGTCGTCCGCAGCGCCGCGTCCGTTATCTGTGCCGGTATATGCGCCGTAGAGAATTTCACCGGTACGCGCGTCGCGCATCTCGTAGCCGTAAGCCGAGCCTGTATCCTCGTGGCAGGAATATACCTCAAGACCCGGTCTTGACGGATCAAGATCGCCCACATGCTGAGCGTCGCCGTGACCGAGACCTGTCGAATACATCGGCGTGCCGTCATGGTCAACTGCGAGCGAGCCGTAAATAATCTCGTCGCAGCCGTCGTAGTCAACGTCCGCGAGCGACATAGAGTGGTTGCCCTGACCTATGTACTGATTCTTGTAATCCATTGTATCGAAACGCCACTTTTGCTGCAGCTTTCCGTCCTTTAAATCATAAGCCGCCATAACGGTTCTGCCTCCCGTCGGGCCCTCCGGTCCCGTGTAGTAGCCGCGGCAAAATACCATGCTCGGTCTCTGTCCGTCGAGATAGCCTATGCCCGCAAGATAACGCTCCGAGCGGTTTCCGCCCGAATCGCCCCATGCGGTAATATCCCATGTTGTGCCGTCCGCAGTCTTACCCGTAATCTGCGGATCGTAGTCAACGGTGTCGATAACGGTTCCGTCCGTGCCCTTGAACACCGTCAGATACAGCGGGCCCTGCAAGTTCTTACCGCCGTTTAAAACAGCCCAGTTTTTATCCGCGTCGCCGATAGCCGTACCGTCGCCCGCAATAGTGCCGTCAGCCGTGCGGCAAGCCATTTCGGCTTTGCCATCCATGTCGAAGTCGTAAACCATAAACTGCGTGTCATGCGCGCCGGCTCTGATATTCGGACCCATATTAACGCGCCACATACGCGTTCCGTCGAGCTCATACGCGTCGATAATGCACTCTCCGGTATAGCCGAACTGAGCCGCGTCCTTAGCGTTTGACGGATCCCATTTAAGCACGATTTCGTACTGACCGTCGCCGTCCAAATCAGCCACAGACGCGTCGTTAGCCGAATATGTGTAGTCCTCACCGTTAACCGTATTCGCCGGAGGAGCCTGGATCGGCACATCGAGATAGCCGTCCGCCCAGACGGAAACCTCGGCGCACTTCTCGCCCTCTTTTCCGTCAACAACAGGCGCAACCTGATACTTCGCGCCCGAAACGGCGTTAATATCGGTATAATTCGTAACGCTCATCGGCTCGCCGTTTATGAGAGTGCCGTTTCTGTACAGATTGTACTTCGTGTCCGCCGACTCCGTTCCGAGCCAGCGCCACGAAACGAAAACGCTGTCGCCCGTCTTTACCGCCACAAGACCTCTGTCAATATTTTCCATAGGTCTTTGAATATCGGGACGCGCGTCGATAAGCTTTTGAGTTTCAGCCGCGCTGTCCTTGCCGTTACCGGTTGACAAATTATCGCCAATCTCCGCCGCCTGTGAAAACGGAGCGGCGAAGCTCACCATAACGGCAGCCGCAGCCGCGGCGGCAATTAACTTTTTCATCTTCATGATAACATCTCCTTATCCGTATATTAAATTTAATGTAATTGTATCATATTTATAAAAACTTTACAAGTATATTTTTAAAACTTATGCACATCAAATAAAATAAAAACCGCCCGAACATAATTCGAGCGGTATGGAGCTGGTAATGGGACTCGAACCCGCGACCTGCGCATTACGAATGCGCTGCTCTACCAACTGAGCTATACCAGCATATATTAAGAGAGGGCAGAGAATGCTCTCTCTTAATTTTAAGTCTATATTCAACGGATAATGAAAATTAATACTTTCTCTTTCTCGCCGCTTCCGACTTCTTCTTGCGTTTTACGCTGGGCTTTTCGTAATGTTCGCGTTTCCTGATTTCTGACATTACACCCGATTTCGCGCACTGACGTTTAAATCTGCGAAGAGCGCTGTCAAGTGATTCGTTATCCTTAACTCTTACTTCTGACACCTGTTTCCCCTCCTTCCGGCAAGCCGCTTATTCAAGCAACTTGATGGAAATCAGCATAAGCCAGTCCAAAGAAAGCCCATGCAACATTGTTATTATACCTTATTTTACATACATCTGTCAAGTCTTTTTTGTTAATTTATTATAAAAATTTTTAACGGGTAAATAATGGGGTCAAATTATTAATTTTTTTCGGATGCGCCCGGTGAAACTGAGATTAAAAAACGCTTTTATACTCCCCACCCGGAATCTTTTCCTGAAGCTCCCTTTGATATTGCATCTCTATCATGTTAAAAGCATCTTTTATTGTACTGTGCATTTTGTCCTCTACGCCTTTAATTGCATAAAACGGCACATCTCTTATGTAACGCTTCAAAAAATGCTCCTCGACCTTCATTCGGTAAAAGCTTAACTCGAATTCGCTAAAATCCTGCATTGTCTGTTCCTCCTTTGATTTTCGCACTAAAAAATGCGCAGCCTCTTTCAAGACTACGCACTAAAAAACGCAGCCTTGATTTTTTTGAAATGTTGCTACGCATTCAAATGTCTAAAAATATATAAGAGCACGAATCAAAGCGTGCGCCTTTTAACAAGCGCAAACTCTTATATATTTTAAATTGAATTCGTAGCATTTATACTATATCATAAAAATAACAAAATGTAAAGAAAAAATTATAATCAAACGTAAAAAAACCGACACGGATCATCTCCGTATCGGCTTAATCAAATCCGTTTAATTCGGATAAACCTCGATCATCTCCGTCCCCGCGAGAGCGGATTCGACCAAATCCTCTATGTTCAGAACACTCTCGGTGCGCTCTATGTTCGCGCGCTTCGGGTTTGTCGTCGGGTGCTTCGGCGTGAATACCGTGCAGCAGTCCTCGTATGGCAGAATCGACGTTTCGAATGTGCCAATCGCGCGCGCTCTGTCCATTATTTCGAGCTTGTCCATACCGATAAGCGGCTGCAAAATCGGCATGTCCACTACCGAGTTTGTCACGTCGAGAGCCGCCAGTGTTTGGCTTGCGACCTGTCCCGCGCTCTCGCCTGTGACAAGAGCCAGCGATTTGTTTTTGCGCGCTATTCTCTCGGCTATTCGCATCATAAAGCGGCGCATTATCAGCGTCATATTCTCCTCCGGGCAGTTGTCGCGGATTTGGAGCTGTATCTCCGTAAACGGCACGATGTACAGATTTATCTTCGATGTGTACTGCGCCAAAATCGACGCGAGCTCTATTACCTTTTCCTTCGCGCGCTCGCTCGTGTACGGGAACGAGAAGAAGTTTACCGCGTCGATCGTTACGCCGCGCTTTGAGATCATATGTCCCGCGACGGGGCTGTCAATTCCGCCCGACAAAAGCAGCGTCGCCTTCGAGCCCGTGCCTATCGGCATACCGCCCTGACCGGCAATTTTATTCTCCGCACAGTAAACGTACGCCGCGAAATCACGTACCTCTACCTTTACCGTTACGTCCGGGTTATGAACGTCCACGATTATTTCGGGATACTCGTCGTCGAGGAAGCCGCCGACCTCCATGCATATCTCGGGCGAGCTGAACGGAAACGCTTTGTCCGAGCGCTTCGCCTCCACCTTGAACCGCTTGCTCGCCGTTAAGTCGTCCTTCAAATACTCGACCGCCGTATTTTTTATAACTTCTATATCCTTTTCGCACTCGGCGGCGCGCGTGATTGAAACTATGCCGAAAATTTTCGCCATGCGCTCGATCACTACGTCGATTTTGTCCGGCTCGGTCTCAACGTAAACCGTCGCCTGCGCTATGCGTATATTTATATCCGCTACGTTTTTTACGGCGTTTTTGATATTGTTAAGCAGCACGTTTTCAAATTTCGGACGGTTGCCGCCCTTTAATATTATCTCGCCGTATTTTGCTAAAATTATTTCCTTCATGATTTTAAAATCTCTCCCGTTACATATATCGCCTTATATTCGAAACCTCAGCCGCGAAGATTTCCGCCGCTTCTTCGACTTCGTCCTCCGTTGTGTTTTCGTTAAAGCTTATTCTGACCGCGCCGTTTATCGCTTTTTTGTCAAGCCCCATAGCGGTCAGAACATGACTCGGCTGCGGCTTGTGGCTCGAGCACGCCGAGCCTGTCGATACGTACACTCCGCGCGCTTCGAGCGAGTGGAGCAGTATTTCCGCTTTGATTCCCAAAAACGACACGTTTAAAACGCTGCCCGAATTATTTCCGTTACCGTTTATGAGTATATCGGGCACGGTTTCGGTAAGGCGGGCAATCATTCTTGCGCGCATATTACTCATGTGCGGACTGTCGATTTTACATTCCGCCGCAGCCGCGCCGAACGCGAGTATACCGCCGACGTTTTCCGTTCCCGGGCGTACCTCGTTCTGCTGCTCGCCGCCGTACAGGAGCGGTTTTATTTTAGGATCTGACAAATACATCGCGCCTACGCCCTTGAAACCGCCTATTTTGTGCGCGCTTATCGTCACGATATCCGCTCCCCATTTTTTCACTGGAACGCTTATTTTGCCAAATGACTGAACGCAGTCGCAGTGCAGCAGCGCCCACGGTGATTTCCGCTTTATCAGCGGCTTGATTTTATCGACCGGCTGAATCGCGCCCGTTTCGTTGTTCACGTGCATGACGCTCACGAGCGTGGTGTCGGGGCGCAGCGCGTCATTAAGCTCGTCAAGGCTGATTATTCCGTCCTTGTCGGGCGTGAGCCATGTTACGTCAAAATCCTCAGTTTCGAGCTTTCGAAAAGCTTCGATTACGGACGGATGCTCGATTTTGGTCGTTATTATGTGACTTCCGAGCCGCATTTTTCCGTAAGCCGCGCCAAAAACAGCCGTATTATTCGCCTCCGTGCCGCCGGAGGTAAAATAAACCGACCTTTTATCAACGCCGAGTATTTTCGCTATCGTTTCACGGCTGTTATTTATGAGCTTTTCCGCTTCAAGCCCGAGCCCGTGAAGCGACGACGGATTGCCGAAGCACTCCGCCGCTTTTATCATCGCGTCAACCGCCGCCTTACACGGCTTGGTCGTCGCGGCATTGTCAAGATATATCATATTTTTCTCACCTTAATAACAAGCCCTATCCCCTTCTCCGCCGTAATTGTGCACTCATCCGCCGTCATTACGTTGCTTACGCCGCGGCTTTCGCCGAAATACAGCGTTTCTCGTTTTAGCGGGTATTCAAGTCCTTCCGTCACTATCCCCTCAACATCGCCGCCTATCGGCACTATCGAGAGCGTGTCGCCCGCTTTGCCGGAGATTTTCAGGCTTTTTTTCAAAATATAAATCTCGTTGTTGTCGTCGATCATCCGCGCGTTTTCACACTGCGTCATAAGCAGTATGTCCGTTATCGTGTGATCGGCTCTGTCGCCTGTCATCGCGAGCAGGAGTATATCGTCAAAGCCGCGCTCCAGCGCGTATTTTACCGCTATTTCGCCGTCGGTGAAATCCTTTCTTGCCGGGTACTTTATTTTCTCCTTGTCCTCCGGCAAGTCGGTTATCGAATCGAAATCACCAATCAGAATATCCGGCTCTATTCCCATTTTAACGGCGTGGTCATAGCCCGCGTCGGCGCATATGATGTAGTCGTCAGGCTCTATTTTTGAGCGGATATACGCGTGATCGCCGATGTGTCCGCCGCCTATAATTACCGCTCTCATACGCCCATCAGCCTCTTTACAGAACCCGCTATATCGTCATTGAAAACGGCTGTGCCGGCTACGATTACATTCGCGCCCGCGTCGAGAGCATCCTGTATGTTATCCTCCCTAACGCCGCCGTCAATCTGAATTTTGAAGTCAGGTCCTGTTTTTTCGCGCAGGTACTTTATTTTTTCGTCCATCGCCTTGATGTACTTCTGTCCGCCAAGTCCCGGATAAACGGTCATAACGAGCACCATGTCGATCTTATCGAGATACGGCTCTACTGCGCTTACGGGAGTGTCGGGCGAAATCGAAATTCCGACGAGTTTTCCGCGTTTTCTTATCATTTTTATGCAGTTTTCCGCGTCCTTTACCGCCTCGATATGAAACGTTACCCCGTCCGCGCCCGCATCAATGAAGCGGTCTATGTATTCCTCGGGGTTGTCTATCATCAGGTGAACGTCAAAAAACAGCTTCGTGTATTTGCGAAGCGTTTCCACCACCGGCACGGCGAAGCTCATATTCGGCACGAAATGTCCGTCCATAACGTCTATGTGGAGCCACTGCGCGCCCGCGCCTTCGGCTTCCTTCACCTGCTCGGCAAGTATTCCGAAGTCCGCCGCCAGTATCGACGGGGACAGTATCATTTGTCTTTTATTTTCTGTCATGTTCTATTTTCTTTCCCATTCCTTTATAAGTTTTAAGCTGTTGTACAGCTCTTTATAGCTTTCATATCTCGACGGTGCGAGCTTACCCGTATTGAGCAGCTCCTTCACCGCGCAGTCCGGCTCGTTTATGTGCGAGCATCCTCTGAAACGGCATTTATCGCCGCAGTCCGCCATTTCGGGGAAGTATTTCCACAGCTCGTCCGCGCGTATTCCCTCGACTTCGAGCGAGCTGAAACCCGGGGTATCGAGCGCCGCGCCGCCGCATTTTAGGCTCATAAGCTCGACGTGGCGCGTGGTGTGCCTGCCTCGCTGTATTTTTTCGGAAACGCTGCCCGTTTCCATATCCGCGTCGGTGATCAGGTTCAGAATACTCGATTTTCCCACGCCGCTCAGTCCCGAAAACGCCGCCGTTTTTCCTTGTATATACGGCAAAAGCGAATCCAATCCGCTCTCCTCTAAGGCGCTTACTTCGACTACGTTATATCCGGCTGTCGAATAAATATCTACCAAATCTTCGCGTCTTTTGATGTCCGATTTATTGATGCAGACTATCGGCTCAATTCCGTTTATTTCCGCGTTTACGAGCATCTTGTCGATAAGAAACAGGCTCGGTTCGGGGCTTGCCGCCGCCGCTACCAGCACAAGCGCGTCTATATTCGCAACGGGCGGTCTTACGAGCGAGTTTTTTCTCGGCAGAATATTCGCAATACTTCCCTTCCCGCCGTTTACATCTATCTCCACGTCGTCGCCTATCATCGGCGTTATGCCTTCCTTTCGGAAAACGCCGCGTGCCTTGCACTCGTATACGCTGTTATCGGAGGCTTTAACATAGTAAAAGCCTCCGATACCCTTTATTATTTTTCCAATCATGTATATCCTCTCAAAATCAGAAATCAACGGTCTGCTCACTGACCTTCGCGCCGTCTATATACGCCTGCACCGTTACGGGGCCGGAATCGGTGATCGTCGCCGATACAGAGCCTTCATCCTTTGAATGGATACCGCTGTGCACCGTGCGTCCGTTGGCAACTATTTCAACCTCAACCGTATCGTCAGCCGATTCGGGAATTCTTACGGTAAAGGTTTTTGTTGTGGCTTCGGAACCGCCGCCTTCATCACCGCCGCCGTTATTCTCCGGTTCGGGCTCGTTATTTTCCGGTTCTTCCGGCTCAGGCTCGGTATTTGTTTCCGTGTTGGTTTCCGTATTTGTTTCTGTGTTCGTTTCCGTGTTGGTTTCCGTATTTGTTTCCTGCTGAGGCGGAACATAATCCGGTTCGGGAGCGGGGCCCGCCGACAATACTATGCTTACATATGAGCCTTTCGGCGCCATATTTCCGAAGCTCGGGCTTTGCGATATTACGCTGCCCTCCGGCGAATCGGAAACCTTTCTTGTAGGCGTTCCGAGATACAGTCCGTTTTCCGTAAGCGTCTGCTCGGCCTGTTCGCGGCTAAGTCCTATAAGGCTCGGCACAGCAACCTCTTGTTCCGTCTGCGGAGCTTGACTTGCCGTTCCCGCTTCGGTCTTGCCCTTGCTGACATGAAGCGTTACTATATCGTCGCGGTTGAGCTTTGTTCCGGCGATAGGCGTTTGTCTTATAACCTTGCCGGCTTCTACGGTGTCGGAATTTTCCTCAAATATTGCGTACGCAAGACCTTGTTCAAGTATCATGGTTATAGCTTCCTCAGCCGTCTTGCCTTTTACATCTAACACCGCTATATTACCGCCGGATGAGCCTATCGAAACTACAAGCTTAATCGGCGTGTCCTTTCTCACTATTTCGCCCGACTGCGGTTCATGAGATATAATACAGTTTTCCGCTATTATATCCGACAGAGAATATTCAACCTCATCCGCGATTTTCAGTCCCCTCGACTGCGCCTCCACCGCCGCCTGTTCGACCGTCATATTAACGAGATTCGGCACTTCCGCTTCCTGTCTCGCGTTCATGAACAGATATACTCCAAGCCCTATAAGCCCTATGACGATAACGGTGGTTATAGCCATAATTGTCGCGGTTCTGTCGGCTTTTTTCTGTTTTTCCGTCTTTTTCTGTATAACTTTTTTTCGCGAGGTTCGTCCCGTTCCCTCTCGTATTACCGGCTCGTCCGGTCTTTTCTCATGAGGCTGCTCATCAGCGGCGCCGTCCTCGGTTTCAACAGGAGCCGGTTCAAGCTTCTCCTGACTTGCCAAAGGCTCGTCGGCGAGTATGCAGTGTAAATCGTCAAGCATTTCCTGGACATTCTGATATCTGTCATTCTGGCTCTTTGAAATCGCCTTCATCGTGACATATGCCAAATCTGTTGATATATCCATATTTACGCATTTCACGTTTACCGGATCCTTTTCAAGATGCATAAGCGCGATACTCACGGCGCTGTCGCCGTCAAACGGCACTTTTCCCGCAAGCATCTCATAAAGCACTATACCGAGCGAGTATATATCGCTGCGCTCGTCCGTGTAACCGCCTCTCGCCTGCTCCGGCGAGATATAATGCACGCTTCCGAGAGCCGTGCCGCCCACAACATTCGTTTCTCCCGCGACAGCCCTCGCTATGCCGAAGTCCGTAACCTTTAATGTCTTGTCCTTCGTCATCATGATATTCTGCGGCTTTATATCGCGGTGAATTATATTCTGCGCGTGAGCCTCCTGTATACCCTGACCTATCTGTATCGCAAAATCGCATGCCTCCTGCCAAGGCAGTATGCCCTTTTCCTTTATATACTGCTTTAAGGTTATTCCGTCCACATACTCCATAACCATGTAGTTAAGACCGTTTTCTTCTCCTACATCGTATACGGAAACTATATTATTATGTACAAGGCTTGCTGCCGCCTGCGCCTCGTGTATAAAGTTTTTAACAACATTCTCCTCGTCCTCAAGAGAGTCGCGCAGAATTTTAATCGCGACAAATCTGTTTAAAAGCGTGTCCTTTGCTTTATACACGGTCGCCATACCGCCCGTGCCTATTTTTTCAAGCATTTCATATCTTCCGCCAAGCATCTCGCCGGTTAAATTTTCACTATTCATCGTCTTTTGCTCCTCCCAGTATCGCTATCGTTATATTATCTCCGCCGCCTCTTTCGTTGGCGAGATCCGCAAGCGCCTGCGCCGCGTCCTGTAAAGTTTCTTTACTGTTTAAATATTCCTTTATTTCTTCATCCTCGACGAAATTGGTAAGTCCGTCCGAACAAAGCGCGATTTTTTCTCCGTTATACGGTTTTATTATTATATCTACCTTAACCGTTTCCTCCGCGCCCATCGCTCTTGTGATGAAATTCTTTTTCGGATGATGCTTCGCCATCTCCGGAGTGATCTCGCCTCTCGACACCAGCTCCTGAACATATGAATGGTCTTTTGTAGCCTGCGTAATTTTTTCGCTGTCAATCATATACGCTCTTGAGTCTCCCACATGAGCAATTATAACCTTGCCGCCGTAAATCATAGCGAGAGTAGTGGTAGTCCCCATACCCATCACCTTGTAATGATTTTTAGCATACTCGAAAATAATGCTGTTGGCGGATATAAAAGACTGCCGTATAACCTCGCCGACCTCAACATAGTCAAGCTCCTCGCTGAGATTTTGCGCGAGATAACCGCGGATAATATCCACCGCCATCTCACTGGCTACTTCTCCCGCCTGATGTCCTCCCATTCCGTCCGCGACGACCGCGTATGGAAACGCAGCGTTTTCACAGACGTAATAGTTGTCCTCATTAATTTTTCTGACCTTGCCGACGTCTGTAACAGCGCCGTATTGCATACCAATCACCCCTTTACTCTGCGCCGGATTAACGCCTATTGCAGCAGCTTCTTTCTCAGCTGCCCGCATGAAGCAGAAATATCCGAGCCTAATTCACGCCTGATTGTGGCGTTTACTCCCAAAGCCTCCAGCCGATTTTTAAATTCGCGTATTTCACTGTCGCTGCCCTTTTCAAAACCGCGCTCCTCCACTTTGTTTACGGGGATTAAGTTTACATGAGCGCGCAGCCCTTTTATAAGCCGCGCCAGCTCCTCCGCGTTTTCAGCGCTGTCGTTTACCCCGTGAATCAGCGAATACTCAAAGCTTACGCGCCTGCCGGTTTTTTCGCCGTACGCCGCGCACGCTTTTATAAGCTCGCCTATTTTATATGAATGGTTTACGGGCATTATCGTATCGCGTATTTCGTCGTTCGGAGCGTGCAGCGATATGGTCAGCGTTATCGGAAGATTTTCCTCCGCCAGATCGTATATCTTCGGCACGAGCCCGCACGTCGAAAGCGTAATATGCCTGTAGCCTATATTAAGCCCTTTTTCATGATTTACGTTATGTAAAAATTTTATAACGTTATCGTAATTGTCGAGCGGCTCTCCTATTCCCATTATGACGATATTGCTTATCCGCTCGCCTATATCCTTTTGGGCGAATATCACTTGATTGAGTATCTCACCCGCGGTAAGATTTCTGTAAAGTCCGCCTATTGTCGAAGCGCAGAAGCGGCAGCCCATGCGGCAGCCAACCTGGCTCGACACGCATATCGAAAGCCCGTGATGATAGCGCATCACGACCGTTTCAATACAGTTTCCGTCGGGAAGCTCGAACAGGTATTTCACCGTCCCGTCCTTTTCGGAAACGTACTTTTCGCGTATTTTCAGCGTCGAAACACAGCTTATTTCCTCGAGCTTCGCGCGCGTCGCCTTGGAGATATTAGTCATCTCGTCAAAGCTTTGCGCGCCTCTGTGGAGCCACGAAAACATCTGCTCCGCCCTGAATTTCGGCTCGCCGTGTTCCTTCAAAAACGCGGCAAGCTCGTCGTATTCAAAATTTTTTAAATCTATCATATTTTCCTTAATTTACATATATAAAACCCGTCCGTTCCGTCTATATTCGGATAGAACGTTTTTTCATAAAGCTTTTCAAAGTTTTCGTTTTCACTCAGAAAAGCGTTTATAACTTCCTCGTTTTCCTCTTTTTCAGTCGTGCAGGTGGAATATACAATTTCACCGCCCTGTTTCAGATACCGTGCTCCGTTTTCGAGAATTTTTTTCTGAAGCTCCGGCAAACCGCTTTCGGGCTGTTTATTCCACTTTATATCAGGCTTTCTGCGGATAACTCCGAGCCCCGAGCAGGGCGCGTCGCAGAGGACCTTGTCGGCTTTTCCTTCGAGCGAGGGATCAAAAACCGCTCCGTCGCCGATTGAAGCCTTTATTATATCTATTCCGAGCCTTGCCGCGTTATCCTCGATAAGCTTGATTTTATGCTCGTGAATATCAAAAGCGAGGATTTCTCCACTGTTTTCCATAAGCTCCGCCATATGCGTAGTCTTGCCGCCGGGAGCGGCGCACATATCTATTACCGTTTCGCCCGCTTTCGGATCCAGCGCGATCGCCGCCCGCATAGCCGCCTTGTCCTGCGGAGTGTAAAATCCTTCGCGGTAGAGCGCGTCGGACGCTATATCAAATCCGCCGCATATTACCGCCCCGTCGGAAACCTCCGCATCAACTCCGTTTTCTCGGAGCTTTTCCGAAAGTCCTTCCGCCGTGATTTTAAGCGAATTGGGACGAAGCGTTATTTTCGCGTCCTCACCAAAGGCTGTAAGCAGCTCCTCGGTAAACTCGAACCCAAAATCCGAAACCCACTTTTCGCAGAGCCAAATCGGGAACGAGTATTTGACCGAAAGATATTCCAATCCCTTTTCGGGATATTCTATCCCGCCGCGTATAAAGCTCCTGAGCACTCCGTTCACAAATCCCGCCGACGCGCCGTGACCGTAGCGCTTCGCAAGCTTTACGCTCTCGTTCACCGCCGCGCTTTCGGGGATTTTGTCCGTGAAGATAAGCTGATACAGCCCCATGCGCAGGATAAGCAGAATATACTTCGAGATTTTTTTAAGCTTTACCCTCGAATACCGTTCGATAACGTAATCGAGCGTCAGCTTTTTATCTATTATACCGTAAACCAGGCTCGTAATCAAGCCCTTATCGTTAGTTGATATATTTTTATTTCCCGAAAACGCGTCTTTAAGCGCTATATTCGGGTACGCGCCGTCATATTCGACGGCGTAAAGAATTTTTAAAGCAGTTTCACGCGCGCTCATTATCGGTTATTCCTTCTGTTTGCAAGCAGTAACAGTCTGAGAAACTGAAGCGCCGTTGAAATAACCGCCGCCACGTACGTCATAGCCGCCGCGGTGAGCACCTTTTTCGCTCCCGCGAGCTCGTCGCCCATTAGCATCTGCCGCTCGTCGAGCGTCTTTAACGCTCTGCGGCTCGCGTTTATCTCCGTCGGCAGAGTCACCACCTGGAACAGCAGCACAAATCCGAATAACAGCGCCCCCGCCATAGCGAGCGGTCCTATACCTAAAATCAAGCCTATCAGGAACAGCGGCATTGAAAGCGTGTTTCCCAGATTTACCGCCGGAATTATACTGTTGCGTATTTTTATCGGCACATATCCGACCTTATGCTGTACCGCATGACCGCACTCGTGCGCCGCCACGCCTATCGCGGCTACGGAATCGGAATTATATGTCGAGTCCGAAAGCCGTATCACCGCCTCGTTAGGGCTGTAGTGGTCGGTAAGATTTCCGGCTACGTGTTCTATTCTGATATTCTGCAATCCGTTCGCGTCAAGTATCTGCCTTGCCGCCTGAGCGGCGGTCAGCCCGCGCATATTTCTCACGTCTTTGTATTTGTTGAACGTCATCTGCACGCCGAACGACGCGAATGCCGCCAGCGCCATGCCTATTATTACCAACACCATAGTCGGATCGAAATAATAATTAAACATATTTTCTCCTTTACCCGCCGAGCACCGCGCCTATTTCTATCTCATGACCGCGCGCGTAGTCCTCGACGCTCATTTTTCTGCTTCCCGCAAACTGCGCCGTTTCGATATAAACCGCGCCGTCTCCCGCCGCGATCTTCAAGCCCTTTCCCTTGTCAAGCGACAGTATTTTTCCCGGCTCGGTTTTTTCACCTTTTTCACTTTTTTCACCTTTTTCGGCTTTTTTCGCGGTTACAATTTTAAGTATTTCACCCTTGTAGGTTGTATATGCAAGCGGCCACGAATTCATTCCGCAAACGAGCTTTGTTATTTCGGCGGGCGATTTTTTCCAGTCGATAAGCCCGTCCTCGCGGCTTATCATACGCGCGTGGGTGCTTTTTTCGTGATCCTGTTTTTCGGGAACTATATCCTCAATCGAGTTGATGGTCTCAACAAGCAGCCTGCCGCCGATTTCGGCGAGTCTTTCAAAAAGCTCCTCGGCCGTTTCGTATTCGCCTATCTCCGTTTCCTCTTTCAAAAGCATATCGCCGGTGTCAACGCCCTTATCCATGAGCATTGTCGTAACGCCCGTTGTTTTTTCGCCGTTTATGACAGCCCATTGGATCGGAGCGGCTCCCCTGTATTTCGGGAGAAGCGACGCGTGAACGTTTATACAGCCGTATTTCGGATAGTCGAGTATATATTCCGGTAAAATTTTTCCGTATGCCGTGACGACTATCATATCGGGTTTGAGCTCCTCCAAAATCGGCATAAGTTCGCCGTTTCTGAGCTTCTCCGGCTGATACACCGGCACTCCCGCCGCCTCGGCGGCTATTTTTACCTCCGTCGGCTGCAGCTTATGACCTCTGCCCTTCGGCTTATCCGGCTGCGACACCGCGCCGACAACGTCAAATCCCGCGTCAAGCATGGCGTTTAGCGAAGCCGCCGCGAAATCTGGCGTTCCCATAAATAATATTCTCATTAAATCACCTTAGTCCTGATCCACAAATCTTATAACGCGCTCCAAGAACAGCTTACCCTCGAGGTGCTCAATTTCGTGGCACATGGCGCGCGCGAGCAATTCCTCGCCGGTGATTTTAAACCACCGTCCGTTTCTGTCCTGTGCCTTGACCGTCACCTTATTCGGACGCTCGACCTCGCCCCAGACATTCGGGACGCTCAGGCACCCCTCCGAGGCTATCTGACTGCCGCTTTGCTCGAGTATTTCCGGATTTATAAGCTCGATAAGTCCGTCGCCTATATCGATTATCGCGGCGCGCTTCAATATGCCCACCTGCGGCGCGGCAAGTCCAACGCCGTTGTTGAGCTTTAAAGTGTCGTACATATCGTCGAGAAGGATATGGAGCTTGTTATCAAAGTTTTTGACCTCCTTGCACTTCTTCGACAGGATCTCGTCGCCTCTTGTTCTGATTTCGCGTATTGCCATGGTTTTGTTTCCTCCTAATATATCGAATTAGGCGATTTGTCTATTACTATCGCTACCGATTGCAGGCTCTTCTCGCTTCTGCACGCGGCTTCGGCTTGCAGAAGATTCTCGTTTAAGCCGTCGTCATCGTCGCATTTTATTATTATCTGCCATCTGTATTTGTTCTTTATCTTTGAGATCATCGACGGGATCGGTCCTAAAATTTGTATGTTCTGTCCCGTTCCCGGCAAATCTCCCATCTGCGACAAAAAGTAATTCGCCGCGTTCTTTACCGCTTCCTCGCTGTCGCTCTGGAAGTTCACGCCTATCATATCGCAGAACGGCGGATAGCGCATCAGCCTTCGCTCGTTCAGCTCATACCGGTAAAATTCCTCGTAGGCGTGAGTCGTGACAAGGCTTACCGCCTCGTTTTCGGGGCTGTACGTCTGTATTACCGCCCTGCCCGTCTTGCCGCCGCGTCCGGCTCTGCCCGAGACCTGCTCGAGCATATCGAACGTTTTCTCGCCGCTTCTGAAATCGTGCAAATGCAGCATCGTGTCCGCCGACACAACTCCGACAAGCGTGACGTTTTCAAAATCCAGTCCCTTAGACACCATCTGCGTGCCTATCAAAATATCTATCTTTTCCTTTTCGAATTTCTCTAAAATCTTTTCGTGCGACTGCTTCTTTCCCGTCGTGTCCACGTCCATGCGGATCGTTGTCGCGTTCGGGAAGACCCGCTTTATCTCATCGTCCACCCTCTGCGTTCCGCCGCCGAAAAAGCGTATATACGGACTGCCGCATACGGGGCAGGTCGTATACACCGGCGCGGTGTGACCGCAGTAGTGGCACCTTAATCTGTTGTCGTATTTGTGATACGTGAGCGATATGCTGCAGTTCGGGCACTCCGCGACATAACCGCAGCTGCGGCACGAAACAAACGTCGAAAAGCCGCGTCTGTTGAGAAACAATATTGTCTGCTCGCCGTTTTCGAGATTCTTTTTTATCTCGCGTCTCAGGAGCTTCGAAAACATACTCCTGTTTCCGCGCGCCAGCTCCGAGCGCATATCCACTATCGCAATTTCGGGCATCTTGTTGAGGTTGTAGCGGTTTCGCATTTTGAGCATTTTATATTCGCCCCGCTCCGCCGCGTAGTACGTTTCAATCGACGGAGTTGCCGAAGCCAATACCAGCGCCGCGCCGCAGCGTTCCGCCCGAAAACGCGCGACCTCCTTCGCCTGATAGCGCGGAGTCATTTCGGATTTATACGTTTCCGAATGCTCCTCGTCAACTATGATTATTCCTATATCTCTGAGCGGAGCGAAAACAGCGCTTCTCGCGCCGATAACTATATCGGCTCCGCCGGTTTTTATCCTTTTCCATTGCTCGTACCGCTCGCCCTGCGAAAGCTTGCTGTGGAACACCGCTACCCTATCGCCGAAGCGCGATAAAAACCGCGACACCATCTGCGGCGTGAGCGATATTTCCGGCACGAGCACGATCGCGCCTCTGCCAAGCTCCACGGATCGGCTTATCGCCTGCATGAAAACCTCGGTCTTGCCGCTTCCAGTAACGCCATGGAGCACAAAGCCCTCATATTCTCCGCTTTCCACAGCCGCCGAGATCTCGGATATAGCCGCCGCCTGCTCCTCAGTAGGCGTAAGACTTTTTCCGCGCTTTACGAGCTTCGGCAGCGGATCATCGCGGCTTATCACCTTATCGAAGCACTCCGCCAGCCCCTTTTTGCAAAGAGCCGTAACCGCACTGTGCGAGCCGCCGGAAAATCTTATCAGATCCGCCATAGCTATAAACTCGCCGCCGCAGAGAATATCGAGCATTCTCGCCTGAACGGGCGCGCGTTTTGCGATTTTCTCCGCTTCATTTTCGGCTTCATCGACCGACACGGAAAGCTTTACCGCACGTATAGTTTTATCTTTCACATTTCTGTGCCTGCGGTATTCGCGTTTCAGCGAGCCGTTTTTTACCATTGCCCTCACAACGGCGCGGACGTCGTTTTCAAACATAGCGTAAAGCGCGCCGCTCTCGATACCGCCGCCGTTATCGGTCAATATGCCGATTATCCGCTTGCGCGTTTCGGAGCGCTCCTCTCTCGGCTCGCCCAGTACGAGCCATTCCTCGCTTTTCACTGCCGTCCCTGCGGGAACTACGGCGTGGATCAAATCAATGTAGCTTGTCAGATACCGCTCGTGCATCCACTCTATTGTTTCGAGCATTTTCTCGTCGAACGCGGTTATGTCGTCCGCCGCCATGAGCACGGATTTTAAGTTCTCCGCTTCGCTTTCCTCCGAAAGTCCCACGCAGAATCCCTCGACCGGCTTGTTCGCGCCCGAAAACGGGACTATGACGCGGCTTCCGATTGTGATCTCTCCTTCAAGCTCCTTCGGCACGAGATAATCAAACGCTCTGTCAACCTGCTTTGAGCGGTAATCGACAATAATTTTCGCAATCAATTACGCTTCCTCTGTTTCTTCCGCATCGCTGACAGAATCGTCGTCGACAATATCATCATCCGGAATATCTTCCTCAAACACAGCCTCCGTGATCTCGTCGACTACCGCGTCCTCCGCGGCTTCATCGGACTTGGCGCTTGTTATCCGCTCCGAGCGCACATAGCCAACCTTGCCCTCGGCGATTTCCTTTGCCGCTATCGACACGGGCTTTTCAACCGGAGCTACGTAATCCTCGTCGTGCTCCTCCTTGCCTATCATTCTCGCGCGCTTCGCCGCCATCGCGACGAGCGTGTAGCGGCTGTCAACGCATTTCGACAGCTCCGTGATTCCGGGTTCTATCATCATAGCTTTTTCCTCCTATATCTTTCTCGGTTATATTTCCTTCAATAAATCCTCTATATGGTTTCTTTCGTCCGTCGTTTTGCGGAAAATTTCGGCAACCTCCGCGACGCACGCGTCAAGGTCGTCGTTTACGAGTATATGCGCGTATTTGCACGCCTGACCAAGCTCCCACTTGGCGGTTTGAATACGCTCCTCGATCTGCTCCTCGGTTTCGCGTCCGCGCTCTACGAGGCGTTTTCTGAGCTCCTTTATCGACGGCGGCGTTACGAATATCAGCACCGCCTCGGGAAATTTCGCCTTTACCTTCATCGCGCCCTGCGCCTCTATCTCGAGAATAACGTTCCTGCCCGCTTCAAGCTCCTTTTCCACAGTCTGCCTCGGCGTGCCGTAATAGTTGCCGTTATACACGGCGTATTCGAGCATTTCGTCCTCGGCGATAAGGCTTTCGAATTCCTCGACCGAGATATAATTGTACGTCTTTCCCGCGACCTCGTTCTTCCGCATATCGCGAGTGGTGCTCGATACCGACAAAAACACGTTTTCAGTTTCAAGCAGACTTTCGCATATCGTGCCCTTTCCCGTACCGGCGGGACCCGACACCACGAAAAGTATTCCTCTTGTCATTCTTCCTTCGCCTCCCCGCCGCTGAGCCTTCCGGATATCGTCTCCGGCTGCATCGCCGAGAGCACTATATGACCGGAGTCGGTTATTATTACGGACTTTGTTTTTCTTCCGTACGTCGCGTTGACGAGCGCGCCCGCGTCCTCAGCCTCGTGTATCATACGTTTTATCGGCGCTGATTCCGGGCTTATCACCGCGATCACCCTCTCCGCCGAAACCATGTTTCCGAATCCTATGTTAATAAGCCTCATAATTCCTCACTCTATATTCTGTATCTGTTCGCGCAATTTTTCTATTTCGCCCTTTAATGTGACTACGATTTTCGCGATTTCTATATCGCTCGCCTTCGAGCCTATAGTGTTCGTCTCGCGGTTTATCTCCTGGATGAGAAAATCGAGCTTTCGTCCCGCCGGCTCGCCGGAATTTATTATCTCGTAAAATTCCTCAACGTGGCTCGCGAGCCTTACCGTTTCCTCGTTTACCGCTACCTTATCGGCGAAAATCGCGACCTCGGTGAGCACTCTCGCGTCGTCTATATCCCGCTCGCCGAGCAGCTCCTTGATTTTCGCGTAAAGCTTTTCCTGATACTCAGCCACAGTTTGCGGAGAGCGTTCCTCAACCTTTTGCGCCAGCTCCCTGATATACTCTATCCGCGCGCGCAGATCCTTTTCTATGCGCTCTCCCTCGCGCTCACGCATTGCGGTAAAGTCGGACATCGCCTCGCTCATGACGCTTTTTACAAGCTGCCACACCGCCTCCTGATCCTCCTCGCGGCGCTCGGTTTTGAATATGTCGGAATACCTCGCGACGCTCGAAACGGATATATCGTCCGTCAAGCCGAACCTGTCGCGCAGCTCCTTGAGCGCGTCTATGTAATTTTTCGCGAGCTCGGCATTCAGTATAATATCCTTGTCCGCCTCCTCGAAGCTCTCCACGCTCACATAAATATCCACCTTGCCGCGCGTGATAAACTCCGACGCGTACTTTCTCACGTTATCCTCTAAAAAGCCGAGATGGCGAGGTACTTTAATACTGTAATCCGAGAACCTGTGATTTACGGATTTTATCTCAACGAGGATTTTTTTACCTCCGGTAACGGCTTCGCGTCTGCCGTAGCCGGTCATACTTTTCAGCATTTCTTCACCCTTTTTCAAGCATATTAGGCAATAATTGCCCATTATTTTATCATTATATCACACTTCTTCGAAAAGTAAAAGCCTTTTTAAGAAAATTTATTAAAATTTAACAATTTATTTAAAATTTAAAAGGTTGACAAGTTAAGGGAAAGATTGTATAATGTAACCGTTAAATTTTCTTAAGGAAAGAGAGTTGTGGAAAATGGCGGAGAAAGAATATATTTTAACGCGCGACGGCAAGGCGGAGCTTGAAAAGGAGCTTGACACGCTCAAAAACGTCACCCGTAAGGAGGTAAGCGCGAAGATAAAGGAAGCGCGTTCCTTCGGCGACCTTTCGGAGAACGCGGAATACGACGAGGCGAAAAAGGAGCAGGCGGAGGTTGAATCGAGGATCAGCCAAATTGAGACGATGCTCAAATACGCGAACGTCATAGATGCGGAGGACATAAAATCGGATATAGTAACGCTCGGCTCAAAGCTGACGCTGGAGATTTTCGGAACAGAGGATCAATACACAATAGTAGGCTCGACCGAAGCTGACCCGTACAAGAACAAGCTTTCATACGAGTCCCCCATAGGCGCGGCGTGCTTAAACCACTCCGTGGGCGAAACGGTTCAGGCAATAACGCCGAGCGGTCCGCTGGATATTAAAATCGTCGCGATTGAGAAATAAAATATACCTATGCAAATCGGCGCGGTGCTGCGCCGATTTATTTTTATAATTTTTTTTCATAAAGCTATTGACAAACCACAATTGTCGTTATATAATATCATTAACGGCAATTGTGGTTAATATTACATCGGAGGTGAAAACATGGCAAGACAAATTATTACGGAATCGGAATATGAGCTCATGAAGATTCTGTGGAGGGCTGACAAACCTATGACGATAGGCGAGATCTTAAAGCAGCTCCCCGACGACAACGAGTGGACGAGAAACACAGTAGCCTCGCTTCTTGTCCGTCTCTGCGATAAAAACGTTATCGCGTACGACAAAAAGGGAAAGTATCACTACTACTATCCGGTGCTCAAAAAGCAGGAATACAGCATAAGCGAAACGAAATCGTTCCTGTCGAAGATGTTCGGCGGCTCGGTCGGAAGCATGGTCGCGTCGCTTTACGAGAGCAAGGAGCTTTCTCAGACAGATATTGACGAATTAAAAAAGATATTTGATTTGGAGAAATAAAAAATGTTTGAGATATTCAGAACCCTGCTCCTGTCAAGCGCCCTCGGCGCGGCGGTGATACTGCTTCTTTTGGCGGTAAAGCCGTTTACGATAAAGCGGTTTTCGGCGCGGTGGCAGTATTACATGTGGCTCGTCGCGGCGGTCTGTATGATCGTTCCGTTTTGGAAAGCGATACCGCGTCAGGAAGCGCAGAAAATAATACCGGACACGGCGGAAACTCAGACAATGCAGCCGCAGGCGACACCGATGCCCGAGCAGCCGAATAACGCGGCTGTAACGGACAATATACCGGTAAAATACCGCGAGATCCCTCTCGGCAGGACAAGAACGCTTCGCGTTTACGATTTAATCGCGTACATCTGGGCAGCCGGCGCGGGAATATTCCTCGTCGCGGCGTTCGGAAACTACTATATATTCCTTTTTAAGAAAAAACGAAGCAGCATGGAGCTGAATTACAACGCGGCGTTTGAGGGTGCGAAAAAGGAGCTTGGCGTCAAGCGGCGGATCAGGGTGCGCGTTTCGGGCAATATGGAGTCGCCAATGCTCGTGGGAACGTTTTTTCCCGTGATATATCTTCCGCAAAACGGCATGGACGAAAGCGCGGAGAGAATGGTATTCCTACACGAGCTTACGCATTACAAGCACGGCGACTTGATATACAAATGGCTTGTCCTGATCGTAAACGCGCTGCACTGGTTCAACCCGCTCGCATATCTGCTGAGCGCCAACGTGTCGCAGTCGTGCGAGGTGTACTGCGATATGTCCGTAGTGAGAGATATGGATGAAGAAAACAAGACTATGTATATGAAAACAATTTTGCTATTGGCGGAAAAAGGAGGTATGAAAAATGTTTGAAAAAATGTTTACAACTAAGATGAGTTCGGACGGGAGAGAACTCAGATTAAGATTCACAAAAATTCGTACCGGCTCCAATAAAAGAGCAAAAATTATGTCCGCTGTAATGTCTGTCGTTGTAATATTTACGACAGTATGTGCGGCAATAGCCGCTTCCGCAATGGATACAGCGGACTACGGCAGCGAATATGGCGGCGCTATGTATACGCTTTATGCCTATCCGCAGGAGGATATGGAATACAACGTCAACGACGCGCTCGGCATTTACAACGAAAAGCACAGCTTAGCTCTGCTCTATCCGGAGCTTTCCTCGATCAGATACGGCTATAATCTTTTTGAAAGATACTTTACACCGCTTCTTGAATCGTCGCTGGATGATTATTACCTGATTGACAGTGAAGGCGGCATGTTGGATTTTTATAACAGACAAGAGCCGTACTACGGCGTAATAAAATTTTGGCTGCCTAAGGACAGAAGTCTGAACAACCTGTGGGAATACTTTGAACAAACAGAATTTAAAACCATGACAATCGGCGGCAAGGAACTTACTGTCTGCTTCGCCGACGGCGCTGTTCCATATAAGGATGACGCCGTTTTATCGAAAATGATTGAAAAGCAAATACTGTTTGAACTGAATTATCAGGATCCCGATCACTCATATAACCATTACGAATATATTTCGGAAATTATTGATAAAGGCGTGTATGTAATACGAAATGTATTTCCAAAGAAGTTAATTAAAAGCTATTCGTGTTTCGGCGGATATTACGGCGACTTTACCGAGGAAGCGATTATAAACGATAACGTAAACACCGCTTACATCCGGGCAAATCGAACAAACACCTTTTTCAGCGATTGGTTCAAAGTGCCAAAGAATACCGACGGCAATCAGGCTCAAAAGCTTTGCGAGGTTACGGTCAAACCCAACGAGTGTCTTGTCATTGATGTAAAGCATACAACAAATAAAATGCCGTACATCAATTATAAGCTGATTGCCAAAGACGGGCTTCCCTTTTACAGCGTAATTTCTAATGACGGATCTGCCGTTCAGCCCGGGGAGACGGTTGAAGCGCATATGATGGATATAGGCGGAACCAGGCAAACCTACTTTCCCTTTGTCAATGACGGCAGCGGATTTACATACGAAGTTTGGATAAGCGGACCGGAAAGCGACTATGCCGAGTTAGACATATACACTTGCAAGGTTAGTGACAACATGAATTTGGCTTCATGGGACTATCAGCAAATATGGCATGATTTGTTCACTTATGATAACGCCGAATCACGCATTTGAATTCTTAACCCAAAAAAGGCTCAGCTTCAACGGTTGAGCCTTTTCTGTTTTAAACCGCTTTTATGCGGCAGCTATTTTCATTCGGCTGTCTTCTTCAAAAACTTCTCATGCGCCGCGCGCAGCTCGATCGCTTTTTCTTCGGGAGCGGTCGGATTACAGTGCGCCCACGCGCCCGTTTCGGACGACGCGTTGTACTTTATCTTGTCTGCGCTTCTCATCGGCGGATAGAACGCGATGTGGAAGTGGTAATAATCCGATACATCCTCGCCGTTTACGGGATTCTGGTACATGCACATCATGTACGGGAAGGTGTAATCGAACAGGCTGTCGAGTGTGCCCGCCGCTTCCTTTAACGTCTGCGCGAGACTCGTCTTTTCCTTGTCCGTCATCTGCGTGAGGTTCTGTATATGACGTTTCGCCGCTATGTATATGCCGTAGGGATACTCGCAGTAGAACGGCAGGAACACGATGAAATCGTCGTTTTCGAATATCACGCGGCTTCCCGCCTGCTTTTCGTCCTCGAGCATATCGCATATAAGGCAGCGTCCGCTTTCCTCGAAGTGCTCCTTGCACGAGTCAAGCTCCAGCTCTATCTTCTTAGGAACTACCGAATAGCCGTAGATCTGACCGTGTGGATGCGGCATCGTAACGCCTACAGCCGCGCCTCTGTTCTCGAAGATAAACACATATTTGATATTCTCGTCCGAGCTTATCTTTACAAATCTCTCCTCCCACAAGTCAACAAGCTCTCTTATGTGGTCTGTCGGCAGCTCCGGCAGCGTTATCGTGTGATTGGGCGAGTAGAGAATTACCTCGCACTTGCCGTACGCGGGCTTTGTTTTGTAAATTCTCGTTTCAACGTCGTCAGGCTCGGGCGGAGTCTGCGAGAGCGCGGGAAAGTCGTTGTCGTATTCGAGCACCGAAAAGCTCTTGGGTACTTTGTCGTTATCGGGTCCCGGGCAGAACGGGCACCAGTCCTTCGGCATCTGCGGTCTGTTCTGACGGTGCGACGCGATCATGACCCAGTCCTTTACGAGCGGGTTCCAACGTAATTCAGCCATAAATTTTTCCTCCTGTTAAATAAATATTAATACATTTCTATTTTACACCATTAAAGCCGGTTAGTCAATAGCAAATAACGCGTCACAGATTGAAAAACCGCGTCGCTATTGTGAAATACACGAGCACCGAGCCGGCGTCAACTATTGTCGTAATAAGCGGAGCAGCCATTACAGCGGGATCGAGCTTAAGCTTCTTCGCCGCGATAGGCAGCGAGCAGCCTATGAGCTGCGCCATGACGACCGTTCCGATGAGCGCGAGACTCACCACCGCCGCGAGACGCGTGTCCTTGTACATTACCATGATTCTCAGCCAGTTTATGAATGCGAGCGCTATGCTTGCAAGGAGCGAAACACGCAATTCCATCCATACCACTTTAAAAAAATCGCGCGGGCGTATATCATCTACCGCCATGCCGCGTATGATAAGCGTCGAGCTTTGCGAACCGCAGTTGCCGCCCGTACCCATCAGCATGGGTATAAAAGCCGAAAGCGCCGTAACGGCTTGCAGGGTTTCCTCGTATCCCGAAATCAGAACTCCGGTGATAATGCCCGAAATCATAAGTATAAGGAGCCATAATATTCTGCGGCTTGCATGCCTGAATACCGACGTTTTAAAATACGAGTCGTCGCCGGGAGCGATAGCCGCCATTTTTTCAAAGTCCTCGGTGGTTTCCTCCTGTAATACGCTGATAGCATCGTCAAAGGTGACGATGCCGACAAGGCGCATTTCGTCGTCCACTACCGGCATTGTGACGAAATCGTACTTCGCCATCATCTTCGCCACGTCCTCCTCGTCGTCGGTAGTGTGGACGCATATCGGAGTGGTTTCCATAATATTCTTAACCGTTTCATTTTCATCGGCTAAGAGAAGGTCCTTAACCGACAGATAGCCCAAAAGGTGACGGTTGTTGTCGGTCACATAGCAGGTATAAATCGTCTCCGCCTCGGTAATTACGCGGCGTATGCGCTTAATCGCGTCGTTTATGGTCATATCGGGACGAAGGCTTATATATTCGACCGTCATAATACTGCCCGCGCTGTCCTCGGGGTATTTTAAAATTTCGTTTATCTGCTTGCGCGTGTCGGAGTCGGTGTTAGCGAGTATGCGCTTTACGACGTTCGCGGGCATTTCCTCGATAACGTCAGCCGCGTCGTCGATATAAAGCTCGTCGAATACCTCCTTAAGCTCGCTGTCGGAGAAGCTGTGGATAAGCAGCTCCTGCTCGTCCGCGTCCATGAACGCGAACGTGTCGGCGGCTAAGTCCTTCGGCAGAAGGCGGAAAAGCCTGAGCATATTTTCAGTCGGCAGATTCGAAAATATTTCCGCTATATCCGCCTCGTTCATGGTTTTAAGCATCGTTTTAAGGCTCGAATATTCCTTATTCGCGATAAGCGCGTTTATTATTTTTTCAAGCTGATCCATGTTTTTGCCGCCCCCTTTCCGTAAATATTATATTACACTTTTCGGTTTGTGTCAATTTAATTGGTCAAAATTACATCTTGTTTTTTTCGAAAAAGTGTGATATATTATATTTATTAAAATGACAGGAGGCGGGAAATATGTATGACGAAACAAAAAAGATTTCCGACGAAATCGAAGAAACCTCGGCGCAGCAGACCGTAAACGAAAGCTGGCCCGAAGAAACGGTACAGAACATTCTCGACTACATCGAGGAACAGGGTATTTACATACGCGAATAAGCGCAAAAAAACCGAATAACGAAAGAAGCTGTCAACGGGGACAGCCTTGAGATGCAAAAAAAGTCTCTAAGGCGTTCTCAGAGACTTTTTTTATTTGTTTAATCCAAATGGAACACCAAATCGAGATCGGTCGAAACGGGGCTGTTGTCGGGATTGGTTTCCATGATATCCGCCATGAAATCCCACCATTTTCTGTTGATAGCCGTGTCCGCGCCCTTCGCCCACAGCTCCTCGTCCTCGATCTCTATGTAGCCGTAGAGAACCATTGTTTCCTTGTCGAGATAGATAGAGTAATTCCTTCCGCCGTGCTCGTGGATCATGTCGCGCATTTCGGGCCAAAGCTCGTTATGGCGTTTTTCGTACTCGGCAGCCATGCCGTCGTAGAGTTTCATCTTAAAGCCTTTGTGAATCATTTTTTTGTTCCTCCTTTTGATATAATGTTGTTCACGGGCGACCGCGAGGGTCGCCCCTACGGGGTTCGTGTTTTTTGCGGGCGAACACGGTTCGCCCCTACGATTATCGCATTTGGCGGGCGGCCAATGACCGCCCCTACGGGATTCGTGTTATATTAATTTTTTGTGCGCCTCTATCGCGATTGCGCATTCCACGCGTTTTTTCTCCATTTCGCAGGCAAGCTCATACGGCTTGTTTATGTCGCCGTTGAAGTTGTACGCGTTCGCGCTGCAGCCGCCGCTACAATAGAATTTCGCAAAGCAATCGCGGCATTTTTCCTTTGTGTAAATGTTAGATTTTTCAAATGCCTTGCTTATGCTCTCGTCGATTTTCCCGTCGTCCAAACTTCCCATTTTAAAGTCCTCATTACCGACGAACTGATGGCACGGATAAATATCGCCCTCGGGCGAAACCGCGAGATACTCATGCCCCGCGCCGCAGCCGGACAAGCGCTTTATCGCGCACGGTCCCTGGTCGAGATCTATCATAAAGTGGAAGAAATTGAACCGGTTTCCCTCTTTATATCGCTTTACATACTCCTTCGCGAGCGTCTCGTATTCCTCGAAAATACGCGGCAAATGCTCGGGCTTTAACGCGTATTCCTCGCCTTCCTCGGCAACGGCCGGCTCAACGCTCGTCTGCTTAAAGCCCAGATCCGCCAAATGCAGAACGTCCTTAGAGAAGTCGAGATTATACGCGGTAAACGTGCCGCGTACGTAGTAATCGGTCTGATTGCGGCTCTCCGCCATGTCGATAAATTTCGGCAGGATAGAATCGTACGAGCCGCTTCCGTCAACGCGCGGTCTCATTCTGTCGTTTACCTCTTTGCGTCCGTCGATGCTTAAGACAATATTTGACATATTTTCATTTATGTACTTCTTCTTTTTCTCATCGAGCAAAATGCCGTTCGTCGTGACGGTAAACCTGAAATTCTTGCCGTGTTTCGCGCCCTCGGCTTTCGCGTAGTCGGTAATTTCCTTGACAACATCAAAATTCATCAGCGGTTCGCCGCCGAAGTAGTCGATCTCGATATTCCTCCGCGAGCCGCTGTTGGCGATAACAAAATCAATCGCCTTCTTCCCCACCTCGGCGCTCATAAGGCAGCGCTTGCCGCCCTTGTACTCACCCGTGTCGGCAAAGCAGTATTTGCAGCGCAGGTTGCAGTCGTGCGCGATATGAAGACAGAGCGCCTTAACGACCGACTGTTTGTTCCAGTTAGCGGCGATTTCGGCGTAGCTGTCCTCCGAAAAGAGCTGACCGCTCCTGTAAAGCTCGCAAATTTCCGAATAGCTCTCGCGTATCTCCGCCTCGTCATACTTATCCTTCATGCCCTCGATTATATAGCCCGGGCACGAGCTTTCCGGCATAAACGGCTCGAGCGTGTAGTCGAGCATATCGTACATAATATCATCCACCACATGCACCGCGCCGGAGTAAATATCGAGCACGATATTCAAATCCAGTAATTTATATTTATGTATCACTTAAAATCTCTCCGTAATTAAGATATAAGGAGCCGCCGCAAGGCTTGTAGTAGGGGCGGATATTATCCGCCCGCGGGCGAACACTGTTCGCCCCTACATTAATTCTCGCGACAGCCCCTTCAAATCGTTTCTTTTCAATCAGTCGTTATTCTCGCACTTTTGGTTAGCAACCGTGCAAGAAGTCTTGCAAGCTGACTGGCAAGAAGTCTGACACTCGCCGCAGCCGCCGTGCTTAGCCGTTTCCTTTAAATTAGCCTTGTTCAATGTCTGTACGTGTTTCATATTATTATCCTCCTATTATTTCTTGATTTACATACATCATAAGTATATCATAGAATTTCCCTTTTGAAAAGGGGTTTTTGAAAAATTATTAAAAATATTTACCGCTTGCTTCTGAGATTTTTAAAAAACTCCTTGAGCAGCCCCGCGCATTCCTCCTCAAGGATTCCGCCTTCAGCCGTTACGCTGTGATTGAGCAGTCCTTTTCCGAGAAGATCAACCGCCGAGCCGGCGCAGCCCGACTTCGCGTCATACGCGCCGAAATACAGATTTTCAATTCTCGCGTTTAAAATCGCTCCCGCGCACATCGGGCACGGCTCGAGCGTCACATAAAGGCTGCATTCGGGAAGCCGCCAGCCTCCAAGCTTTTTGCACGCACGGTCTATCGCAATCATTTCGGCGTGCAGAAGCGCGTTTTTCTTTGTTTCGCGCCTGTTATAGCCGCGCGAAATGATTTCGCCGTCTTTGGCAATGACGGCTCCCACCGGCATTTCTCCGATAGCCGCCGCCTTTTTCGCCTGTTTTATAGCCTCGGACATAAATTTTTCATGCTGTGTGTACATTTCGTCAATCCTTTTTTATTTATATTCTACCATAAAAACGGGACTGCCGCAAGAGCAGTCCCGCAATTAATTCGTTTAAGATTATTTACTTGCCTGTTCCTCGTCGAAAAGCTGCTTCTTTTCGTCAAGTACCTGCTGATAGCCCGCCGCCAAGTAATCCTGGCACGCAGCCTCGTAGATCGAATCGAACTCTTCCGGCTTGCAGTTCGTAAGGTCAACCTTATGAACGAGCCAGTTGTCGAGCAGCGTTCCCGCGAGCGTCGAAAGCGACGTAACCGGCTTTGTGAAGATATAGTCGGTGTAGAGATAATCCTTGCCCTTTTGGAAGTTCTCATATGACTTGCGGATGATCCACTCGTAGCCCGCCGGAGCATACATCTTTTCCTGAGCCTGAACGTTGAGCTCCTCGTCGCCGAGGTCCTTGCCCTCGATTACAAGGCACCACATATCCTTGTTGCCGTTGTAGTTAAGTCTTTCCTCGCCCTCGTAGCCGTCAACGAGAATAGGAACGTCGCCGTCCATGTTATACGTTACGCCCTCGATACCGTTCTGCATTACGAACAGGTTGTCGTTGAGCCACTCAAAGTACATCATGATAGCTTCCGGATGCTGGCAGTTGATGTTGATACCCGAAACCATACCGAACGGATTGTCGTGTCTGCCAGGCGTCGGATGTCCGAAATCGGGATCGTCGTATGTCGTAAGGATCGTTACCTCAGCGTCGGGAACATTCTGCTTCAACGTATTGATAACGTCGGGGTTCTTCGAGAGGTAGTCGGAATATGTGCCGGCTTTACCCGATACGAAAGCTTCTCTTGCCTTCGAGCCGTCCTTATCGAGGTACCACTCGGGGCTTATGAGTCCTTCGTTGAACATCATGTTGTCGTGCTGGAGCGACTTCTTGACCGGTTCCCATGTGAGAGCCGCAACCGTCAGATCGCTGTAGAGAGCGTTGTCCTCGTCAGACAGCGGATACGGTCTGTACTTGTACGCGCCATAGTAAGCGTTTCCGAGCGATGCGGTAGCGGGAATAGTGCCCTCGCCGCCGAGCTTCGCGTCTCTGAACTTGCGGAGCATGTCGTCATATTCCTCCGTGCTCTTCGGCTCGGCTATGCCGAGCTTATCCATCCAGTCTTTTCTTACGAGTGTTACAAAGTTGTAAGCGTCGGGTCTTGTGCCCGCCATGAACAGCTTCTCGCCGTCAACATATGTGTACTCATCGAGATCCTTTGTTCTCTCGTAGAAATGAGGCGCATACTTCTCTATCATAGCCTCGTCGAGAACCTGGAACGCGCCCTGATCCGCGAACGAGATGATCGTCGGATAGTCGTAGTTAAAGATGATATCCGGCTGATTCTCCGCTTTACCCGCCAAGAGCTGGTTAAACATCGTAACCTCTTCCTTACGCGGAATTGAGATATACGTAACCTTGATGTTGTGCTTGTCGCCGAACTCCTGCTGAACGTATCTTGTCCAGTAGTTGTCCGTTACGTTTGCCTGACCCGCGTTACCTCTGTCGTAAACAGGGATCTTGATCTCGATCTGCTCGGGATAAACGTAATTTTCAACGTCCTCGCGCGACATGATCTCATCAACGTCAACGTTAGCTCCGCCGCCTCCGCCGCAGCCCGCGAGCGCGCCCGCCATCGTCACAGCCGTAGCCGCGGCGAGCAATGTGCATAGTATTTTCTTGAGTTTCATAGTTTTTATTCCTTTCTTTTATGATTTTTTTAAAATGCTTCCGCGCATTTATTTACTTAAATTAATACTGATTAACCCTTTACCGCGCCTATCATAACGCCCGTTACAAAGTATTTCTGAACAAACGGATAGATTATAACGATAGGCAGCGTCGCGAACATGATCGTCGCGGATTTTACGACCTCGGCAGCCTGTTGCTGACCGCCGCCCGCCTCCTGAGCGAGCGCTCCGGTAGAGCCTGACGCGTTAACGAGGTTATAGAGCTTTAACTGTAACGGCTTTAAGTTATCCGACTGGATAAAGTACAGCGCGTCCGTGAACGAGTTCCAACGACCAACCGCGTAGAACAGCGCCAGCGTAGCAAGAACCGACTTTGACAGCGGCAGCACTACCTGGAACAGTATCCTGAAATCGTCGCAACCGTCAAGCTCCGCCGCCTCGATAAGGCTGTCGGGGATCGAATTCTGCATAAATGTTCTCAGAATTATCATATTGTACGCCGAGAATATCAGCGGCAGTACAAGAACCGCGGCTGTATCGAGAAGATTCAGCGTATCCATCAACATGTAGTCGGGGATAGTACCTGCGCTGAAATACATCGTCATCAGGAATATCGTCGAGAGCACGTGTCTGCCCTTGAGCTTAGGTCTTGAAAGCGCGTACGCCGAGAATATCGTAACGAGCATACCGAGGACCGTGAACACTACCGTCAGTATTACCGTAAATACCAGCGAGTGCATCATCGACGGGTCGCCTAAAACCGTTCTGTAAGCGTTCAAGTTTATGTGCTTCGGGATAAGGAATACGTTGTTCGCGTATACGTCGGCGTCGCCGCTTATCGACATTGCCGCAACGTGGATAAACGGAATGATACAGATTATCGCGACAAGCGCGATAAACGCGTATATCAGCACGTCGGCGATTATATCGCCTATTGATTTTCTAATTTTTGTCGATGCCATTTTCACGCCCTCCTTCCTTATACAATACCGTCTTCGCCCATAAGCTTAGCCACTCTGTCGGCTATAAGCACGAGCACAACTCCGACGAGCGACTGGAAGAAGCCGACCGCCGTCGCTATATTGTACTGGCTGTTCTGCAGACCGACGCGGTAAACGTATGTGGCGATAACGTCCGAAAATTGCGTAACCATCGGGTTTGACAGCGTATACGGTCGCTCGAGCGAGCTTCCCATTATACGTCCGAGGCTCATGATAAGCATAACTATGATAGTGGACTTTAAGCACGGCAGAGTGATATTCCAAATCTTTCTCCATCTGCCCGCGCCGTCAACGGTAGCCGCCTCGTAAAGCTCGGCATCGATACCGGTGATCGCGGCGAGGTAAATAATCGTACCCCAGCCCATGCCCTGCCAAACGCCTATGAGCACGTACATTACGACCCAGTGATATTTTTCCGTCAGGAACGGAATCGTGTTGCCGCCCATTCGGGTGATGAGAACGTTTACGTAACCCGAAAGCGGAGCAAAAAGCTGATACGCGAGACCCGCTATAATAACCCACGACAGGAAGTGCGGGAGATAGAGTATGGTCTGCGTTGTGCGCTTGAACCACTTGCAGCGTATTTCGTTGAGCAAAATCGCGAGGATTACCGGAGCGGGGAATCCCACAAGCAGGTCAAGAATATTAAGTAAAAGCGTGTTTTTGAGGGCTATGTAGAAATCTCTCGATTTAAAGACCTTCACGAACATGTCAAAGCCTATAAATTCCGAGCCCGCGAAGCCCTTGATGGGCTTGTAGTCCAAAAACGCAATCGAAAGTCCCGCAAGCGGCAGGAACTTGAACACAATTACCAGTGCAAGCGGAATTAAAATCAGCAGATACAGCTGCCAATCGCGCTTGAGGTAATACATAGCGCCTTTTTTCTTTTTTGTTGTCGGGAGTGTTGACTCCGTTTTAGCTTTCAAAATTAGTCCCCCTTTGTTCATAAATTTTTCATAAAATGTTAATTTAATAATATCATTTTTTATGCAATATGTCAATAAAAATATTTAATTAATAAAAAAAGTCTTGTTTTTGCACAAAAAAAGACGGGGCGTAATTCAATTCCCCGTCTCCGATTTTCGGTTTATCTGTGATAAGCTACAGCACGATAATATTTGGAAATCTTTACTATTTCCCCGTCGTTCCAAATATATACTCCACATTTATCGTAATCAAGCTTGATTTCCGCAGTCTTATACGATTCCGCTTCCACGTCGATATTTTCCGTTTTTACCCCCGAAAGCGCACCGTTTTCATCATATTCCGTTATAATAATCTGAACGCTTGCATCGTTATGTGTACTGTTCTCTACAAACACGTTTGCCAGTCTGCCGTCAAATACAAAATAATACGCGGATATTCGCCCGTTTGTTCGCAGCGCCTTGACCGCTTTTACCGCTTTACCGTCGAAATCGAACAGCGTTGTGTTTTCGACAACATTCCCGGCAGGCTTGTCGTCCGACTCGTTATACGCCCAGCCGGAAAGAGACTCGTTCGGATTTTCGGGATCTTCGACATGGATCATAGCCGGATCCCAGTATAAAACACCAACGCAGCGCATAGCGGAAGACATTTCCAATTGATTAAATAAATCATTCAGGAAATTATACTGTCCGTCCTGCGTGAACGGATATTTCTCATTATAGCCCTCCGCGTTCGCCGTGAGCTGTCCTTCATATCCGTTTTTCTTTTTCGGATTCCAATTGTAGCCGGTTTCCATTATGAGAATATTTTTATCATACTTTATCGAAATATTATGACAGAATGCCGCGCACGTTTCGATAGGATTTCCCGACCACGCCGGATAATACGACGCGCCTATAACGTCAACCTTTCCTCCCGCTTCGAGGTATTTGTCAAAAAACCACGTAAACGTGCCGTCCTGCGAGCCGTTCGCAAGATGCAGAACCACCTCCGACTCGGGCGATACCTCCTTCACCGCGTCATAGCCGCGGTTCAAAATATCCGCCAAAGCCTGCCAGTTTTCATGACATTTTATATCGTGCTCCTCATCGGTGTTGTCATCGTAGACAAGCTCGAAACGGTCGCTGTTCATATTCGCGTCGAACGTGTTCGCGAACGGAAACAATATTCCGCCGTTTATCTCGTTGCCGAGCGACACGTATTTCGGCACGGTGCCCTGATTTTTGAGCTTCGTCATTATATCCTTCGTGTAACCGTATACGAGATCGCCGAGCTTCGCGCGGATCTGAGCCGTTTGCTCGTCCGTCATGGAATTGAGGAACTTAGCGTCCTTTACGTCATATCCCAAATCGGCTTTTATCGCGTCTACCCAATCGGCGGGAATGATCTGTCTGTCGCCGTTCGACCAGTAATCGGAGTAGTTGAAAGTGAACTGTATCTCCATGCCTGCGTCCGCCGCGCGCTTCGATAATTCAAGACAGTCCGCCTCGTCCTGATATCCCTCGGGCAGATAATACGTTCCGTCTCCCCTGCCCTTGCCGGGGTTGTTGGAAAGACGTATACGCGCCATGTTCATGCCCTTAGACGCTAAAAATTCGAACGGATCGACCGCGTTTCCGTTTTCGTCCTTATACACACCGCCCAAATCCTCGATATATGTGACCTCGGTCATATCGCCGCCCTTATAAAAAGCCGACGCGCACACCGACGCACCGAGCGTCATAACCGCAGTAATCAGAGCTATTATTTTTTTCATCATACTACCTCCGCGCCGCTCTGAATATCCTTTAAAGTCGTCAGAACGGTCAGCTCGTCGTTGTATTCAGCCGACAAAATCATGCCGCACGACTCAAGCCCCATCATTTTGCGCGGCTTTAAATTCGCGACAAACAGCACGTTTTTGCCGATCAATTCCTCGGGCTTGTGATATTTTGAAATACCCGATAAAATTTGTCTCGTTTCGCTTCCTACCTGCAGAGTGAAGCGCAGCAGCTTTGAGGACTTCGGCACCTTTTCGCACTCTATGACCTTGCCGACGCGGATATCGAGCTTTTCAAATTCCTCGAACTCGATATAGTCCTTGTACGGCGCTATCTCTATTTTTTCCTCTTCCTCGTCCGCGCTCATCTCAGCCGCCAGCTCCTCAAGTTTCTTTTCGGTGTCTATTCTCGCGAACAGCGGAACAGGCGTTCCCACCTTCGTTCCGGCTTTCGTAACGCCGAATTTGTCCGCACTCTCGGCTGTCAAATCGGACGCGTTTATCTGCTCCGCGATTTTTCCCGCCGTGTCGGGCATAAACGGAACGAGCAGCGACGCGATTATGCGTATCGCTTCTATTAAATTGTAAAGCACCGTTCCCAGCCGCGCTTTTTGCGCCTCGTCCTTCGCGAGAACCCACGGCGCGGTTTCGTCGATATACTTGTTCGCGCGGTTTACGATAGCCCAAATTTCGTCAAGGCTGTCCGCGACGTGGAGCGTGTCCATCTTCTCCTTCATCTTGGCAAACGCGCCTGTTGCAACAGCCTTCAAATCGTCGTCAAACTCGCCCGAAACATCTCCCGACTGAATTTCGCCGCCGAAATATTTGTTTACCATCGCGACCGTTCTGTTTACGAGATTTCCCAGCGTATTCGCCAAATCGGAATTATAGCAGTTCATAAAAATCTCGTGCGTTATCGTCCCGTCGTGGGCGAACGGCATTTCGTGGAGCAAATAATAGCGCACCGCGTCAACGCCAAAATGCCTTACGAGGTTTTCAGCGTAAATGACGTTGCCGCGCGATTTCGACATCTTTTCCTCGCCGAACAGCATCCACGGATGACCGAACACCTGCTTTGGGAGCGGCTCGCCGAGCGCCATCAGCATTATGGGCCAGTAAATCGTGTGGAAGCGCAGAATGTCCTTGCCGATTATATGCACGTCCGCGGGCCAGTATTTTTTGTAAAGCTCGCCCTTTTCGTCGGGCGAATAGCCGAGCGCGGTGATATAGTTTGAAAGCGCGTCGATCCACACGTATACGACATGTCCGGGATCGAAATCGACCGGTATTCCCCATGAAAAGCTCGTGCGCGACACGCACAGGTCCTGAAGTCCGGGCTTTAAGAAATTGTTTACCATCTCGTTTTTGCGCGCCTCGGGCTGAATGAAATCGGGGTGCGTTTCGATATATTCCATAAGCTTGTCCTGATATTTGCTCAGCTTAAAGAAATACGCCTCCTCCTTCGCCTTTTTTACCTCGCGTCCGCAGTCGGGGCATTTGCCGTCAACGAGCTGCGTTTCCGTCCAGAACGACTCGCACGGCGTACAGTACCAGCCCTCGTATTCGGACTTGTAAATATCGCCCTGCTCGTAGAGCTTTTTGAACATTTTCTGCACCGCTTTTTCGTGGTAATCGTCGGTGGTGCGGATGAATTTGTCGTAGCTGACGTTGAGCATATCGGCTATCTCGCGGATCTTGCCCGCGATTTTGTCAACGTGCTCCTTCGGCGTGATACCCGCCTCCTCGGCTATCTGCTGGATTTTCTGACCGTGCTCGTCCGTGCCGGTCAGAAAAAATACGTCCTTGCCGATAAATCTGTTAAAGCGCGCGATAGCGTCCGTTAAAACTATCTCGTAGGTGTTGCCGATGTGCGGCGCTTTCGAGGTATACGCGATCGCGGTTGTGATGTAAAATTTTTCCTTATCCAAATTATTCACTCCCTGTAATTCTTTTTATAAATTCCTTAAATAATTCGTACTGCTGACGCACGAACGCGCCGAAATATTTCACGGCGTGTATGATCCCGTCGAACAGCCCCGCCTTGTAGAAGGCGATTATTAAAAGCATAATTATCGGTCCCAAAATAAGACCGCCTATACTCAATACCTTATAGCCCACGTACATAGACATGAGCGTCAAAATCGGATTCAGTCCCACCGACGAGGACACGAGCTTCGGCTCAGTGAAACGGCGTATCAGTGCGATCGAGATATACACGATAACAAGTCCTATCCCGAGCTTGAAATTGCCGTTTATAAAGCTTATCACCGCCCAGGGCCAGAGCACCAGCCCGCTTCCGAAAAACGGCAGCGCGTCAAGCACCGCCACGCCGAGCGCTATCAAAAGCGCGTAATTTACGCCCAAAATACTAAGCTCAATAAACATCACGGCGAACACTATGACCATTATTATGCCCTGCGCCTTTATATAGCCGCCGAGGTAGATTTTAAGCTGCTCCTTGACCGTCCTAAGCCGCGCTCTCAGACGCTTGGGAAATACTCCCGCGACAGCCTTTGAAACTCCCTTGCTGTCGGCGACCATAAAATATGTCGAGAGAATAAACACGATAACAGCCACGAACACGCTCGGCAGTGCCTTCGCAAACTGCGACGCGTAGCCCACCACCGGAGTGGAATGCGAATTTATGAAATCAGCCGTACCCTGCGATATGCTGTCGCCTATTCCCGATATCGCCTGCTGCACGTTTGCTGGGAGCGATGCATAGACGTTAGACAGCCGCTCGGTAAGCTGCTGCGCCGTGATTTTCATATTCCGGTAAATCTCTGGGAACTGCATATAAAACGAGCGTACCTCGTCGATTATCTTCCATATCGCCGCCGTGAGCAGTCCGCCGATTATGCCTATAGTCAGAATTATGACCATAACCGCCGAAAGTCCGCGCGGGATCTTAAGCTTTTTCTGCAAAAAGTCCGCGAGCGGATTTACCGCGACCGACAGCAGATAGCCGAGTAAAAACGGCAGGAACAGCCGCACGAGATACCCCGCCGCCGCGAGAATTTTCGGCAAAAACAGCCACACCCCCACAACGAGAACCGCAATCGCGAGGACGAATAAAATTATTTTTATCCAATTTTGCCGTTGTTCAAATTTCAAAATTTATCATCTCCATTGTTGGCGGTAAATTATGATTTAGCGGCATAAGCCTCCCTTGTCAAAGGGAGGACTGGTCGGACGCTGCGCGTCCTGCTCGTCTATGCAACCGAGGGAACCGCGTAGCGGTGGAGGGATTCTTTTTTTAAAATTAGCGCAGGAATCCCCAGTCAGCTGCGCTGACAGCCCCCTTTGACAAGGGGGCCTCTCGTAGAGGCGAACCGTGTTCGCTCGCCGCTAATGTACACCGCCAAATCACAATTTACCTATCCAAAAACCGCTCCATTAACGTATATCCCTTTTCAATAAATATACCCGTTTTCTTTCCGTTTTCTTCCGTATACGTAAGCCCCGAGCCGCCGTCCTTCGTGCTGTCGTAGATAACATACGGCACGGGATCGCTTACGTGAGTTCTCAGCTTAATAGGCGTCGGGTGGTCGGGCATAATGAGCATTTTGTAGTCTATCCCGCGCTTTTCCAGCTCGTCCTTTAAGAATTTTACAACCTTTTTATCTATCGTTTCAACAGCGTACTTCTTCTTTTCGGGAAGTCCCTGATGTCCCATTTCGTCGGGCGCTTCCATATGAATGTACACAAAATCGCTGTCACCCGTGATAGCCTCGAGCGCCGCCCGAGCCTTGCCGTCCCAGTTGGTTTCGCAGTTGCCGGTCGCGCCCTCGACGTCGATCGAGTTCATTCCGGCGCATTTAGCTATGCCCTTGATCAAATCGACAGCCGAAATAACGCTGCCCTTCAAGCCGTATTTTTCATAGAAATTTTCAAGCTGCGGCTTCGTTCCCTCGCCCCAGGGCCAGATCGAAGTCGCCGGATTTTTGCCCGCCGCTGCGCGAGCCTTGTTTACGGGGTGCTCCTTTAAAATTTCCACGCTCTTTTTCATCATTTCGAGGAACTTCTCCGCGCCGTCGCCCTTCGGGAGATATTCGCCGATTTTCCTGTCGGAAATATCGTGCGGCGGAGTTAAGTCCACATTAGTCGAGCCGCCGCTCCATACGCACAGGTGGCGGTAGCTGATGCCGGGGTAGAATTTTATAACGTCGGTATTCAATTCAGCCGCTACGGCTTTCATTAATTCAGCCGCTTCGGCGGTCGTGATCTCGCCGGATGAATAATCGAGCATGGTCTTATCCTCGTAATTCTCCTCGTCGGAGAGCGTCACTAAATTGGTGCGGAACGTAACGTCGTCGTCCTTCATCTCGACGCCGATAGACGCGGCTTCGAGCGGCGAGCGTCCGCTGTAGCACTTTTTTGTGTCATAGCCCATAACGGACAGATTAGCCACATCAGAGCCGGGCTTCATGCCGTCCTGCACGGTCTTGACCATACCCAACTCGCCGTGCTCGCACATATAATCAATGGTCGGCTTATCCGCGACTTCAAGAATAGTCTTTCCGTCAAAATAATCCACCGGATAATCCGCCATACCGTCGCCTAAAATTACAATGTATTTCATGTTTATATCTCCTTTTGCTTAATTTTTCTTATACTTAAATCCGCTCTTTATCCGCGGGATAATCGCCAGTGCGCCGCGTCCTACGTGTGTCGCGATAAGCGGGCTGAATTCGCCGTGCATCGTTATTTTTATATTCTCGCCAAACTCATCTTTAAGGACTTCCAGCGCCTCGGCGTACTTATTTTTGTCCGACTCCACTATCAGAAATTCCGGATTTTCAAAATCTACGTCCTCGTCCTCTTTTATTTTCTCGACGAGCTTATGTATGATCTTTTTCTTGCCGCGAAGCTTATCGAGAACTTCTACAAGTCCGTTTTCTATCGTAAGCACCGGCTTGATGTCGAGAAGCGTGCCGACAAACGCCGCCGTTTTCGACAGTCTGCCGCCCTTTTGCAGATATTCGAGCGTGTCTACGAGAAGGTAGCACCGCCATGAAACTATGTACTGCTCGCAGTCCTTTATGATTTCATCAACGCTCTTTCCCGCCGCCGCCATTTCCGACGCGTGTACCGCCGTCTGCGCTATGTAGAGCGAATATTTGTAGGAATCAAAAATATGCAGATCCGCTTTCGGGTTTTCCTCGAGTATTTCATCTCTCACAAGACAAGCTGTGTTATACTGTCCGCTCGCCTCGCTCGACAGCGCGAAATATATTACGCTTTCGTGCTCGTCCGTTTCCTTTTTCAGATATTCGTACATATCCGCGTACGGCGTCTGCGAGCTTCTCGGCACGCCGTCGAACTGCTCCTGCATATCGAGGAACTGCTCGTTCGTTATGTCGCGCCGCTGCACGTACTGCTTTTCGCCGAACAGAGTTATGAACGGGATAATGCCGATATCGTATTTTTCAAGCACCTCGTCGGGTATGTCCGAGCCTGTGTCTACTATTATTTTTATATCGCTCATTGAATAATCTCCTTCCTTTTATGTATCTACATCGGGCGACCGCGAGGGTCGCCCCTACGGTGTTGCGTCAAACGGGCTGGTCGTACGCTGCGCGTACTGCTCGCCCATGCAACCCGGGCGAACACGGTTCGCCCCTACATTACCATGTGAATTTTGTTAATTGTCCTAATTTTTTTAAATTGTCAAACCCCTGCTGCCTTAACGCTTCGTATACTATTATCGCCACGGAATTTGACAAATTCAGGCTGCGCGCTTCGGGTATCATCGGGATCCTTATGCAGCGCTCCTCGTGCTCGTGAAGAAGCTCCTCGGGAAGCCCCGCGTCCTCGCGTCCGAACATTATGTAGTCGTTGTCCTTGTACTCAACGTCAACGTAGGTGTGCGGCGCTTTTGTGGTCGCGTAGAAGTAACGCGCGCCCTCGGTTTTTTTGAAAAAGTCCGCTAAATTATCGTAGTATTTGACATTGAGCAAATGCCAGTAATCAAGCCCCGCGCGCTTTAAGTTTTTGTCCGTAATCTGAAACGCCGTCGGGCGGACTATGTGCAGACCGCACCCCGTCGCCGCGCAGGTGCGCGCTATGTTGCCCGTATTCTGCGGAATACGCGGCTCAACCAATACTATATTGAACATATATTTTCCTCATTTTATACTATAGTGTCTATATTATATACCATATCCCCGGATTTTTCAAGATAAAATTGGTTATGTTTCGGAATATTAAATAATTTTTATATCTATATTCGCTCTGCCTTTCGCAAATCGAATTGAATTCGCGGATTAAATTTTAAAGATATTAAAAAATCTATTGAAAATTCATTCGTATTCTGATATAATTAATCCAATATGATTAAAGGGGTAAACACAATGGACGAAAATATAAAAAACATGCTTATAAACGCGGGCGTAAACGTCGAGGAAGGCGTTGCACGGTTTATGGGGCGCGAGGCTATGTACGTTAAATTCCTGAAAAAATTCTTCGAGGACGGCGTTTTTGCCGAAACTGTAGCGGCTTATGAGCGCGGCGACCTCGACGGAGTTTTTGCCGGCGTTCACACGCTTAAGGGCACAGCCGGAAATATGAGTTTAACGCCCGTTTATCGGCTTAGCTGCGATATAACCGAGGAGATAAGAAACGACAGAAGCAGCGCCGCGGCGGAGCTTATAAGGGATCAGATTGAGCTGATGAAGCAAAAATATGAAGAAATTCGGAGCATTGTTTCGCAAATAAATTAGTTGAAGGGTAAAATATGGACAGAAATTCTAACAGCAGAGCACGAATAGAAGAGATTAGAAACAGAGCGGCAAAGAGAGAGAGAGAATTCAGAAGGAAACGAATAATGATACGGCGCATTATACTGCTTGTAATTTTGGCGGTAATAGTGCTTCTTATATCGTTGGGAGTAAAAAGCTGCGTAAGCTCAGTTGCCGAACGCAGAGCGCAGAAAAAGGCGGAGGCAGAGCAAGCCGCCCAAGCGGAAGTTACGCAGTCTCCGGACGGCGGTTCGGTTTCCGGCGTAAGCGGAAACACCTCGGCAGACCGCTTGGCAAAATCCGATGTTGATCAGAGATTTTATTCCGATTCGGCATTCTTCGGCAATTCCTTCGTGGACGGCATGGAAATTTACGAGCTTGTCGACGGCGCGGAATATATCGGCAAGGTTGGGCTGAGCGTAAGCGACGCTCTTGACGGCTTTTCCAACGGAGACTCGCTTATTGAGGGTATCGCGGACGGCAGTTACAGCAAAATATTCATGATGTTCGGCGAAAACGAGCTGGGCTGGTCGTCCACGGAAACCTTTGAGGATAAATATACTGCGCTCATAGACGCCGTCAGGGATTACCAGCCCTCGGCGCAGATTTATTTGCTTTCGATAACTCCGGTATCAAAAGAGGTTTCCGATGCCTCCGAGGACGGCACAACGCGTGAAAACATTATAGCGTTCAATAAAATGATACGCTCCGTGGCGCAGAAGGCTAATGTGAACTTCGCGGACATATTCAACGGGCTTGCCGTTGACGGCTACCTGCCCGACGGAGTGGCGGCGGACGGCGTGCATTTCGGAGAAGATTACTATATTAAATGCCTTGTCGATATTCAAAACGCGTTCGGAAGATCATCTTCAGCCGGCGCAGGCGGCAGTCCGACGCCAACGGGCGCGCCTTCACGCGACAGCGCAAATACAAACGGAAACGGAGAGAAAAACAAAAATGAAAATATTTGACACAATAAAAAAATACGCGGCGGTTGTTTTAGCCGCGGGAATTATTGCGGCTGCCGCGGGCTGCTCGTCGTCGGGCGGCGATATTGACACGGCGGCGCTCGTAAACGCCTTGACTACGGGAGTCGTCTTCGATGAGGCTCTTACCGAATTAAGCCCTTCCATCGCACAGAAACGCCTTGCGCTTGAGGAAGGCGAAGCCGAGGAAATAACGGCGTACGCGGGAACGCGCGCTGTTGTTGATGAAATCGCGGTAATAAAGGCGGCTGACGTTGACGCGGTAAAGGCGAAGGTTGACGCGCATATAGCGGAGCAGACGGAGTCGTACCAAAGCTACAGACCGGAGGAGGTCCCGAAGCTCAACGACGCGATTGTCGAAACCTCAGGAGATTACGTAATAATGTGCGTAACAAGCGACAGCAAGGCTGCAAAAGCTATTATTGACAAATACATAAAATAAAAACCTCGCGCTTTGATAATCGTAATGATTATCAAGGCGCGGTAGAAATGGGTGAGGAAGCTTGAATTTTTCAAGTTTACTGTTTTTGTTTTTATATCTTCCGCTCGTGCTCGCGGGGTATTACATACTGCCGAAAAAGGCGCGCAACGCTTTTTTGCTCATAGTAAACCTCGTGTTCTACGGCTGGGGCGAGCCTACGCTTATTCTTGTGATGCTCGCTTCGATCGCGGTCAATTACGCGGGCGGGCTTTTAATTGAAAAACACAGAAATAATGAACGTCTTTCGCGGACGTTCTTAATTTTGTCTGTCGGAATAAGTCTGGCGTTTCTCGGCGTATTCAAGTACGCGGGCTTTATTAACGGACTTTTACGCCAAATACCGCTGTTCGCGGCGATGCCGAAAATCGAGCTTGCGCTTCCGATAGGCATTTCATTTTATACGTTCCAGGCGCTGTCCTACACGATAGACGTGTACCGCCGCGATACAAAGGCGCAGAAAAGTATAGTTTCGTTCGGCACATATGTGTCGTTTTTTCCGCAGCTGATAGCCGGACCTATCGTGCGTTACCGCGATATAGCGGCGCGGCTTGAAAAGCGGCACGAAAACATAGCCGAATTCGCGTCGGGTGTGCGCGTGTTTATGATCGGACTTGCGAAGAAGGTAATGATCGCGAATCAGATGGGCGCGCTGTGGGATATACTGCGCGGCGAAGCGTCGTCGGTCGGCGTTTTGGGCGCGTGGATCGGGATCTTGGCGTACACGTTCCAGATTTATTTCGACTTTTCGGGCTACTCCGATATGGCTGTGGGGCTCGGCAGAATGTTCGGCTTTGAGTTCCTTAAAAATTTCGACTATCCGTACATATCGAAAAGCATAACGGAATTTTGGCGCAGATGGCATATATCGTTAAGCTCGTGGTTCCGCGATTACGTGTACATACCGCTCGGCGGCAACCGCTGCAAGGTGCCGAGACACATATTTAACCTGTTTATCGTGTGGTTTTTAACAGGTCTATGGCACGGGGCGAGCGTCAATTTTATCGTATGGGGACTATATTACTTCGTTCTGCTAGTACTCGAAAAATACGTTTACGGCAAATATCTGAATAGGCTTCCGTCCGTTATACGGCATATTTACGCGCTGTTTTTCATTATGCTCGGCTGGACGATATTTTATTTTGAGGACTTTTCCGAAATGGCTGTATTTTTCAAATACCTGTTCGGCGGCGGATTTATCGGGCATGACGCGCTTGTGAATATAATATCGTATCTGCCGCTTCTGATTATAGCGGGAATCGCGGCGACACCGATTGGAAAGCGTATCTACGGAAAAATAGAAAACAAAAAATATACGGGGGCGCTTGTGACTGCACTGTGTGCTGCGGCGATGCTTATTTGCACCGCGATGCTTGTCAGCGGCAGCTATAACCCGTTCCTGTACTTCAGATTTTAAGGGAGAAAAACGAGATGAAAAGCGGAGCAAAGAATAAAATTTTAATAATTCTTTTCTGCGGCTTCATAGGGATCGGAGCGGCTCTGTTTTTCGCGCTCCCGAAATCCGATTTTTCGGTAAACGAGAAACGCGCTCTTGCCGCCGCGCCGGAGCTTTTGCTAAAATCCATTTTTGACGGCAGCTTTGAAAGCGGCGTTGAGGAATATTTAAACGATCACTTTCCCGCCCGCGAAGCGCTCGTAGCGATCGACGCTTACAGCGCGCTCTATACGGGTAGAAACGGTAAAAACGGCGTGTATAAAGGCAAAAACGGGTATCTTATAAACGTTCCCGTAACGCCCGACGAAAAGAAAATTTCCGCGAATATCGAAGCGGTCAACGCGTTCGCCGCAAAAACGGGCATACCCGCGAGTATGATGATCGTTCCTACAGCCGGTTATGTTTTACCCGATATGCTGCCGGCGATCCACGAGGATTACAAGGACGGCGAAATTATTTCCGACATTTACAGCCGCTTAAACGGTGTAAAAACTGTCGATTTAGTGTCATTTTTTGCACGTTTTGGCGCTGATTTGTACTATAAAACCGACCATCATTGGACAACCGAAGGCGCGTACGAAGCGTATCTTGCATGGGCAGAAGAAAGCGGAATAACGCCGATCCCACGCGATATGTTCACCGTTGAAACTCACGGCGGCTTTTACGGAACGACGTATTCAAAAAGCGCGCTGTGGTGCGAGAAAAGCGACGATATTGAGCTGTGGAAATACCCGTCCGACGTGACGGTTCAGATACTCGACGAGGGCGATGAAAAAACGAGTGACAGCCTGTATTTTGAGGGGCATTTATCCGAGCCGGACAAATACCCCGTTTTTCTCGACGGCAACCACGCGTTCGAGCGCATAACAAACGCGGACGCGCCCGAAAAGCGGCTGCTGCTTATTAAGGACTCGTACGCGCACTGTCTTGCGCCGTTCCTCGCAAACCACTACAGTGAAATTGACATGATTGATATGCGCTATTATCTAAGCTCCGTATCGGAGCTGGCGGCGGAAAGAAATTACGACGAGGTCCTGTTCGTATACGGGCTCAGCAGCGTATGCGAGGACGGAGATTTGGCTATACTCGAATAACGATTGACAACCGCGCCGCCGTGTGGTATAATTTATATGATGTATGCACCTGTAGCTCAGTTGGATAGAGCACAAGATTCCGATTCTTGGTGCCGCAGGTTCGAATCCTGTCAGGTGTGCCAAATTCAAAAACCGCATAAATGCTAATTTATCCAGCATTTATGCGGTTTTTTCTTAAAAATCCGCTTGCAAAAAGCGGTAAATAATTGCAAATAATTGTATGAAAAAGTTCGTCAAATGTTCGTCAGAAAATGTGGTACAAAAAGGCGGTCGAGTTTTCCCCGACCGCCTTTTTCGTTTCGTCAAACCTTCATCCCGACCAATTTCGCCACATGCTTCCTACAGTTCCACACCTTCCATGACAGCGCGCGCTTCAAGCACCGCGATGTAATCCGTCATAGCTCTTATCTGCATATTGAGAATACTCCTCGGGCACGTCGGCGAAAATTCCAGCGTGCCGTTGTCCCACTTTTTGAGCATAGCGGCGAGCTTTTCGTAGCGTATTGCCGTCTGGTAATATTCCGCCTTAAAACGTTCCTTATAGTCGGCAGAGTTCATCATCTCCGCCGTTTCCTCCAAGCGTGTAATTTCTAACATATCCATAGTTAAACTTTCCTTTCTGTCTCACGACATCTTAATCCCAACCAGCTTCCCGATATACCGTGCCGTGCGCGCCACAATCGCAACCACCCACAGCTTAATTGGACTCAGCTCCAGCTCGCCGTGCTCGTTGCCGACTAAAATATTGCGGTCACACATCCACCTTACATCATCGCGCGCCCATTCGGGCATGTTCTTATCAACGTAGTTGTACTTCTCGTGCTGCTTGCCGACCTTGTTTTCAAGTGCGTCAATACGCTCGACAAGCGCGTTATACTCTGCTTTCGACACTTCTTCCACCTCCGTAATCCGTCTCTTAAACTCATTCCATCGCGCCCAATTATTGCCGCTCATGCTCATCGGGCAAGTCTTGCGGCTCGCGTCGTAATGGCGCACAACATGATTCACGTCAACGCCGAGCACTGACATCAGCTCCTTTACGACTGCGACCGTCCTATCGAACGCTTTCTCATAATCGCCGTCTGAGTTAATGCACATCTCCACGCCGACGCTGTTCGCGTTCGTGATACCGTATTTGCCGCGACCGTCGCCGCAGTGCCATGTGTAATACTTGTCCCAGTCATTTACCTGTATCGCCTGATGGTCGTCCACAAACACATCTGCGCTGCTGTCGTGGTTGCCGCCGTTGAAATACTGATAATGCCGCTCCGCGTCCGCGCCTTTGTCGGTGTTGCCCGTGTCATGCACTACTATGTACTTTATCGCCGATGAGCGCCGCGAACGGTTATACGCGATTTGTTTAAACTGTGTTATCGCGCTCATCGCCTATTCCTCCACTTCCGGCAGCCCCGCAACGCTTGTGAGAAGCGACAACACGCCCGCGAGTGCCGACGCAGACGCAACCATAATCCAGTTGACGTCGCCCAGCGCGACAGATGTACCTATCGTAGCAATAGCCGTCTGCGCGACCGTCTTAGTTGCACGAACGCCCGCCGCTTTAAGCCATTTTGTAAAATTTCCCTTATTCATTATTCAATTTCCTCCTTCCGATTCGGCATAGCCAAATACTCATCCTTAATCGCGTCCATTACGCCGTTCGCGCCTAAATTGTGGTAATTATCCCACATATTTTGGAAATTATCCTTTGCGTAAATCGGCGCGTAGCCCTTATCCTTCGCCTTGTTGTACTCGCTTATCATCTGCGCCCGAAGCATTGCCTGAACGCCTAATTTGACCGCCGTAGTTTCTTTGTCGTTTTCTTTAATCCGTTTCCCGAAGTTAGCGGCGACGGCGATAATCGCCGCCGAAAACACCGCCGGAACTCCGATAAACTGTAATACAGCTATCAACGTCAACGCTTACACCGCCTTTGCGTCAACCAGCTTCACAAGCTCCGTATACTGCTCCTGCGAAATTCTGTTATTCAGCAGAAACACATCCAGCTTGTCCTTCATTTCCTGAGCGTCGTAATTACCGCGCTCGATTATTGATTTGCAATACGTATATGTCATTTCAATTCCTCCTTATATCCCCAGCTCTAATTTTGATAATCTGTAATCAAGATCAACCTGATACTCCGCCTGATTTTCCGGCAAGCTCGCCTCGTATTCCTCGCGGCTCGTGTATTTTATCATCTCATTAGCCGTAAACATCGGATCGGCCGCGCCCGACACAT
>CANQXJ010000006.1 GCA_947627795.1 uncultured Clostridia bacterium
AAGCTGAACGAATGGAACCACGCCGTTATCACGCGCAAGGGCGGCGAGGCGCGGCTGTACATAAACGGCGAAATAGCGGCTTCGTCCACGTCGTTTGTAAACGATTTGGGGCTTCTCGGCAAGACCGGACAAAACTATCTCGGCAAGTCGCAGCAGCCGCAGGACATGTATTTCACGGGTATGATCGACAATTTCGAGATACGCGATTACGCGCTTACCGAAAAGGAAGTCAAAATGGCATCAAACGCGGATACGGTCGAGGTTAAAGCGGGATTCAAAAATGAAAAAGGCGATATTATCAGCTACCTCCAAAATAATATTGAAGCGTATGCGTCCGTAAAAAATTATAAAAATGATACGATTCACGCAAAGCTTGTAAACGCCGTGTATTTTAAGGATTACAGTCAAACCAAATACGACCCGTCAGTGCCGCTTATGAAGCTTATTTCCGTGCGGGCAAGCGATGATATTGCGCTTGCTCCCGGCGAGGAAGCGCAAATAAAAAACAATATCCGAACAGTTCCGGATCGTATATCCGATTCCGACAGCGTTGCTTTAAGAGATGGTTTTGTTGTTTCGTATCTGTACACCGATATCGGCGGGCTGGAGCGTATTTCAACCATTCACTCCGAATCTCGCATATATGTTGACCCGCTGCCCGAGGATACGCTCGAAAACACCGTCGGAGTGCATGACCCGAGTATTTTCAAAGACCCGAAAAGCGGTACATATTACGTTTATTCAACCGGTATGATTGACATTTTCAAATCCGACGACTTGAAAACGTGGACCAAAACAGTGAACACGCTCCCCGAAGTGCCTCAGTGCGTATATGATGCGTACAAACACGACGATAAATCGCAGTATTCCAACATCTGGGCGCCCGATATGTACTACGACGAGAGCGATACGGCTACTCCTTATCATCTCACCTGCTCGTACTCGGACGCGTTCGGTCAGAACAACTCGGCGATAATTCTGTTTAAATCATCGTCGCCGGAAGGACCTTGGGAGAACGGACAAATCATATTCCAAAGTAAGAGCGACGATCCGGAGCTCGGCAGGGTAAACGCGATCGACTCAAACATCTGTGTTGACCACGAAACGGGGCAAAAGTACATGGTTTACGGCTCGTTTTGGGAAGGCATACATATTAAGGAGCTAAACGACGACGGCACGGTTAAAGACCCGAACACCGTCGGAACGCGCATTATGAGCCGTTTCCGCGGCATAGGCGGTCCGGAAGGTCCGTATATTGTCTACAACGAGGACACCGGCTACTATTATCTGTTCACATCATATGACAGTCTGTCCGACACATACCAGATACGCGTGGCGCGCTCAAAGAGCATAACAGGTCCCTATGTTGACGAAAACGGAAACAGCGTTGACCGTTTCGACGATCCCGAAAGCGAGGCGAACAACACATACGGCTACAAACTTATCGGCTCGTACCAGTTCCCGATGGGAACAACGTACTACGGTCCCGGTCACAACAGCGTACTGCACGACGGCAATAACTGGTTTTTGGTACATCACATAAGAACGGTAAAGGGCGGCTATGCGACGCTTAATGTCCGACCGATGTTCTGGAACGAGGACGGCTGGCCCGTTGTAACGCCCGAGCGGTACCAGGCAATTGAGAATATATCGGTTGTAAGCTATATGCCGTCCGCCGCCATTGCGGGGCAGTGGGATTATATCTCGATCGGCGACAACACAAACGCTATGCTTACTTCAAAGAAACTGATATTGAACAGCGACAGAACCGCACAGCTCGGGGATATATCGGGAACATGGGAATACGACTTGGGAGGACTTCTTACCGGTGATCCCGGTAATCATATATTGGCAATAAAGCTCGGCGACGAGGTTATAACCGCGTTCGTAACTCTCGCCTGCGACAGCGAAACGGGCGCGCAGACATTGCAGTTCACCGGCACAAATCAAAACAACGTAACAAAATGGGGCAAGAAAGCAATAAGCTCCGTTGTATATAAATAAATTCAAAATAAAGGAGAGAAAAACATGAACAAACTGACAAGAAAACTGTTAAGCGGCTTACTTTCGGTTTCGATGCTTCTCGCGGCTGTTCCGGCTGTGGTATCGGCTGACGAGCCCGCGGACTCGCTGCTGTTTAACGCGACGTTTGACGAAGCAGGAACGGGCAGCGGCTCGTTTGCGGCGACAGCGGGCGGAACCGTCACCGAAAAGGGTGCGGTTTCGTATGTCGAGAGCTTCGAGGGAAACAAGGCTCTTAAAATCGAAACCAACGCGGCGGGCAATTACCTTGAGCTGCCGAAGGGCATTTTAAACGGCAAGGCCGCCGCTACCTTTAGCTTTATGCTCAAGCCCGCGTCGGGCTGGGCGTTTATGACAACTCCGGTCGCTTCGCAGGAATACCTCAGCGAAAAATACCTCGGTATGCTCGCGACCGACACAACTCTTACAGCCGAGCGCTACAATAACAGCGGAACTCGTTTAAGCTCCGTTATCGCGAACGGCGACTATTCAACATGGCAGTATATAACCGTCGTATTTGAGGCGAACGGCACAAAGCTGTATGTAAACGGCTCTCTTGCGAAGTCCGACACGGCGGCGGTCGATATCTCCGCTCTGTTCACGGCTGACGCGTCAACATGGATAGGACACGGCAACTGGGGCAGCGGCGAAGGCTTCGCGGGAAGTGTTGATGATTTCAAGATTTACGGCAAGGCTCTGTCGGAAACGGAAATTGCCTCTCTCGCGGCTGACGCGGAGGAATACGCACAGCAATCCGTTGTATACGAAAACAACTGCTATATCGCCGACACGAAATTCTACAGCGGCGACACGGAAATATACGCCACGAGCGATTTGACGGGCAATTTGACGATCAAATCCACGATAAACAACTACACAGCCGACGACGGCGAAGCGACTGTCTCGGTATATATAAACGATTCCGAAGAAGCAGCCGCTGAGGAAACAGCAGAGCTGATAATATCCGGCGGCACGGCTGAGGTTGAGTTTACCGTTTCGTCTGTTGAGAAAACCGATACGGTTACGGTAAAGCTTACCACTCCCGGAAAATACGCTCCCGTAACCGACACTGTCGCGACGCTCTACGGCGGCGTTCAGGCTCCCGTAAAAGCTCCGGATGACAGCGGCACAACGACAGACGGCGCGCACGATCCGTCAATCGTGAAATTTGCGGACGACGATACATATTACGTATACTCGTCGCACCATCTTATCTTCACATCGAAGGATTTGATAAACTGGACGAAATATGATTTCACAAATATAAACGCGTCAACTATTTCACCGAAAACGGCGGATTTTATAAAAAATAACTACTCGAACACAACAATGAACGGCACATACTGGGCGCCCGACGTAATCTACCGCGAAGGCGATGACTACCCGTATTGGATGTACATCTCGCTCTCGTGCGGCTTAGGCGGCAGGAACTCGGCAATTGCTCTTGAAAAGTCTGATTCTCCGCTGTTTTGGGCTGACAAGAACGCGAATATAATCGACGCAGGCGTTGTATTTGCGACAAAGGAAAACAACAGTTACAAGACAAACGCCATTGATGCGAACATTTACACCGACTCAAACACAGGCAAACAGTATTTCGTATGGGGTTCGTTTTGGGGCGGTATACAGGCTGCTCCATTAACGGATGAAGGTCTTGTCGAAGGCATTAATTACACAAGCGATGCGACAATTCTTTCAAGCTGCCAAAACTTCGGCACGTCGATATTTACGCAGCGCGGCGGACGCGTAGGACCCGAGGGCGGATGGATGATCGAGCATGACGGCAGCCGCTACGCATTCGTATCATACGGATGGCTCGGCTCAAATTACAACACGCGCGTGGCTAAGAGCGCGCTTACAACGGGATTCAGCACATCTAACGGTTGGAATCTCACCGACGCTAACGGCGTTACAATGTATAATCAGCAGTCGGCGGGCAGCTATTCAAACCCGACAGGATATAAGATGATAGGCTCGTACCGTTTGGGCGACGGTTCAAGAACAATCACCAAACGCAGTGACAATAACTTTGAAGTTTCAAGCGGCGCGGGCGATGCTATGGTTTATTACGGTCCCGGTCACAACAGCGCTATTACCGCTCCCGACGGTCAGACATTCTACGTATCGCACACAAGAAAGAACGCTGTTGAAATCGCGGCTACGCTGCAGATAAGAAAGATGCTTTGGACTCCCGACGGCTGGCCCGTTGTCTCCCCCGTCACCTACGCGGGCGAGGTTGAGCAGGTTTTGCCTAAAGGTATGATTGTCGGAACATATGATTTGGCATCTGTAGGACATACAAAAATGAGCGGCTCGCAGGTTGATACCTCAAACCGCAATTACGACCTGCCGGTGCTCTCGTCAAAGGTAACGCTTAACGCGGACGGCTCAATGGCAGACGCGGACGGCGGCGCTCTCGGCACATGGGAATTTGACGGCGACCATACCGTAACACTTAAATTTACAAAGGACGGCGACACATCAAACAATAAGGATGAATTCTACAAAAACGGCGATGTTATGACCATGTACGCGCTGTTCGGCTACGACAAGGACGAGGCCGAATTTGTTGTAGGTCTTACCGGCGTTGACCAAAACCACATTACGCAGCTCGCGAAGAAGAGCCTGTCAAACGTATACCACACAGCGCCGATTACATACGCTGCTCCGATAACAATAGAAAAGAGCGAGGGCGGCAACCCAATTTTAGGCTTCGGCTCTGACGGCAGTACGCTTTACGCGGGTGATCCGGCGGCATTCGTTGACGGCGACACGGTTTACATAATTGCCGGTCACGACACGGCTTCAAACGAGTCGTACGTAATGCCCGAATGGGTAGCGTATTCGTCGAAGGATATGAAAACATGGAAATATGAGGGCGTCCCGATGAAGGCGACCGATATTTCATGGAGAAACGATAACAACTCCGCTTGGGCGAGCCAAGCTGTGAAATACAAGGATAAATATTATCTCTATTACTGCACATGGACAAAAACGGACAGCGGCAGACAGTCTATAGGCGTTGCGGTGTCCGACTCCCCGACAGGTCCGTATAAAGACCCGCTCAATGCTCCGCTTGTTAAAGGCTCTATGACAACTCCGCAGGCGGCCTCGCATGACGACATAGACCCGACCGTTTATATCGAAACGGTTGACGGCGTTGAGCACAGATATTTATGCTGGGGCAACACAAATCTGTTCATATGCGAGCTTAACGAGGACATGACTTCGATTAAGGATATTGACGGAAACGGCAAAATCGAAATGGGCACGGACATAATCCACCCGTCTATAACAGGCGCTCCCGCGTCGTATACCGAAGCTCCGTGGCTCTACAGGCAGAAGGACGAAAACGGAAACCCGACAGGCAAGTATTACCTGTTCTACGCGATGGGATGGCGCGAGCAGATGGCATACGCCACAACCGATAATCTTATGGGAACCGAATGGCAGTACGGCGGACTTCTTATGCCTCCGTCGGCTACGGCAAACACGAACCATCCCGCTGTTATAGACTTTAACGGCAAGACGTACTTCATCTATCACAACGGCGCTCTCCCCTGGGGCAGCGGCTTCAGAAGAAGCGTATGCGTTGAGGAATTTTCGATTAATGAAGACGGCACGATTGATCCGATTCAGGAAACCTCGACAGGTCTTACCGGTACGGCTTCGGTAATCATGCAGGGTGATAACTATATCATGCACGAAAACTTTGTAAACCCGGGCGCGGACGGCAGCTATCCGATTTCGAAATCCGTGTCGGTCGGCACGGCTATTTCCGATAGGCTTGACGTTCAGTGGGAAATCCTTCCCGGCAAGGCTGACACGGCGGACGAGAGCTATGTTTCAATCCAATCCGTAAATAAGCCCGGTCTATATCTCGCGGTTCAGGATGACAACAGCGTTGTTCTCACTCAGGACTCAAAACAGAACGACACGGATATGAAGAAACAAATGACGTTCAGAACCATGTCGGCTTTGAACGAATCCGAAAACAGCGTAAGCTTTGAGAGCGTCGCGGCGCCGGGTTATTATCTCACAAACCTCGACGGCGCGCTGACGCTCACACCGGGGGCTGACGAGGACGCGGCAACATTTGAAGTGTACAAGACGGAGGATAAACCGATAACAGGTATGCTCGCGACGATAACCGACGCGTGGGCGAACGCGGAAAACGGCGTAAACTTCTATCTCAATAACGCTATGCTTTACGGCAAGGTATCGGTATACGCCGCAGAATACAAGGGCAACACGCTTATAGGCGTAGGCTCACTGGATAACGTACCCGTTACATCAATGAGGCAGTCGATGAAGATCGACTATGCGCGCAAGGAAGCGGATTCGACGCTTAAAATATTCGCATGGAAGGATATGGAGCCTGTAGCGGAATCCGTAACGGTCACCGCAAGCGAAAATCCGTATCAGATTCCGACCGGTTATACGTCATATTATGAATTCGAAGATAACCTGACCGACAGCGTTACAAGCAAAGACGCGGTAACGGCGGGCTGGAGCGATACACTTGCTGCGGGTTCAAGAATTACAACAGCGAAATCGGCAACGGCTGCATACGCCGACGGTTATAAAGGAAAGGCGCTTTCGATGACCGGCAATGGCAGCGACGGCGTAAACTTAGGCAAGGTTATAACAAACGGCAAATACACCGTTGCATTCCGCATGAAGGCAAACGCGTTCACATTCGCAACCTCCGGCATATTCATTAACAGTGGAACAGGTTCTTCGGAAAACTGGGTAAGCGCGCCGTTTGGCTCACAGACCGAAGGAAACGCGGCATTTTGGAGCAATACCGCCTCAGCTTCCCCTGACCATGTACAGTCCTCCGGCGGCAAATTCCTTGCAGGAACGTGGCATCACGTCGCGCTTGCGGCTGACGGCGGCACGGCTTCTATGTACATAGACGGCGTTAAGGTCGTAGACAAGGGCGCGGTTATAAACACGATAAGCGAAAACACCGAAACGTATCTCGGCGTAAACTACTGGGATACACCGTTTAACGGACTTATCGACGACTTATACATTTACAACGGAACAACTCTCACAGACGAGCAGATAACCGGCTTGTTTGAAGCTACTAAATAAAAATAAGCCGCAATCATAACGGCTTAAGATAATAAATTTAACAGGACAAGGGATTTTATATCCCCTGTCCTGTTTATTTGTTATACAGGATTTACCACCGATAACGCTGATAATTCCTTTCTGAAATGCGCGTCAAACCGCTTTTTTACGTCCTCGAACGTTACGGTTTTGTACACGTCGTAGTAATCAAAATAATCAATATCCATAAACTTAAGCTGCATAAACGTGGTCGCGTATTCCTCCACGTCGTTCTGCGTGCGGATGTAATTTCCCCATACCACCTTTTTGATACGGTTGAACGCGTCCTCGTCCAATCCATCCCGTCTCACGCGCTCTATCTCGTTGAGAATTATCTCATACACGCGCTTCGGGTCGCGCGATTCTCCTTCGATCGATGAAAACGCATATGACGGCTGCATCGTGTAATCGGGCGCGAAGCTCGCGCTTATTAAGCCTTCCTCATAAAGCTTTTTGTACACGGGCGAGCTTTTGCCGAAAAGCATTTTTAATAAAATGCTCATTTCTATGCTCTTTTTGAGAAGTCTTTCTCCGCCGTAGCCTGTATCGTTGTCCTTGAAGCCGAGCATGAACAAAGGCTGCGCGACGCTTAAATTCTTTTCCATATATGGAACCGCAATCGTTTCCGGCTCGTCGGGATAGATTTTCTTTATCTCCTCCTCAAACGGCTCGTTTTTCTTTATGCCCGCCTCTATTGTCGCGAGGATCTCATCGGGATCGACATTTCCCACGACGACGATCGCCATGTTCGAGAGATTGTAAAACGTGTTGTAGCACTTATACAAAAGCTCCGCCGTGATATGGCTTATGCTCTCGACCGTGCCCGCAATTTCCTTTTTGACGGGGTTGTTGTGATACAGGCACGAGAGGAAATCGAAAAACACCTGCCAGCCTCCGTTGTCGTCATACATACGAATTTCCTGCCCGATTATTCCCTGCTCCTTTTGGACGCTCTCGGGAGTAAAATACGGGCTTTGCACATAGTCGAGAAGCGCCGCGAGGTTTTCCTTTATGTTAGCCGTCGCCGAGAACAGGTACGCGGTTTGGTTAAACGACGTAAACGCGTTCGCGTTGCCGCCGTATTTCGAAAATTTGTCAAACACGTTGCTGCCGTCGGGCTGGTCGAACATCTTGTGTTCGAGGTAGTGCGCTATACCGTCGGGAACTTCTGTCACCTCGCTCTCGCCCGGTACGATGAACTTCGAGTCCACCGAGCCGTAGCGCGTGCCGAAAATCGCGTAGCTTGAGCTGTAATCCTTTTTCGGTATGATGTATATCCCCAGTCCCGAGGAATGAACGCCGCTCAGGAGCGTTTCGCCTGTCATTTTGTTTACTTGTTTATTCAGTTTCATTTACGCGTCCTCCCCCGTTAAAAAATACACCGTGTCAAGCTCGACCTTCCGCGCGACCGCTATAACCTGTTCCTTTGTTACAGCCGCGATCGCCGCCTTCATATGCTCTATATCATAATCTGTACCGGCTAAAAGCTCGCCGAGATAAAAGCTTTGCAGCGAACGCTGGTCGTCATAGCATTCCTCATAGGTGTTTGTTATGTCGATTATACTCGATTCAAGCTCCTTGTCCGTGACGTTTCCGTTCTTGATTTCCTCAAGCTGACGAAGCGTTTCGTCATACGCGGTTTGAAAGTTTTTAAACTCTATTCCCGCATTTACGATCATTATTCCCTTGTATCTTTCCAATTGGCTTGACGCGTAATAAGCGAGACTCAGCTTTTCGCGCACGTTATTGAACAGCTTCGAGTGAGTTCCCGCGCCGAATACGCTGTTAAACACGCAAAGAGCCGGATAATCGTTGTCCGTCGGAGCGACGCCGGTGCGGAAACCGATTGAGAGCTTGCCCTGCGTCACATTCATTTTCTCAGTAACGCTGTTCACCTTGCCGTCCTTTTTAAACAGCTCGGTCTTCGGAATTTGCGCCGCCGTGAACGATATTTTGTCCGTATAAGCGCGTATCGCCGCTTCAGCCTCATCGACGTCCGCGTCGCCGCAGATGAAAATATTTACCGCGGACGATGTAATGATTTTGTTGTAGTGCTCCGCGAGCGTTTCGGGAGTCACCGCGTCCACGCCCTCGGCTGTGCCGAGTCTTGACAGAGCGAACGCGCTGCCTTTGCACATTTCCTCGGTGCAGCGCACGGACGCGTATACGCGCTTGTCGTTCATCACAGCCGCTATTCTGTCCTTCGCGTTCTTTTTTTCCTGGTTCACTATATCCGCGTCAAACGCGCCGTCCGTGATATTCGGCTCAAACAGCACCGACATCATCAGCGACAACAGTTCCGATACGAGCTTTTCCCCCTGCGGAGCGTATTTATCCGAAATGGTTTCAGCGTCGAAATACATAATCTGATCGTCGCCGCGTTTTATCAGCGCCGCGCCAAGCGACGCGCCGTAAAGATTTTCAAGATACTTCGCGATTGCCTCGCGGTCGGGACACTTGCGGCAGCCGCTTTTTAACACATACGGCAGCAGCGCGTTTTGCGATACTTCATTTTCGTCAAGAGCGCGATGGATATACACGCCGATAGTTGTTGTTTTAAGCTTTGTCATGGGTATATAACAAAGGCTGATATTTTCATTTATTTGCTTATTTATCATAACGTTTCCTCCTGTTCCTGATATAGTGTAACCTATTTTGAGAGAAAAGTCAATATTAATGTATAATACATGTATTGCGGTAAATTATGATTTATCTGCGAAAGGCCCCCTTGTCAAAGGGGGCTGTCAGCGAAGCTGACTGGGGGATTCCTTCGCTGTTTTCAAATAACGAATCCCTCCACCGCTACGCGGTCCCCCTCCCTTTGACAAGGGAGGCTTATACCGTTAAATCATAATTTATCCCCGCATCACGCCGTATAGCTTTCAATTTCCTGCAGCGTAAATCCCTTATGAAGCGCGAGATTTATGCCGTTCGCGACGGTTTTCGCCATACGCTCTATCACAACATCTATATCCTTCGTCGTAACCATCAGCGGCGCGAGCTCCTGCGGGATTTCGTCCTTTGATATGGTCGCCGCGTCGATTACCGTCGGCACTCCTATTGCGATAACCTCCGTGCCGAGCGTTTCTTTGTTAAGCCCTTCGCGGTTATTCCCTACACCGGAGCCCGGCTGAATTCCGGTGTCGGTTATCTGAATCGTAGTGCTCACTCTGCGTATATCGGCGGCGGCGAGAGCGTCAACGGCTATAATCAAATCGGGATTCAGCGGTTTCGCGATGTTTTTTACAATTTTTACCGTTTCAAGCCCCGTAGTCCCGAGCACCCCGGGAGTTATAGCGCAGACGTTGCCCATATTATTTCCGAACATCGACTTCATATGATGCGTAACAAGCAGCTTTGACACAACCTGCGTCCCGAGCGCGTCGGGAGTTATGTCGCGGTTGCCCAGCCCCGCAACAAGCGTCAGACTGTCCTCGTTGATATGAGCCATTTTGTCTATTTCGTCCGCAATAATTTTGCAGACGTTCTCATAATCCTCCGAGCTGTATTTAAGGTTCGGCGCCTCGATGGTGATATAGTTTCCCTTCATCTTCCCGAGCGCCTTCTCGCCTTCATCGCTTATTATTTTCACCTCAGTAATCTTAATATCACCGCAATTTCTAACGCGCGATTCCACCCCGCTTACCTCTCCCGCTTTTTTGGAAAGCTCATGCGCCTCAAGCGCCAAGTCGGTACGTATGTTTCTCATGTAAATCAACTCCTTTTTTTGGTATAGTTTGGACTAAAAAAAGGAATTTTATACAAAAAATATCTCAGAGCATTCACCCTGAGATATCGTTCATTAGTCCGCAGTTTATTTGCCGAGAGCCGCCTTTATGTCGTTTTCAAGCGTTGCTTTGTCTGACATCGTAAATTCGAGCGCCGAAATATTATTCGCTGTGTCAAGCATTATCAGCGCCGGAGTTTGTCCCGCCACGGGGAAGTTTTCCGCCGCCTCCGGATTTTCATCTATGTTCGTAATTTGGAAATTAACCTTGCCCTCATACGCGTCCTGAAGCTCCTGTACTACCTTCATCTCAGTATCATAATCCGCGTCCTTCGCCGATACAAAATACATAAACGTAGGTGTTACATTCTCATTTTCCGCAGGTACCTCCGCGTCCTCCGGCTTTGATTCGTCTTTTACCTCCACCGAATCGGCAATTTCCATCCCTGTAGGACCGTCCGCGCCGCCTATAACGTCGCCGTCTTTGCCGCCGCATGCCGCAAGTGCGGGAATTACCATCATTGCCGCCAAAATTGCCGAAATTATTTTCTTATTCATCGTTCTCTTTCTCCTTTTCGTTTTTTATTATTTCAAGCGCTCTCTGCGCTATTTTTGCGTATCTCTCCTGTTTTTTTCGGATTCTTTCCGAAAGCCCCTCCATAATGCCGAAATTCGCGTTCATGGGCTGCAGCTTTGTTATGCTTTTATCCGAAATATACAGCGGCAGCGAGCCTATAGCCGTGCGTCTGTCCGGCTCGTGCATAGGCTTTCCCGCGATAAGCGCAGCCATGTTGTACCCCGCCAAAATGCCGCTCGACGCGGATTCGACGTAGCCCTCCACACCGGTGATTTGTCCGGCGAAGAAAACCTTCGGATATTTTTCCGTCTGATAATATTTGTTAAGCACCCTCGGTGCGTCGATATACGTGTTTCTGTGCATCACGCCGTAACGCGCGAACTCCGCGTTTTCAAGTCCCGGTATCATAGAGAATACTTTTTTCTGCTCGCCGAATTTCAGATTCGTCTGAAATCCCACAATATTATAAAGCGTGCCCTCCTTGTTGTCCTGCCGAAGCTGAACCACCGCGTACGAATCGTCCTTGCCGGTTTTCGGATTCACAAGCCCCACAGGCTTTAACGGTCCGAATGTCAGCGTTTCAAATCCGCGTTTCGCCATAACCTCGACCGGCATACAGCCCTCGAATACCTTCTGATTTTCAAACGCCTTTAACGGCACGGTTTCCGCGTTTATGAGCGCGTTGTAAAACTCCGTGTACTCGTCCTTAGTCATCGGACAGTTTACATAATCCGCCGTGCCTCTATCATATCTCGCGGCTTTAAACGCGCGCGTCATGTCAATGCTTTCGGCTGTGACAATTGGGGCGGCAGCGTCGTAGAAATAGAGCGATTCGCCGCCTGTTAATTCCGCAATCGCCTCCGCAAGTCCGTCCGAGGTTAGCGGACCTGTCGCGATTATCGTGTATTCGTCGGGATCAATTCGCGTGATCTCACCGCTAACCACGGTGACAAGCGGGTGATTTCTGAGCTTTTCCGTTATGTAGTCCGAAAAAATCTCCCTGTCCACCGCCAGCGCGCCGCCCGCCGGTACGCGGCTTATATCGGCGGCTTCCATCATTATCGAGCCGAACAGCCGCATTTCCTCTTTAAGCAGTCCGCAGGCGTTTTCGATTCTTTCGGCTTTGAGCGAATTGGAGCAGACAAGCTCCGCAAAGTTTTCACTCGTGTGCGCGGGAGAAAACCTTTTCGGCTTCATCTCGCAGAGCGTGACGTGTATGCCGCGCTTTACGAGCTGCCATGCCGCCTCGCAGCCCGCAAGCCCCGCGCCTATGATTTTTACGTTTATTTCTGTCATTTCGTTTCAGTCTTTTTTTCACTCGTTATTTTGCGCTCGTAATTGCAGTCCTCGTTTAGACAATAAATTTTTCTGCCGCGTCCCTCTTTTTTCATGAGCAGTCCGCCGCATTTCGGGCAGCGCTCGTCTTTGAGCGGTCTGTCCCACGCCATGAAATCGCACTTGGGAAGATGCTCGCACGCGTAGTAAATTTTGCCCTTTCTCGAGCGTTTTACAAGTATCTCGCCGCCGCATTTCGGGCACATCGCGCCCGTTCCCTCGCGAATAGGCTTTGTGTTCCTGCACTCCGGGTAACCGGGACACGCGAGGAATTTTCCGAATTTGCTCAGCTTATACACCATTCTGCGTCCGCATTTCTCGCATATAACGTCCGATTCCTCGTCCTTTATTTTTATCTTCTCAACATTCTTTATCGCGCTTTCGAGGTTCTTTTCAAACGGCGGATAGAAATCGCTCAATACCTTTTTCCATTCAACCTCGCCGTCCTCGACCTCGTCAAGCTCATTTTCCATTCCGGCTGTGAAATCAACGTCCACTATATCCGAAAAGTTGTTCTTCATAATATCGGTCGTCACCATGCCAAGCTCCGTCGGGATAAGCTGACGCTTGCTTCTCGACACGTAGCCGCGCGAAACGATCGTCGAAATAGTGGGCGCGTAGGTGGAAGGTCTGCCGATGCCGTTTTCCTCAAGCTCCTTTATGAGCGTCGCGTCGGTGAAACGGGGAGGCGGCTGCGTGAAGTGCTGCTTCTCCTCCAAGTCTTTAAGCTCCAGCTTCTCCTTTTCGGTGAGCAATGCCAAAACCTTATCCGATTTGCTTTTTTCCGTTTTCGTGTCGGTCGCTTCCTCATAGACGAGCGTGAAGCCCTTGAATTTTATCGCCGAGCCGCTCGCGCGGAAGGTGTGTCCCTTCGCGTCTATCGAAACCTGAACGGTATCGTAAACCGCGTTTGCCATCTGGCTCGCCGCGAAACGCTCCCAAATGAGCTTATACAGCCTGTACTGGTCGTTTGTCAGCTTGTCCTTAATATCAATCGGTTTTATATTTATCGACGTGGGACGAATAGCCTCATGCGCGTCCTGCGCGTCCTTTTTCGCCTTGTATTTGCGCGGCTCTACATATTCGCTGCCGTAGTTTTCCGTCAAAAACGCTATCGCTTCTCTCTGCGCGTCGTCGGCGATTCTTAAAGAATCCGTACGCATATACGTAATAAGACCGACTGTGCCGAGCTTTCCGCCGAGGTTCACGCCCTCGTAAAGAGTCTGCGCGATCTGCATTGTTTTCGCCGCCTGGAAATTGAATTTACGCGACGCATCCTGTTGGAGCGTGCTCGTGGTAAACGCCGGCTGCGGCTTTCTCGTCTGTGTGCCGCGTTTTATTGAATCAACGATAAATTCCGCGTCACGCAAATCGTCGGTCACCTTTTTCGTTTCCTCGGCGTTACAGAGCTTAGTTTCCTTTCCGTTCTCGCCGTAATACTTCGCGATAAAGCTCTTTTTCGACTTTGTATCCGTAAGCTCCGCTTCGATCGACCAGTATTCCTCCGGCGTGAAGTTTTCGATTTCCTCCTCGCGGTCGCATATGAGCCTCGTCGCCACGGACTGCACGCGTCCGGCGCTCAAGCCCTTTTTAACCTTTTCCCACAAAATCGGGCTTATCTTATAGCCCACGATCCTGTCCAAGATCCTGCGCGCCTGCTGAGCGTTCACAAGATCCATATCAATGCTTCTCGGCTCTTTAATAGCGCTTTTCACAGCCGATTTTGTAATCTCGTTAAACGTCACTCTGCACTTCGAGGACGCGTCTATATTGAGTGCTCTCGCCAAGTGCCAGCTTATCGCCTCGCCCTCGCGGTCGGGGTCAGTCGCGAGATAGATTTTATCCGCCTTTTTCGCTTCCTTTTTAAGCTGCGTCAGAAGCTCGCCCTTGCCGCGTATCGTTATATACCTCGGCTCGAAGCCGTTTTCAACGTCCACGCCGAGCTGGCTTTTCGGAAGGTCGATAATATGTCCCATCGACGCGAGAACCTTGTAATCGCTTCCGAGATATTTCTTTATCGTGCCCGCCTTTGCGGGTGATTCTACAATTAAAAGCTTTTTTGCCGCCATAATTTCCTCCGTACTACTTTATTTTATTTCAAACCGGTTGCCCGGCAGTCTTTTCAAAACCGATTTAAGCTCAAGCATGGTCAGCGCCGCGTTCAGGCGAAACACCGGAGTATTAAGCTCGCGTGAAAGTTCGTCAGCGCTCATGCCCTTTTTCTCAATTGCAGTAACAATTTTCCTCTCAATATCACTGAGATTTTTATATTTTTCATCTGCTTTTGCAGATTTTTGTACAATTTTTGTTTCCGTACGCGGAAGCGCCGATCTCTTCGGCGGCGCCGCTGTTATATCCGTCAGCTTATCCGCGGTGCTCCTCCATTCGGTCTGCGCGCTCTCATGCGGAGCGCCGCCCAAATCATCTATAATATACTCAGCCCTGTTTATCAGCTTCGCTTTGCGCTGAATAACCGTGGTTTCGCCGTCATAGCTTTCGTGAAAAACGCCGCCCGGAACAGCGTAAAGCCGTCTGCCGACATTAAGCGCTTCCCTCGCCGTAATCAAGCTTCCGCTGCCCTCCGCAGCCTCGGTAACAAGCACGCCTTTCGAAAGACCGGCAATAATTCTGTTTCGCTGCGGAAACTTCCATCGGCTCGGCGGTGAGCCCGGCGGATATTCCGAAATAACGCAGCCGTTTCTGCATATTTCGTTATACAGCGAGGCGTTTGTTCTCGGATAAATCACATCGATACCGCTGCCGAGCACCGCTATTGTTTTGCCGCCCGCGTCAATCGCCGCCCATGCGGCAGCCGAGTCTATGCCGTCCGCCATACCGCTGACAATTGTAACACCGTTATTTACGAGATTCGCGCATAAATCACGCGTCACCGTTTTGCCGTATTGACTGCATTTTCTCGTCCCCACCACGCTTATCATGAATAAGCTGTTCCAGTTCGGAATCATGCCTCTGATATATAATACGTGCGGCGGTTTCGGAATATTACGGAGCGCGTCGGGATAATCCGGGCTGTCAATCGGAACTGCAGCCGCGCCCAGCTCATTGACACGCTCATTTATTTTAATCGCGTCTGTAAGCCGTTTGTCGGCAAGCTCCGCAATGAGTTTTATATCCAGTCCTCCCGCTTCGGAATAATCCGCGGCATTGTAAACGCCTTCCACCGAGCCGAAATGCTCAATGAGCCTTTCCGCCTTCAGCGGCGTCATTCTGTTTTTTAGTGTTAGCCACAGCCAGTATAAAATGTGTTCCATATTTATCCGCCTCCGTAACCGTCTTTTCTTACCGTACTACAAAATTCCGAATTTGTCAACCCCTTTTTTCGCTGCCAAATCATCCGCTCTGTAACATATCTATTGTAAACAAGCAAGATTACAGTGCTGAAAAATACACAGCAACAAAAAAGAACTGTGTATGATTACAGTTCTGAAGTCAAGCTGCATATTGGACATGGATATTGATTATGACCGTGCGTTGCCTGACAATTTTACAATATATTTTCAATCCTAACTCTATAATCCTGCGGTAAATGGCGGAATAAAAAATCAAGCACCTGACAGCGCGACAGCGCGTCGGTTTTCATTTGCCCTACGGAAAACCGTTTCAGCTCCGCCAAATATATCTGTATGTTGTCAAGTTCCTGATGATTTCCCGTTGTCGCGAGTATTTCACGCTGTTCTTCCAAATACTCGTCAAGCTCCTGTATCTTTTCGTCCGCTTCGCCGTACTGCTCGTTTTCTATCCGCTCCGTCACCGCGTCGTTTATCGCAATCAGCTTGTCGGAAATTGTTTCGAGCCTGTGCGTGTACATGATACTTCCCGCGATTACGACTGCGGCTATTATTATCGAAACAATAAATGACTTCATCGCTTATTTTCCTTCCTTCTTCTGCAAAAATAACTCGCCCTCCGCGTCTATTGACGCTATAAACACATCCTTGATCCGCTCTATTCCCTGACGTTTGAGCGCTTCCTCAAGCCATTTTTCGCTTTTTCCGCTCCTTTGAAACTCCGATTTGTTAAGCTTTCCGTCCGATATAATAGTGCACGGAAGCCCCTCGTGTCTGGGGTTTTTTACCTTCATATCCTCTACCGTCACGCCGCGCGCGTCGTCCTTCGGGATTACGCTGAGCTTTCCGCTCGTCTCGATTACAGCCACCGCAACGTCCGATATGTCATGACAGTTATTAAGCCGCAGCTCCTCCAGCAAATCGTCCACGTTAAAGCGCAGCCGCGCAAGCTCCTTTTCGTTTATATGTCCGTTGTACACAACTATGCTCGGCTCGCCCGAGAGGAATTTGCGCACCGCCTTACTTTTAAGGCTCAGATACGACATCGTAACCTCCGCGAATATCAGCGTCAGTACCGGTATTATGCCGGTTATGATAGGTATGTCAATCGCCTGCATCGGCACGGCGGCAAGGTCTGAAATCATAATCGCGACCACCAGCTCCGACGGCTGAAGTTCGCCGAGCTGGCGTTTACCCATTATTCTCAGCGACACGATTACCGTCGCGTAAAGAAGCAGCGTGCGTATAACAAGTATGAGCATCTTATCCCTCCAAGCTCCCGAAACGGCTTTTTATGTATTATTTCCGCTTTCTCCGATATTATGCCGTTCAATATATATAAATTCAATAAAAATTTACATATCACGTAATTTATATTTGATTTATCACTAAGCCTGTGATACAATTTATTTATATATTGGATTTTTAACAAGAGGTGTTAAAATTGAAAAAATCGGTAAAATTACATTGGCTTAAGGGCCGCTCGAAGGGCGGGTACGTAACATTCGGCGTGCCTTGGAAAAAGGGTGAGAGAACCGGCGAGGTGTCGTATTTCCCGCACGTTCCAGACGGCAGCACGGTCATGTGGCAGGAAAAGCCCTTGGCGTACTACTCGGACGGCAGCGTTAAATGGAGCTCATACACGGCGAAGATCGACGCGGACTCATTGGAGCTTCGCAATTACGGCTGCGAGGCGGAATACGGCGGAAACGAAATCGAGGAAACCGACAGCAAAATCACCGTCAACAACGGTGCGTTCACGGCTGTGTTCCCGAAATCCGGCACGGTCGTAATGAAAACTCCGTACGCCAACGCGGCTTTAAAGGTTATAAAGGAGCGGCGCTTGGAGGAAAACGGCGTTGAAATAAGCAAGGCTATCCCCTACGCCGGCGAGATCGCGGCGGCGGAGGTCGAGGACGGCGGCGCGCTTAAAACGGTGATTAAAGTAACCGGAGAGCATAAGAGCGCCGACGGAGACGAATTCCTGCGATTTGTTGTCCGCTTCACAATTCACTACGAGGAAAAATCAATACAAGTGATGCACACGTTCCTCTTCGACGGCGATGAGAGCGTTGACTTTATAAAGGGCGTGGGACTGGAGCTTACGCGAAAAATGGAGGGCGAGCTTTACAACCGCCGCATTAAAATCACCGGCGACTACGGCGTTCTTCATGAGCCGATGCAGATTTTGAATTTATGGCGTCCGCGCACGGGTCCGTCCATAGGCTTCCAGCCGACCTTAACGGATCAGCTCAGCGGCACTCCGGTGGATATAAGCAAGCTGTTTGACTACAGAAGCGGCAATCCCGTGAAGAAATCGGACATAGACAACGTAACCCAGTGGGACAGCTACCGCATACAGCAGACAAGCGCCGACAGCTTTATCGTAAAAAAGCGCACCGCAAAGCCGCAATGCGCGTATATTAAGGCTAACTGGGGCAAGCGCTCGAAGGGACTTATGTACATAGCCGACGAAAAGACAGGTCTTGCGGTTGCGATGCGTAATTTCTGGCAGAAATATCCGTCGTCGCTCTACGCGGAAGGGCTTACAAAGGATACTGCGAAGCTTACGGCATGGATCATGCCGCCCGACGCGGAGGCTATCGATATGCGCCATTACGATACAGTGGCGCACGATCAGACATATTACGAGGGTTTCCCCGAAATCGGCGCGTGCGCGTACGGTATCGCCAATACAAACGAAATGACGATTTTCATGTTCGACGATATTCCGTCGGACGACAATATAATGGCGCTTGCGGAGCGCGTTCAGAAGCCGCCCGTGCTTGTCGCCGATCCGGAGTATTACCACGAGGTAAAGGCTCTCGGCACATGGGCGCTCGTTGACCGCAGCACGCCGCTCAAAACATGGTTTGAGGACGAGCTTGACAAGGCGTTTGACTTCTACAAAAACGAAGTCGAGCAGCGCCACTGGTACGGCTTATGGGACTATGGCGATTTCATGCACACCTACGACGCGCAGCGCCACTGCTGGAAGTATGACCTTGGCGGATACGCGTGGCAGAACACGGAGCTTGTTCCGACGCTTTGGCTGTGGTACTCGTTCCTTCGCACCGGCAGAGAGGATATATTCACCGTAGCCGAGGCTATGAGCCGCCACACGTCCGAGGTCGATACGTATCACTTCGGCGATTTAAAGGGACTGGGCAGCCGCCACAACGTCGTTCACTGGGGCGACGCGTGCAAAGAGCCGAGAATAGGCATGGCGGGACATCACAGAGCGATGTACTATTTGCTCGGCGGCGATCCTCGTATCGGCGATGTGTTTGACGACGTTAAGGACGCGGATTTCGCGACGCTCAAAAAAGACCCGCTGCGCTACGCGTATATGGGCAAGGAAAAGAAAATGCCGACGCACGCGAGAAGCGGTCCGGACTGGTCAACGTACTGCTCGAACTGGTTCACTCAGTGGGAAACGAAGCGGGATGAGTATTACAAGAGCAAGCTTATAGTGGGGTTGAGCGATATAAAGAAATCTCCGATGCGCCTTATTTCGGGTTCTAACTACGAATACGATCCGGCTTCCGGGCACCTCGGCTACATAGGAGAATCCGCCGCGGGAGGCTCTCACCTCGCGGTATGCATGGGCGGTCCTCAAACGTGGATGGAAATAGCGGACGACTTCGACGACGCGGAGCTTCGCGATATGCTTAGGGAATACGGCGAATTCTACTATATGTCGCCGGAGGACAAGGTAAAGGCTTCGAAGGGCATAATTAATCCCGGCGGCTTTGAATATCCGTATATGGCTTCGACCTTGGCGGCGTACGCGGCGAAGGAGAAAAGCAACGACAGGCTCGCATATAAGACATGGCAGGTTCTTATTTACTCGCTCACGAACAAGACGCGCGTGGATAATTTTGACGCGGACAAGGTAAAGAACTATTTCAACACAAAATCGCTTAACGAGCTGTTTTGGATTTCGACCAACTTTACGGCTCAATGGTGCATGAACACGATTGTGGTTCTCGACCTTATCGGCGATAAGATGCTTGATAAAGAAAGCGATTACGAATGGGCTGACTGGGTTCGATACAGCTCTGTTACAAACGTTAAGCAAATGAAAAAACCGGATGATAAATAAAACGAATTGCGGGCGGATAAAACGTCCGCAATTTTTATTTAGCGCATTATAAAACAAATTAATATGCGCCCCCAAAGATTAACCGCCTTCGGAAGCGCATATCGTGAAATAATAATTTCTATTCTGAATTATTCAGCCGGAACTCCGCCCTCTATTACAAGCTCTTCTTCGTAGTCAAGTCCGTATGTGTCCGCGAGAGTTGCTTCGTAGTCGGCATGGAAGAATTTCTCCGAGCCGAGAGCCGCGATCTCGTCGTTAAGCCAGCCAAGAACGCTCTCGTTGCCCTTCGATACCGCCGGAGCTATCGTGTCCTTGCTGCCGAGCGTCGGGATACCTACGGTGTAGCCTGTCGTCGACAGCGAGTACGCTATGACCTCGGTGTTGTCGTTCGCCCACGCAGCCGCGCTGCCGTTTTCAAGCGCACTCTTCGCGTTCGCGTATGTGTCGTATTTCTGCAGCTTGATGTCGGGATAGTTCTGCGTTAGATATGTCTCCGCCGTTGTGCCGGAAATTACTATCATCTCATCGTCCGCGTTCCACTCATCAAGCGATGTGACCGGAGCGCTTTCCGGCGAAACAACGCCGAGCGATACGTTCATGTACGGAAGCGCGAAATCTACTTCCTCCGCTCTTTCGGGCGTTACCGTGAAGTTCGCGAGAACTATGTCAACCTTGCCGGTCTTAAGATACTCTATTCTGTTCGCCGCCTCGGTCGATACGAAGTTTACTTTAACTCCCAAATCCTCGCCTATGCGCTTCGCGAAATATACGTCGTAGCCCTGGTACTCGCTGTTTTCGTCAACGTAGCCGAACGGGTGCTTGTCGGAAAATACGCCGATATTTATCTCGCCGCTTTCTTTTATCTCGTCGATGGTGCGGTAAACGCCTTCCGCTGCCGTGTCGTCAACATATACCTCGTTTCCCTTCGGCTCGCTCTGTCCGCTGCCGCCGCAGGACGCGAGCCCGAGCGCCGCCGTAAGCGTGAGCGCGATTGCTGTGATCAACTTCATTTTCTTAATTTTCTTCATTTTTATTACTCCTCTCAGATTTTTTTATTCTCTTTCAAAACTGAAAATATTTAAAAATTGTTTTGCTCTTTCCGTTTTCGGATTTTCAAAGAACGTTTCGGGATCCGCGTCCTCGATGATTTTTCCGCTTTCGAGGAACAGCACCCTGTCCGCTATGGCTTTCGCGAACTGCATCTCGTGCGTTACGATGATCATCGTCATTCCGCGCTTCGCAAGCCCCAGCATAACGTCAAGCACCTCGCGCACCATTTCCGGATCGAGCGCCGCCGTTACCTCGTCGAACAGCATCATTTCGGGACGCATACACAAGGCGCGCACTATCGCCACGCGCTGCTTCTGTCCACCCGAGAGCTGCCTCGGATAGCTTTTCGCCTTATCCTCAAGCCCTACGCGCTTTAAAAGCTCCATCGCTTCTTTTGTAACCTCGTCCTTTTTGCGCTTCTGCGCCTTTGTCGGCGCTAAAAGTATGTTGTCGAGGACGTTTAAATGAGGGAACAAATCGTAGCTCTGGAATACCATTCCTATCCGCTGCCTGAGCGCTGACAGGTTTTTGCTGCCGTATACTATCTCGTCGCCGTTGATCGTGATTTTGCCGCCTTGGATAGGCTCGAGCGCATTTATACAGCGCAGCATCGTGCTCTTTCCGCAGCCCGACGGTCCTACTACGACTATTACCTCGCCCTTATGTACGGTAAAGCTTATATCGTCGAGGACGGTGTTATCGTCGAAGCGCTTTGTCAGATGCTCGATTTTTAATAATTCCTCAGCCATTCGTTCACCCCCATTTCTTTTCAAGCCGTTTTGCCAGCATACTTATGGGCCAGCAGATTATGAAATACATAAACAGCACCGTCAGATAAACTCCGAACGCCGCGTTCGGGCTTGACATTCTGTTCGCTTCTATTATCTGCTGCGCGACCTTTAAAACCTCTACGACGCCTATCATCAGGATAAGGCTCGTCGTTTTTATCATTCGCGTAATAAGATTTATGGAAAGCGGTATCAGCCGCCTTACCGTCTGCGGTATTATAACGTATAAATACGTCTGCGCGGGCGTTAATGTCAGCGCCGCCGCGCTTTCGTACTGGTGCTTCGGTATGCTTATCAGCGCTCCGCGAACCAAATCGCCCATCTCCGCCGTGCCCCACGCGGTGAATACTATCACCGATGCGAGCTCGCCCGATATATTTACTCCAAGCGCGCTCGTTGTGCCGAAGAACACTATGAACAACAGCACAAGCTGCGGCATTATGCGTATAAATTCGAGATATACGCGCGTTACAGCCTTTATGAGCGGGTTTTTCGACGTCATTATTATGCCCAGCAAAATTCCCAGCGGTATGCTTATCGCGACGGATATAAGGCTTATCTTGACCGCAACCCAAAGTCCGCCCAAAAGGCGTATCATGTTTTTCCCCTTAAAGAGTACGTCAAGTCCCAAATCCGGCATGGCGCAGCCTCCTTTCGAGGACGCTTCCGAGAATCGACACGGGAAGCAGTATTATTAAATAAAACACGACGAGCATTAAAAGACTTTCCGTGGTCTTGTAGTAAAGACCGATCAGGTCCTTCGCGGTGAACATCAAGTCCATAAGGCTTACCGCGCTGAAAACGCTTGTTTCCTTGAGCAGAAATATTACGTTCGCCACAAACGCGGGAACGCTTACCGACATCGCCTGCGGCATTATGACGTGCCTCAGCGCCTGCGATTTTTCAAGACCGAGGCTCAGCGCGCTCTCCATTTGTATCGGCTCGACCGCCTCCAAGCCGCTGCGGAACGCCTCCGTCATATAGCTGCCGCCCAGAAACGCAAGCCCCGCCACTCCGCACGCTTCGGGGCTTGTCGGTATTCCGATTTTCGGCAGAGCGTAGTATATGAAGAAAAGCTGAATCAAAAGCGGCGTGTTGCGGCTTATTTCTATGTATACGGAAATTATCCGCTTTAAAACCGGCACCTTGAAATACAGCGCCACCGCGCACACAAGTCCCACGGCTACCGCTATCGCGATTCCCGCGTACCCGATTTTGACCGTCAAAAGCGCGGCTTCTCTGTACAGCGGCAGATATTCCCAAATAAATTCCCAATTCATGAACTTTCCGGTCACCCTCTTAACAATAATATATACAATATTATACGCGAATTTTCGCCGATACGCGAATTTATTTCTGCAAGTAAATATTATACACAATTTTGCATACGATGTCAATAATTTCACGAAATAAAAAGAAACCGCCGGTTGACGGTTTCTTTGGTTATTATGCTTTATTCTCTCTCCATATTTACCTTCATAAAATCCTGGCTTTCGAGCATTTTTGTAATATTATCATTGTCCTTGCCTTTGATTTTATTCATTCTTGCGGCTTTAAGCTGCGCTAAGGGAGCGATCGAACCGGGTCCCGCTATGCAGCCGCCCTCGCAGATCATACCCTCTATTATGTCCTCGGTGAGCTTGTTCGCCTTCATCATGGCAAGCCCTACCTTACATTCCTTAATACCGCTGCACGGCTTTGTCTTTATCTCGTTCACATCTCCGCCGAGCTCCGCGACAGCCTTCATAACAGCCGCCGCTACGCCCCCGCTTCCGGAGAAGCGTCTGCCGAACGAGGTTGCGTATGTTTCCGATTCGGGGCACTGAGTCGGGTCGATATGGCACGCGTCAAGCATGGCGTTAAGCTCCTCAAACGTGAGCACCGCGTCAGGCTCGCCCTCTACTTCAGTCTTGGCTTCGGCTTTTTTCGCCATACACGGACCTATGAATACCACGTACGCGCCCGGAATGTTCTCTCTCACCCAGCGCACAACGGCTACCATCGGCGAAACGGTATTTGACATTCTCGCCGAAAGCTGCGGATAATGCTTGCGAATAAGATTTACAAACGCGGGACAGCACGACGTCGTCATCTTTCCGCCCTTCGCGTGCACCTCTATCAATTCCTTCGCCTCGTTATACGAAACCGCATCGCCGCCGAGAGCTACCTCGAAAACGTCGTAGAATCCAAGCTCCTTCAAAGCCGTGGTAAGCCTGCCTATCGTCACCTGCGGCCCGAACTGACCTTCGACAGCGGGAGCGGGAACGGCGATAACCTTTTTATCCGATTGAATATGCGCTATGACCTCGGTGATCTGCGACATATCCGAAATCGCGCCGAACGGACAGGCGTCGGCGCAGTGACCGCAGTGTATACACTTCGCCTCGTCTATTATGGCAAGCTTGTCGCTGCCTATGGTGATGGCGTTGACCTCGCACGCGCGCTTGCACGGACGCATTAAGTCCGCTATCGCGTGATACGGGCACGCCTCGGCGCATTTGCCGCACTCATGGCATTTTGACTGGTCTATGTACGCGCCTCGCGGCGTGATCGTGATAGCGCCGAACGCACACGCAGACTGGCAGCTTTTCATCATGCACTTCTGACAGTTCTCCGTAACCTGGAAGCGGTTGATCGGACAGCCCTCGCAGGCGGCGGGAATAACCTGTATAACGTTGTCGCTCACCTTGCGGTGCTCTATGTTATGCGCCGGAATGGGCGCTCTGCCTGTCGCGAGACGTATTCTTTGGCGGATTATTTCTCTTTCCTTATACACGCAGCAGCGGTAACGCGGAGTAGCAGTTGGGATAATTTGAAACGGGATCTGCTCCATTGTTTCCTCGTTTAAGTCGCCGCGGAACATATGCTCCGACACGGCGCGCAGCACTTCGTACTTTATCTGCCTTGTGTCACTGTTTCTTTCCATAAATTTACCCCCTTTTTAAGTCGCTTTTTTGTGAATTATTACTTATAAATATACACCATAAGCGGCGAAAAGTCAATAAAATTTACAGGTTATTTTTTCTTAAATACATTTGTATGAGTATAAATATAAAAACAGGGTATTTTATATAATAATCTAACTATTTGTAAAGACTGTATTGTTTTTGTCATAGCAATAATATATATTTGTTATAAAAAAATAAATAAATTATTAATTTTTTTAAAAAATATAAAAAAACTCTTGATTTTTTAACAATTTTGTAATAAAATATAAACATAAGCTATGTAGATATTAAATTAAGAAAGAAGGGTGAGGATATGGATATAAACGAAACCATGAAAATCAATCTCGAATTCGATAAGGAGCAGGAAGTGCGCGAGATTATATTGAAGGTGTACGAGGCGCTGAAAGTAAAGGGTTATGATCCTATCAGTCAGATAGTAGGTTATATTCTGTCCGGCGATCCGACATACATAACCAGCTATGACGGTGCAAGAAGCTTGATAGTAAAAATAGAACGCGACGAGCTTTTGGAGGAATTTACTAAAACGTATATTAAGAATCTTTAAAAAGTAAATAAAATCATTATTTATGAAAATCACGAGGGGATTTATTCCCTCGTGATTTTCTCTTTATTATTTAAAAAGTCCTTTTATAAATGACATGATACGTGAAACAATTGATTGCGTTCCCGATTCCGTTTCCGGCGCGGGAGAAACGCTTACTGCCGGTTCAGGTGCGCCGCTTACCTCCGGCTCGGGTGCGCCGCTTACCTCCGGCTCGGGTGCGCCGCTTACCTCCGGCTCAGGTGCGCCGCTTACTGCCGGCTCGGGAGAAACGCTTACTTCCGGCTCGGGTGCGCCGCTTACCTCCGGCTCGGGTGCGCCGCTTACTTCCGGCTCGGGTGCGCCGCTTACTTCCGGCTCGGGTGCGCCGCTTACTTCCGGTTCGGGTGCGCCGCTTACCTCCGGTTCGGGTGCGCCGCTTACCTCCGGCTCAGGCGATATACTCTCTTCCGGCTTCGGCTCTTCGGTAGGCGCCGGGGTATACAACGCTTTGATGCTTATGGGAGCTATACTCGTCAAAGGCAGCATTCCTTCGCCGTAATCCTTATACCACAGCATAATTCTGTACGTGCTTTCATATTCTCTTACTTTATGGTCAACGTCCGACATATCGAAAACAAATTCCGTTTTCTCGCCGATAACATCGTTTTCGTCTATCGTAACCTTTACCAATCTTCCGTCTTTATCATAAAGCGCTCCTATTATACTGATATCTTCAAAAGTTTGCACAGTATTTGTTATAGTTGTCGTTACAGAATTTTCGGATGGGCTGGAAGTAACAATAAACGTTCCCTGAGGCGGAAGCGTGGGCGTAGGCTCGGGCGTGGGAGTGGGATCGGGCTCGGGAGGCTCAACTCCGTATCTCTCATTGAGTACGCCGATGAATTTCTTCATGTTTATTACGCCCCAGCCGAATTCCTTATCCCAGTCTTTCGTACCGAGATCGTCAACGGAATTTTTTAATATGTCCATAATATCGGCAACTGTTATTTCTTGGTTCGCCTTTTTTGCCGCCTGCACCGCGAGAGCCGCTGTGGCTGATATAAACGGTGCGGAGAACGATGTGCCGTTTCCGGATATATATTTATTATATGTGCCGCTAGAGGTGGTAGGAATATCATCGGGAACGGTTACAACGATATTTCTTCCCGGAGCGGTTATGAACACGCTGTCGTTATACTGTGAAAAGGATGAGTGATTATAGTCCTCGTCAACGGACGCAACGCCGATTACATCGTCAAATCCTGCGGGATAGGAAATATCCTCAGTGCCGCTGTTTCCCACGGAAGCGATCATGATAAGCTCTTTGCCGTTCTCTGTTTTGCTTCTTTCTGCCGTGCCATCGAGCATTTTTTTTATTTTTTCTTTTTCAGCTTCTCCGATGTCTCCCGAGCTGCCGAGGCTCATATTTACTATATCACATTCAAACTCAACAGCTTTGTCAATGGCAGTGATTACCGTTTTCAAGTCAAATGTGCCGGTATTTGAATCTACAACCTTGATTACCGAAATCTCCGCTTTGTCCGCTATACCCGCGATGCCGATGCCGTTATTGCGCTGAGCGGCTATTATTCCGGCAACTGCGGTTCCATGCATATAATTATCTTTTACGTCTTCGGTATTTGAATTAACGCACAAATTGCATTTATTGGTAATTTTCATACCCTGAAAATCCTCGTGATCGGCGTCAATACCGGAGTCTATAATAGCGATTTTTACACCTTCGCCGTTGAGACCCGTTTTCCACGCGTACGGCATATTGGTCTTTATAAGTCCCCACTGCTGATTGAAATAGGTATCATTGGGCGGCGCAAAGTATTCCTCGTCGTCATGCAGCTCGAATTCAAAGTTCGGGCATATATTTACTATGTACTTTTCATCAACGAAATTCTCCGCTTCCTCAAGCGTGTCAACAAGATACATATTGTCGATTATTTTTTCCGCGCCGGTATTTTCTACAGAGGCGAGCTCAACGCGCGCGGGCGTATCCTCAGCGATTTCAACTATGTATCCATCGTATTCTGCCGCGAATGCCGTCGCGCAAGTCAGCGTCACAGCAAACGCCGCGCACGCGATAATTTTTTTTAACATACTGTTACCTTCCTTTCATAAATAATGAATAAGTATAGCATAAAATTCAGACAATTGCAATAAAAATCATAGTATTTCTTTTTATTGGCAAAAATTTTATAAGTTTTTACTTTTTTGCCTTGTAAATAAGCGAAAAGTATTATATAATAGTCACAGTAATATTTATGCGGAGGACACGATGAAAAGCTTTGATATACGCACAAAAATATATTTCGGTGAAAACGCGCTCGACAGGCTCGCGGATTTGCCGTACAAAAAAATAATGATTATCACCGACCCGTTCGTGGCTAAGAGCGGTCTTTTGCAAATGGTAACGCTTCGTTTACAGGAGGCGTACATAGACTTTGAAACCTTCTCGGACGTAGTTCCCGATCCGCCGCTCGATAAAATCACAGCGGGAGTTGAAGCGCTTATTAAAATCAATCCCGACTGCGTAATAGCCGTAGGCGGCGGCAGCGCGATCGACAGCGCCAAGGCGATACGCGAATTCGCCGTGCGCGCGGTGAAGCACGATATAGCCCTTATCGCGATCCCGACGACATCCGGCACGGGCAGCGAGGTCACAAGCTTCGCCGTTGTGACGGACACGGAAAAGAATATAAAATATCCGCTCGTATCTGATTCCATGCTCCCGACAGAGGCGATCCTTGACGCGGATCTCGTTAAAAGCGTCCCCGCTAACGTCACAGCGGACACCGGTATGGATGTAATGACACACGCAATCGAGGCGTATGTGAGCGTGAACAACAACGAGTTCTCGGCGGCGCTCGCGGAAAAATCGATTGAAATATGCGGAACGTTCCTTCTGCGCTCGTATCTCGACAACAACGACGCCCACGCAAGACGCAAGATGCACGTGGCATCATGTCTCGCCGGGCTTGCGTTCAACAGTGCGTCTTTGGGACTAAATCACGGAATTGCCCACGCGGTAGGCGCGAGGTTCCATATTCCTCACGGCAGAGCAAACGCTATGCTTCTGCCGCACGTGATAGAGTATAACTCCGGCATAGACAAGCACGCGAGAAGCCGCAAGGATTATCCCAAGTGCGTTGAAAAATACGTAAATATAGCGAAGCTCCTCGGCGTTAACAACTTCAACGAAATAACCACCGTCCGTGCGCTTGTTAGCTGGATTCAGTTTATGATGAAGGAAATGAATATGCCGATGTCAATTTCGCAGTGCGGTATAGACAGAGAGGAATATTTCAACGCGATAAGCTCCATGGCTGAAAAAGCGCTCGCCGACGCTTGCACGAAAACAAATCCGCGCAAGCCCTCGAAAGAGGAGATTATGCTGATTTTGGAGCATTTGTACGAATGAATAAAATACCGCGTATTATATATTATTATGAAAATAAAACGGGGCGATCTTCACACGTTCGCCCCTATAGTTTTATATATTTTTTACGCGTCATTTTTGTGCTTCGCTTCAAAGTTTTTCTGAATCATCATATCCTTTACTTTTAAAAGCCTTATCTGCGTGCTTCGCTCGTTTTCATCGAGCTTCATGCTGATATAGTGGATTTTTTCCATATAGTCGGGGATCATGACGTGCTCGAGAGCGTTTACGCGGCGGCGCGTTTTTTCTATCTCCGCAGCCATCAGTGCGCACGATTTTTCCACCTCCGCAAGACGGAGCATATCGGGGAACACCTCGGCAAGCGACGATACCGCCGCGTCCAAATCAGCCGACGTGGACGCGAAACCGTAGGAGAATATATCGCTCCTGTCGGCGGTGCGCGTCTTGTAGTCGAACACCGGCACGTTGACGCTCATGACGTTTTTGCTCGACGCTTCGACCGACACAGACTGCTTCGGAGCGAGCAGAGCTGTTTTGACCGCTTCGCCGCTCATAACGGCTTCGGCAAGAGCGAAGTTTTTGTTCGCCTCCGCTATTCCCTTTTCAACCTTTTTTCTTAATTCCTTGTTTTCCTTTACAAGCTCCAAAAAGCGGCGCATCAGCTCGTCGCGCTTATCCTTTAAAAGCTTGTGTCCGCGTCTGGCGGTGACAAGCTTCCGCTTAAGCCGCGTAAGCTCCATACGCGTGGGGTTTACCTGTGTTGACGGCATATATATTCCCCCTTATTCCTCGTAATATTTGTCAAGATACTCATCCTTGATACGCTTCAATTCCGTACGCGGCAGGATCCTTAAAAGCTTCCAGCCTATGTCGAGCGTTTCCTCTATATCTCTGTTTGTGTTGTAGCCCTGCGAAACGTATTCCTTCTCGAACTCGTCCGCGAACTTCGCGTATTTCTTGTCTATTTCCGTAAGAGCCGCCTCGCCTAAGATCACCATTAACTCCTTCGCGTCCTTGCCTCGTGCGTACGCGGAAAAGAGCTGGTTCATAGTGTCGGCATGGTCGGCGCGTGTTTTGCCCTCGCCTATTCCCTTGTCCTTCAGACGCGAAAGCGACGGCAGAACGTCGATCGGCGGTGCAATATTTTTTCTGTAAAGCTCACGCGAGAGAATGATCTGTCCCTCCGTAATATATCCCGTAAGGTCGGGAATCGGGTGGGTTTTATCGTCCTCGGGCATAGTGAGAATCGGAATCATTGTGATCGAGCCGGATTTTCCGTGCTGTCTGCCCGCTCTCTCGTAAAGCGTCGCGAGGTCGGTGTACATATAGCCCGGATAGCCGCGGCGTGACGGAACTTCCTTTCTCGCCGCCGATACCTCGCGTAGCGCGTCGGCATAGTTTGTAATATCCGTCATAATTACAAGAACGTGCATATTCTGCTCAAACGCCAAATACTCGGCAGCCGTGAGCGCCATACGCGGCGTCGCTATACGCTCGACTGCGGGGTCGTTCGCGAGGTTTATGAACAGCACCGTTCTGTCGATCGCGCCCGTTTCACGGAAGGACTGAATGAAGTAATCCGCTTCCTCGTATGTGATGCCGAGAGCCGCGAACACTACCGCGAACGGCTCGTCTGTGCCGCGCACCTTCGCCTGACGCGCTATCTGCGCCGCGAGCTGCGCGTGAGGAAGTCCGGAAGCCGAGAAAATCGGCAGCTTCTGTCCTCTTACGAGCGTGTTAAGTCCGTCTATAGCGCTTACTCCCGTCTGAATAAACTCCTGCGGATAATTTCTCGCCGCCGGATTCATAGGAAGTCCGTTTATATCCATTCTCTTTTCCGGAAGGATCTCCGGTCCGTTATCTATCGGTCTGCCCAAGCCGTCGAATACGCGCGAAAGCATATCCGCCGACACTCCCAGCTCCATCGCGCGTCCCGAAAAACGCACCTTTGAGGTCGCGGGGTTGATGCCCGTCGCGCTATCGAAAAGCTGGACGAGCGCGTTCGAGCCGTCTATCTCAAGCACCTTGCAGCGCCGCTTCTCGCCGTTCGCAAGCTCAATTTCGCCGAGCTCGTTATATGTTACTCCCGAAACCTCGCGTACCAGCATAAGAGGGCCGGCTACTTCTTCTATCGTTTTATACTCTCTGGGCATTATTCATCCCTCCCCGCAATTATTTCATCCGCCTGAGCGTTAAGCTCGGCGACAACAATGTTGTATTCCGTAAGAAAATCCGCGCTGTCGTTCGGCAAATACTTGAAACGTCCGATAGTTTCGCGGACGGGCATTGACGAAAGCGCGTCGACCTCCGCTCCCTTTTCGATCGCCGCCACGCACACGTCGTAGAAGTCGAGAATGAGCTTCATCATATAATACTGCTTGACCGGCGGAGTATATGTGTCGATCTCGTGGAACGCGTTCTGATGCAGATAGTCCTCGCGGATCGAGCGCGCCGCTTCAAGTTTCATTCTGTCGAGCGGCGAAAGCGCGTCCATACCTACCATCTTAACGATCTCATCAAGCTCCGCCTCCTCCTGCAATAGAAGCATAAGCCTTGCGCGAAGCTCCATCCAGTCAGGAGCGACGTTCTTAATAAACCATCCCTCGACCGTATCGGTATATAACGAATACGAATTGAGCCAGTTTATAGCCGGGAAGTGGCGCTTATACGCAAGCTCGGAGTCAAGTCCCCAAAACACCTTTACAATTCTTAATGTCGCCTGAGAAACAGGCTCGGAAATATCTCCGCCCGGAGGCGATACCGCGCCGATAACAGAGAGCGCGCCCTCCTCGCCGTTAAGTCCCGTGACGCGTCCCGCGCGCTCGTAGAACTGAGCGAGACGCGAGCCGAGGTAAGCGGGATAGCCTTCCTCGCCGGGCATTTCCTCAAGTCTGCCCGACATTTCTCTCAGAGCCTCCGCCCAGCGCGATGTCGAATCCGCCATAAGCGCCACGGAATAGCCCATATCACGGAAATATTCGGCTATCGTGATACCGGTGTAAATCGAAGCCTCGCGCGCCGCGACAGGCATATCGGAGGTGTTCGCGATAAGCACCGTTCTTTCCATAAGCGATTTGCCCGTTTTCGGGTCTACAAGCTCGGGGAACTCGTTTAAAACGTCCGTCATCTCGTTGCCGCGCTCGCCGCAGCCGATGTATACGACGATATCAGCCTCCGCCCACTTCGCGAGCTGGTGCTGAACCACCGTCTTGCCGCTTCCGAAAGGGCCGGGTACGGACGCGACGCCGCCCTTCGCAATCGGGAACAGCGTGTCTATAACTCTCTGACCCGTCACAAGCGGCATATCCGGCGGGAGCTTGCTTTTATACGGCCTTCCCACGCGCACGGGCCACTTCTGCATAAGCGTAAGCTGGTGCTTTTCGCCATTATCGTCAAGAACGCACACGACCTCGTCAACCCTGAAGCCGCCCTGCTTGATTTCCTCGACCGTTCCCGAAACATTCGGCGGAACGAGAATTTTCTGCGTTACGACCTCCGTTTCCTCGACCGTTCCTATAACGCTGCCGCCGGAGAGCTTATCGCCCTTTTTGACGGACGGTTTAAACTCCCATACTCTGTCGCGCTTTAACGACGCGACCTCAACGCCGCGCGCAAGGTTGTTGCCGGAAATCTTCATAATATCGTCCAGAGGACGCTGTATGCCGTCAAAAATACTGCCTATAAGTCCCGGGCCGAGCTCGACCGACAGCGGCATACCTGTCGAAACGACCTCCTCGCCCGGTCCCAAGCCCGAGGTTTCCTCGTAAACCTGAACCGACGCAAGATCGCCGTGGATCTCAATTATCTCGCCTATAAGCCGCTCCTTCGAAACGCGGACAACGTCGAACATATTCGCGTCCTTCATGCCCTCCGCGATAACGAGAGGTCCCGCGACCTTTTTAATTATTCCATTACTCATAGCCTACTCCTTTATACAATATCACTGCCGACCGCTTTTATTACCGATTCGTTCACCGCGCGCATACCCATTCCGGTGTTTCCGTACACTCCGGGAATAGGTATCACCGCCGGAAGCTGCGCCTCGCTCAGATCAGCAAGCTCGTCTTTTATAAGCTCCGCGAGCTGCTCCGTTATATAAATAACCGCGTAGTCCCCGTCCGCAAGACGGCGCATCAGCTTTTTAGCCTCGTCCGCAGCCGTTACAAAATATGTGTCAAGACCGAGCGCCGCGAAGCCGTACACCGACGCTCTGTCTCCTATAGCCGCCATTTTATACATAGGTCTCGCGCACCCTCTCTCTTATCATATTATCGTCAAGCCTGTTAAGCTTGGCCAAAAGAATCAGCCGCACCGCGTCGATCTCCGCCTTTTTCGCGTAGTAGTACGCGATAAGCGGCGCGCTTGTGAAGCTGTCGAAACGCGCGGTTTGCATGAAGCGCATTATCTCGTTATCGCAATGCATCTCAAACGCTGCCGCGCTCGTTTTCATATACTCAGCCAGATCCGAATACGGAGTCGTTCCAACATATTCCGCAAGCGAGTCGATCCCTGCCGCAGCTGCCTTTTCAAGTTCCGCAGTGTTCAACGTTCCGCCGTCGTACACCGCGTTTTCGATAAATGAAAATCCGCGTCCGGCTTTGGCGCATCTGTATGCCGTTTTGAGATTCGCCGTATCGGCGAGAAGCTCCGTATAGCGCGTTATAAACTCGTCTCCGCCTGTCCGCGCCGCCTTTTCCTCCGCCGCGAGCATTGCGTTATCAACGTATATATCGCACGCCTGACCGTCCTGCGTTCGCAGGATAAGCGTCATTGCCTCCTCGCAGACCGCCGCGATCTCCTTGTCAAGGTCGTCGTACTCCCTGCGCTTTACGCACGAATAAATCAGGTTCTTGTCGACCGTTCCGTGGTCGAGCAGCAGATCCTCGCCGTCTATTCCCGAAAACACAGCCTTTACAGACGCTTTTATGTTGTGATAGTCGACCGGCAGCCGCATGACGCGCATAGTTTCCGCGTCCGCTATCTCCGTTATGAACTCCCACAGCTCCCTCTCGGCAGCCGCGGTGATTTCGTCAACCGACGCGCCCTCGTCCGAGCGGTAGCCTCTGTCGCGCGCGAAACGCAGAGCCGTTTCAAAGCTGTCGGCGCTTAAAAGCTGGTCTATATCCTGGCGTGTCAAAAGCGACGCTTCCTTCGCCCTGACGCGGGCGACGCTGTAGGTATATTCCTTCATCGCAATCACCCCTTAACCGAATAAAAATCCGTTGACCGCGTCATGCAGGCAGTCGCGCTCCGATTCCATCAGCGCCTCTATCGAGCAGTTTTCCTCTATGTCGCCGTACGACAGAATAAATCCGCCGTCGATCGCGCGCGTTTTATCCGATATTTTAAGTCCCTTTTTCTCAGCCGACGCTTTAAACTCATCCGTTATCCTGGCTTTATCCTTTGCCGAGAGAATGATCTCGCCGCCCTTGCCCGACGCGTATTTGTCCAAAAGCTTTTGCATAAAGGCAAAATAATCCTTGTCGTTAAGACCTACGAGCTTTATGTGCGCTTCGTTTAAAATATCGTGGATTATCTGCTGTTTTTCCCGAAGAAGAGCGCTCTTTTTCGTAATATCGCCGGTGGAACGCGCTCTTGTCAGCACGCGCTTGTATTCAAGCTCCGCTTTTTCCTCAGCCTCCGCCTCGACAGCCGCCGCTTCTTCCTTCGCTCGGTCGATTATGCGTTTCGCCTGAAGCCTCGCCTCGTCCGTTATGCGGTCTGCTTCGGCTTTCGCGTCGCTCATTATCTCGTCTATGATTTTATCCAAACCATTTTTATTTATATCACTCAAATGTATCACATCCTTATATCCGGGTTTTATATTATATATTCAGTCCCGCGATACCGAAAATGGCGAGAATGGAAACGAGCAGCGCGAGGATCGCGTATGTCTCGACCATCGCCGCGAAAATCATACCCTTACTCATCTGATCCGGCTTTTTGGCGATCATCATAATACCCGCGACAGCCGCCTTGCCCTGGCTTATAGCCGACAAAAGACCAACAATCGCGATAGGCAGACACGCCGCGAGATAGAGAAGTCCCTTAGCGAGCGAAAGCGATTCCGCGGAGCCGCCGAGAATTCCTATTTGGCTGAGCGTAATAAACGCGATAAGCAGTCCGTAAATGCCTTGCGTACCCGGAAGAAGCTGCATGATAAGAACCTTTGAGAACTTTGCCGGATCCTCCGTAACGACGCCCGCAGCCGCCTGACCGGCTTTGCCTACGCCTATAGCCGAGCCTATTCCTGCAAGTATCGACGCTAACGCCGCGCCCGTAAGAGCTAAAACCATACCTAAATTTTCCATTTTCAAATTTCCTCCTTAAATTTATATTTTTCAGCATATTTTATTTATGCTTTTAACATACGATATTTATTAACCTTTCCTTATATTAATTGCAGGCATATATCGATAAACACAGCTTTGGGATTATTTTATCACAATGTATATTTTTTGTCAATAACGACAAGTTATTACTTTTGATTTTTACGTTTTTTATACATTTATTATATATGCAAAACAAACGCGGCTTCGGGAATATGCGCCATGCGAATCAGCAATGCCGATATTTCTGAAACCTCTTGGCTTTTTTAATAAAAATATATAAAAATTTACCCATATATTATGTAAAAATTATGATTTTAAAAAAAATTTGAATAAAAAAGAATAAAATGCTTGCAAAATCGAACGGTATGTGTTAGAATATTATCTGATGTTTTAGCAGTTTCTTTTAGGAGGTGTATAGAAATGGCAAAATGCGATATTTGCGGCAAGGGCGTTACCTTCGGTATAAAGGTCAGCCACTCGCACAGAAGAGCGAACAGAGCTTGGAAGCCTAATGTAAGAAAGGTAAGAGCCGTTGTTGACGGCGGAGTTAAGTCGATGCACGTTTGCACTCGCTGCCTGCGTTCGGGAAAGGTTCAGCGCGCGGTTTAATTCCATAAAAAAAGAGATTTTGCAGCCTTCACTTGTTTGCAGGCTGTTTTTTCTTGTGAAAAATAAATAAAATTGTATTTTTTTACAAATTTATTTGATTTTTGAAATATTTTCTGTTATAATAAAAAATAGTATGGGTGAGAATGCCTCACGGCATTCTTGTTGGCATGTCGTTTTAAACGACGGAGAATATATTTTAAAGGGGTGTATCTATGGAGAAGCTCTTGATTAAAGGAGGAAACAAGCTCACCGGCGAGGTTACCATAAGCGGCGCGAAAAACGCGGCTGTTGCAATACTTCCCGCGTGCATCCTTGTTAAAGACAAATGTCATATCGAGAACTTGCCCGACATCAAAGACGTTAAGCTTTTTCTGCGGATACTCGAGGATTTGAACGCGGATGTAAAATATATTGATAAGAACACTGTTGAGATAGACTGCACAAACGTAAACTCATGGAAGCCTTTAAGAGATTTGACACGCCGTATGCGCGGCTCAAGCTATCTTATGGGCGCGCTTTTGGGACGCTTTCATAAATTTTCGGTAGATCCGCCAGGCGGCTGCGACTTCGGCACGCGTCCGATCGACCAGCATATTAAAAGCTTTGAGGCGCTCGGCGCGGATATTGATTTGTCACGGGGTATGATAAATGCCGAGGCAAAGGAATTAAAAGGCTCGAGTATATTTTTTGACGTTGTAACCGTCGGCGCGACCGTGAACGCGATGCTTGCGGCTGTTCTCGCGGACGGGCTTACCGTTATCGAAAACGCGGCGAAAGAGCCGCATGTGGTGGATTTGGCTAATTTTCTGAATAATATGGGCGCAAACGTGCGCGGCGCGGGCACGGACACAATAAGAATACGCGGTGTTAAAGAGCTGCGCGGCGGTTCGTACGCAATTATCCCCGACCAAATCGAAGCGGGAACATTTATGATTGCGGCGGCGGCGACAAGGGGCGACGTTACGCTTAAAAACATTATACCGCGCCATCTTGAAATAATCAGCGCAAAGCTTGAAGAGGCGGGAGTAAAAGTCAAATACGGCGACGACAGCGTGCGCGTGTACGTCGAGGAAGGAACGGTTTTCAGACGTGTGAATTTCATAGCCCGTCCGTATCCCGGATTTCCGACCGATATGCAGCCGCAGCTCGTAACGTTTTTAACGACCGTAAAAGGGACAAGCACCGCCCGTGAAAGTGTGTGGGACAACCGTTTCCGATACGTGCATGAGTTAAAGCGAATGGGCGCGGACATACGCGTGGAGGGACAGCTTGCGATCATAGACGGAGTTGACAAGCTGTTCGGCGCGAACGTAAAAGCGACCGATCTGCGCGCCGGAGCGGCGATGATCATCGCGGGACTTATGGCTGAAGGAACAACGGAGATCACCGAGATTTACCACATAGACCGCGGCTATGAGAATTTTGAAGAAAAATTTGCGGCTTTGGGCGGCGATATAACGCGCGTCCAGGTGGTTGACGGGGAGTTTGATTAAGCCATATGGTTACGTTTATTTCACTTATCAGCGGCTCGTCCGGAAATGCGGCGTATATTTCCGACGGAAAAACCAATCTGCTCGTTGACTGCGGTATGTCGGGAAAAGCGCTCAAGGACGCGCTTGCGCGCATTGACGTAAAACCGGAAAACCTCAGCGCGTTGCTTATCACGCACGAGCATATCGACCATACCAAGGGCGCGGGAGTTGTTTCACGGCGCTACGATATACCGGTTTACGCCACCGCCGGCACTCACGCCGCGATGGATATAGGCGACATTGCCGAAAAGAATATACGCATAATCGCTCCGAAAAACGAGTTTGAAATAGGCACGATAGCGGTAACGCCGTTTGAAATACCGCACGATGCCGCCGAGCCTGTGGGCTACAGTTTTATTGCGGGCGGCGAAAAGCTTTCAATCGCCACCGACATGGGGCATCTGCGCGACGGACTTCGAGAGGAGCTTGCCGGAAGCAAGTATGTTTTGCTTGAATCAAACCATGACGTGGATATGCTGCGTTTCGGCGGTTATCCGTTTCCTCTGAAACAGCGTATCTTAAGCGACGTGGGACATCTCTCAAACGAGCTTGCCGCAAAATTCGCTTTGCAGCTTATAAACGACGCCACGGAGCACATAATGCTCGGACATCTGAGCAAAGAAAACAACACACCCGAAATAGCGATATTGGAGACGTACAACGCTCTCACCGACGCGGGGGTAAACGTGGGAAAGGACGTAACTTTGAAGGTTGCGGACAGATACAATCATACACGAATAATATGAACATAAATATAATTTGCGTGGGAAAAATAAAGGAAAAGTTTTTCACAGCCGCGATCGACGAATATTCGAAACGTCTGTCGCGGTTTGTTAAGTTTACAATAACCGAAGTGCCGGACGAAAAAATCCCCGACAACGCCTCCCAAAAAGAGGAGGAGCGGATAAAGGAAAAGGAAAGCAAGGCGATTTTATCAAAAATAAAAGACTCGTACGTAATCGCCATGTGCATTGAAGGTCAGGAAATGTCCTCCGAAGCGCTGGCTGCGAAAATAGAGGAAATATCGCTGCGCTCGAGCAATATATCGTTTATAATCGGCGGCTCGCTCGGTCTTTCGGACGAGGTAAAAAGCCGCGCCGATATGCGGCTCAGCTTCGGAAGAATCACTCTTCCCCATCAGCTTATGCGCGTAGTTCTCGCGGAACAGATCTACCGCGCGTTTAAAATCAATCGTAACGAAAGCTATCACAAATAAATTTTATGACCGCTATGCAGTCGGGTATCAATTGATTTTCGACATATTAAGCGATGATTTTCCGGCGGCGGTTATCCTTCCCTCCAGACCGTCCGTATAATAAAGCTCGTTATCATCTGTAATAAATATCGCTTCAAATCCGCCGTCCGCCTTTTGGTATCGGATGGCTTTTTCAAGCCCCATTACGAATAGCGCTGTTGAAAGCGCGTCAGCGCGCGTCGGATCGCCGCCTATAACCGACACCGACGCAAGCCCGTTATCAGCCGGATATCCTGTTGACGGATCAATTATATGGTGATATTTTTTTCCGTTTTCTTCAAAAACCTGCTCGTATGAGCCGGACGTGGAAACACATTCGTCCGCAATGCTGATTTCCGCTATAAACGTATCCGGGCTCTGAGGATCGGTAAGTCCGACCTTCCAGCCGCTTCCGTCCGGCTTCTTCCCCACCGCGCGTATCGCGCTGCCGAACGAAATAATTCCCGACTTCACTCCGCTTTTCTCAAGAGCTTCCGCCGCCGCATCCGAGGCGTATCCCTTCGCAACGCCGCCCAAATCGAGCTGCGCTCCGTTTCCGAGAATAACGTTATTTCCGTCAAGCGTTACGTTTCCATAGCCTACGCTTTTTAACAATCTATTTATTTCCGTATTCTCCGGCACACGATATTCGTGTCCGAAAAATCCCCAAGCGTCCATAATCGGCGCAACCGTCAAGTCAAACGCTCCGCCGGTTGAACGGCATACGTCAAGAGCGGTTTGTATAACCGCCGCCGTTTCCGCGCTTACGCTTCCCGAGCCGTTGTCGTTGATCCTGTAAATATCGCCGTTTTTATTCGAGCGCGACATCAGCTTGTCAAGACGGTAAATCTCTTTTTCCGCGCTCTCGATTCCTTCCGCCGCGTTTTCACCGTAAGCCGTTACGGTAACCGCCGTATCCATAGCGTATATGGTTTTTCGCTCCGAATTTTGCGCGCATGAGGAAAGAGAAGCGCACAGAAACGAAACAGCAAAAAAAGCCGCAATTTTTCTCATAGTCAATTCCTCATTTCTCAGCTCCCGCGACAGCCTTTATAACCTCGCCCGCCGCTATAAGTCCCGCGACAGCCGGTACGAACGCCACGCTCCCCGGCACGCTCCGTCTGCCGTTTTCGGGCTTTTCCTCTCCCGCGCTTGCGGCTATCGGTTCTTCCTTTGAGTATACAACCTTTAAATTCTTTATTCCGCGCTTTTTAAGCTCTCTGCGCATAGTTCTCGCAAGCGGACATACCGACGTTTTATAAATGTCCGCCACCTCAAACGCCTGCGCGTTTAGCTTGTTTCCCGCGCCCATACTGCTTATTATCGGCACTCCCAACGCGTCAGCGCGCGTTATAAGCTCGATTTTCGCCGTTACCGTGTCGACCGCGTCTATTATATAATCGTACATGGACAAATCGTATTCATCGGCGTTTTCCGGCAAATAAAAGCATTTGTGCGCGTTTACCGTTATATCGGGATTTATCGAAAGCGCGCGCTCCTTCATAACGTCGACCTTATATCTGCCGACGGTTTCACCCGACGCGACGATCTGCCGGTTGATGTTTGTAACACTGACCGTGTCGTTATCGAATATATCGAGCGTCCCCACGCCGCTTCTGACAAGCGCCTCCGCCGCGTGACCGCCTACGCCGCCTATTCCGAACACCGCGATACGCGCCGAGGCGAGCCGTTTCATTCCTTCCTTTCCCAAAAGAAGCTCCGTTCTCGAAAACCGGTTAAGCATATTTATCTCCTCTTATCTCATATTTTAAAGTATTCTATCACAAAACCGCCATAAAATCAACCGCAAAGCGGCGAACTTTAAAAACAGGAAGAATATTCTGTAAAAATATTGATATTTTGTCCTGTTTGTGATAATATTAAATATATTCTTAAAATCGGAGGAGGACAAAATCTATGTCTATACTCGAAAAATTTAATCAGGGCAAACCTAAATCGCTTAATATTATAATAGTCGGCACGGGCAAGGTCGGCTCGACGCTCGCCGGAAAGCTCACCGACGAGGGCTGCGACGTGACCGTTATAGACCAGAACCGCGAGGTCGTGGACAAGCTCTCGGATATGTACGACATCATGGGCGTTGTCGGCAACGGCTCAAGCTACAAAACGCTTATTGAGGCGGGAATAGAAAACGCGGATCTGATCATCGCCGTAACCGAAAGCGACGAGCTTAATCTGCTCTGCTGCGCTCTCGCGAAAAAGGTCGGCGACTGCGCCTCCGTCGCGCGTGTGCGTAACCCGGACTACGGTGACGAGCTCGGCTATCTTTCGGACAAGCTTGGAATTTCAATCATAATAAACCCGGAGCTTGAGGCTGCAAATGAAATTACACGTCTTTTGCACTTCCCTTCGGCTATTTCGGTAAACTCGTTCTCGAAGGGCAGCGTGGAAATTATCAAATTTAAGATACCCGAGGGCAATCCTCTCGACGGTATGGTGCTTTCCGATTTGCAGAAGGATAAAAGCGCCGGCGTGCTCATATGCGCCGTTGAGCGCGGCGAGGAGCTTACCATACCGAACGGCAGCTTCCGCCTGCAGTCGGGCGATATAGCGTCGTTTGTCGCCACTCCCACGGCGGCTCTCGCGTTCTTCAAAAAGATGAAAATGGACGTTCACAAGGTCACGTCGGTAATAATCGTCGGCGGCGGAAAAACGTCATATTATCTTGCGCGGCAGCTTGTTAAATCGGGCATGTCGGTAAAAATTATAGAAAGCAACCCCAAGCGCTGCGAGGAGCTGAGTATGCTGCTTCCCGAGGAGGTTATAATCGTAAACGGCGACGGTACCGACGAGTCTCTTTTGACGCAGGAAAATCTCGAAAGAGCCGGCGCGTTCATTCCGCTTACGGGTATCGACGAGGAAAATGTTATACTCTCGCTCTACGCAATGAAGGCTTCGCCGGGAATAAAGTCTATCACCAAGGTAAATCATATAAATTTCTCAAGCGTGATAAACGAGCTTGCGCTCGGAAGCGTGGTATATCCGCGCCGCATGACCGCGGAAAAGATAATAAAATACGTCCGCGCAAAGAGAAATTCGCTTGAAAACAACGATATAGAAACGCTTTACCATCTCTCGCAGGACAGAGTTGAAGCAATAGAATTTAACATTCACGAAGGCTTGAGGCACATCAATATACCCTTAAAGGACATGCGCCTTAAAAAGAATTTGCTTATAGCCTGCATATACCGCGACGGCAAGGCGTTTATCCCCGGCGGCGGCGATATATTCGCGCCCGGCGACGCGGTCATAATAGTAACGACACACAAGGGACTCAGCACTATCGAGGACATTTTCGAATAACGGCGGAAACGAGGGAGAACGATGAATTTAAAATCAGTTGTATACATACTCGGCTGGATGCTCAATATCGAGGGCGCTCTGATGCTGATGCCCGCTCTCACATCGCTTATATACGGCGAGCACGACGGCATTTCCTTTCTTATAGTCGCGCTTATATGCATCGCACTGGGAGCGCTTATAGTGCTTAGAAAGCCTAAAAACATGAACTTTTTCGCGCGCGAGGGTCTTGCGGTCACGGCGTTCGCGTGGATACTTTTAAGTATTTTCGGCTGTCTGCCGTTCGTGATAAACGGCGATATTCCGTCGTTTACGGACGCGCTTTTCGAAACGGTTTCGGGCTTTACGACCACCGGAACGAGCATACTCGACGACGTGGAATCGCTTTCACACGCGTCGCTTCTGTGGCGGAGCCTTACGCACTGGATAGGCGGTATGGGCGTTCTTGTGTTTTTGCTCGCGCTCGTCCCGATGACGGGCGGCTCGACGATGAATATTATGCGTGCCGAAAGCCCCGGTCCGACGGTCAGCAAGCTCGTGCCGAAAATACGTCAGACCGCGTTCGTGCTCTACGCTATTTATTTGACTTTGACCGTAGCGGAATTTATTGCGCTCGTAATAGCGCGTATGCCGGTTTTTGACGCGCTCAACACAGCCGTAGCCACCGCCGGAACGGGAGGCTTCGGGGTTAAAGCAACAAGCATGGGCGGATACTCTCCCGTGATACAATGGATCGTGGCGGTGTTTATGATGCTTTTCGGAATTAACTTCGGAGTGTATTTCCTGCTTATAACAAAACGCTTCCGCGCGGCGCTCGTCCATGAGGAAGTGCGGTATTACCTGCTTATAATTGTCGGAGCGGTGACGCTTATTATGATTTCGCTCTACGCGTTCGGCGTTTCGCCGGAAATGAGCTTTATGACGAAGCTCCGCCACGCGTTTTTCCAGGTCGCGTCCCTTATTACCACAACCGGCTTTACGACGCTCGATTACGAAATATGGCCGCAGATCGCACTTGCCGCGATGGTTACGCTCATGTTCATCGGCGCGTGCGCAGGAAGCACGGGCGGCGGTATAAAGGTTTCGAGAGTTCTGATTTTCTTCCGCACGGCGAAAAGGGAGATAATGCTGTTCCTGCACCCGAAGCGCGTAGTGCCGATAAAGGCGGAGCAAAAGGCGATACCGCCCGAAGTGGTGCGTTCGGTAAGCGTGTTCCTCTCGGCGTATGTGCTTGTTTTCGTAATTTCGGTGCTGCTCGTATCTCTTGACAATAACGACTTTACCACCACCTTTACGGCGGTCGCGGCGACAATGAACAACATAGGTCCGGGACTGAGCAAGGCAGGTCCTACGGAAAGCTTCTCGTTCTTCTCGCCTTTTGCGAAATACGTCATGATGTTTGATATGCTCGCCGGCAGACTGGAATTGTATCCTATGCTTATAATGCTGATGCCTGATTTTTGGAAGGGACTTATCCCAAAGAGAAAACAAATATAAAAATACGATAAATATTAAACGGAAACGGAATTACTCCGCTTCCGTTTTTTATTGCTTTGTCGGTTTTTATTTTAAAAAACTCTTGACATAAATTCAAATATATGTTAATATAATATTAAGTATTAGATGTATTAATTTTCAAAACAGTCTTTCAGAAAGAAGGAATTTAGATGAAGCATGTAACCTTCAGCGAGGAACGCTGTAAAAGCTGCGGGATCTGCGTGAGCGTATGTCCGAAAAAAATTATCGCGATTTCCGACAGCAAAATGAATTCCAAGGGTTTCAGACCCGCCGAAATAATCGACAAAACGAAGTGCATAGGCTGCGCTTTCTGCGCTACAGTTTGTCCTGACGCGGCTGTTACGATAACCGCGGATCGATCGGAAAGGAGTTAGTGAAATGAGCGAAGCTGTTTTAATGAAGGGAAACGAAGCGATAGGCGAAGCGGCGATACGCTCCGGCTGCCGTCACTTTTTCGGCTATCCCATCACGCCGCAGACGGAGCTTTCGGCGTATATGGCGAAGAAAATGCCGAAAATCGGCGGCACATTTTTGCAGGCTGAGAGCGAGATCGCGGCGATAAACATGGTATACGGCGCGGCGGCGGCGGGTGTGAGAGCAATGACAAGCTCGTCAAGCCCCGGAATAAGCCTTAAATCGGAGGGAATAAGCTATATCGCGGCGGCGGATCTGCCGTGCGTTATAGTAAACATCATGCGCGCCGGTCCCGGACTCGGAGGCATACAGCCCGCGCAGTCGGATTATTTCCAGGCTACGCGCGGAGGAGGTCACGGAGATTATCATCTGCTCGTGCTCGCGCCGAACTCGGTGCAGGAAATGGCGTGTCTTACCGCCGAGGCGTTCAATTTGTCGGAGGAATACAGAATTCCGGCGATGATTCTCGGCGACGGAACGCTCGGTCAGATGATGGAGCCTGTTGACTTTTCGCTTGTACCCGAGCCGGTATTCGCCGAAAAACCTTGGGCGGCAAACGCCATGCGCGGCAGGGGCGCTCAGAACGTGGTAAAAACGCTCTACCTCTCGCCGGAGGAGCTTGAAGCGACAATAATCGAGCGCGAAAAAAAATACGACATCGTCCGCGACAGTCTGCAAAGATACGAAGCGAAATTTATTGACGACGCGGATATAATACTCTGCTCCTACGGAATAACCTCGCGCATAGTTGAAACTGCAGTGCGGGAGCTTAGGAACGAAGGAATAAAAGCCGGAATAATACGACCGATCTCGCTTTGGCCCTTCCCCGAGAAAATCTTCAAGCGGGTACGTCCGAAGGCGTATTTATCGGTCGAAATGAGCACGGGGCAGATGATAGAGGACGTAAAACTCGCGTGCGAGTGCAAAGCACCCGTTTATTTCACCGGCAGAACGGGCGGAATTATTCCCGAGCCGAGCGAAATTATAGACAAGGTAAGAGAGATCCACAGGGAGGTGTGCTGAAATGCCCGAAATTATATATAAAAAGCCCCATTCGCTTTCCGACAAGCCGTTTCACTACTGCCCCGGCTGTTCGCACGGACTTGTCCACAGGCTTGTCACCGAGGTTATCGACGAGCTTGGGATAGCTGATAACACAATCGCTGTAGCTCCGGTGGGCTGCGCCGTTACCGCGGACGAATATTTCCGCGTTGACACGGTGCAGGCGGCGCACGGAAGAGCGCCCGCCGTCGCGACCGGAATAAAGCGCGCTCTCCCCGACAGAGTGGTGTTCACCTACCAGGGAGACGGCGACCTCGCCGCGATAGGTACAGCCGAAACAGTTCACTCGGCGGCGCGCGGGGAAAATATTACGATAATTTTCATAAACAACACGATTTACGGCATGACGGGCAGATGGCGCCAACCACTCTGCCGGGTCAGGTCACGCAGACCTCGCCCTACGGACGCGACCCGTACACGCAGGGCTATCCGCTGCATATTTGCGAAATGCTCTCGGCGCTCAACGGCCCGACTTATATCACGCGCACAGCCGTTGACAGCGTGCCGCATATAAAAGAAACAAAAAAGGCCATAAAAAAGGCGTTTGAATATCAAATTTCGGGCAAGGGCTTTTCGCTCGTCGAGGTGCTTTGCGCGTGTCCGACCAACTGGGGCATGAGCCCTACGGACGCGGTAAAGCGGATAACGGACGAAATGATACCGTATTATCCGCTCGGAGTATATAAAGAGGAGGTTTTAAAATGACAAACAAAATAATTCTCGCCGGCTTCGGCGGACAGGGCATACTTTTCGCGGGCAAGCTGCTCGCGTACGCGGCTATGCTGGAGGGAAAGTATCTTTCGTGGCTGCCGTCATACGGACCTGAAATGCGCGGCGGAACGGCTAATTGCCACGTTATAATAAGCGACGTCCCGATAGGCTCGCCGATAATCACAAGCCCCGACGCGCTTATCGCGATGAACGCCCCGTCGCTTGACAAATTCGAAAACGAGCTTCAGCCGAACGGAACGGAAATTCTCGACAGCTCGCTTATTCCCCGCTCCTCGGGCAGAACGGATCTGTCGTCCGTCCGCGTCGCGGCTACGGAAATAGCCGAGAAAATGGGTAAAAAGGGCTTGGCGAACATGGTAATGCTCGGAGCGTTTCTTAAAAAAACGGGACTTTTTTCAATCGACAGCTTCAAGGAAGCGATAAAAAAGCTGCTGTCCGAAAAGAAGCAGCAGCTTGCCGAAGCGAATATAAACGCCGTCCGCGCGGGTTTTGACGCGGTATAAATATATAGGGCGGCTCCCGTGCCGCCCTACGGTTTATCACATATGTCTCCACAAAGCGACCGCTATTCCGAGAAGCGCTCCGGCGAATACCTGCACAGGCGTATGACCGAGCAGCTCCTTTAACCGTTTTTCCGTTCTGCTGAAATCGGATTTTACAAGCGAGTCGATTATTTTGTTGAGTATCGCCGCCTGCTGACCCGCCGCGCGCCGCACTCCCGCCGCGTCGTACATAACCACGAGAGCGAATACTGTGCTCAAAGCGAACAGCGGCGAATCAAAGCCTTCCGTAAGCCCTATCGCAGCCGCAAGCGAAACCACAAGCGCCGAATGTGAACTCGGCATTCCGCCCGAGCCTACAAGACGTTCGAAATTTACCTTCCTATCCTTAATAAGCACGATTATCATTTTCATAACCTGCGCTATAAGCCACGCGATAAGCGCCGTAACAAGCTCGGAATGAACGAAAAAATCCGTAATATTTGCCATTTATTGTCTCCCTTTTATGATTTTCTGTCAATAAGATAATCGGTGAGCCGCAGAAGAAAATCCGCCCTTTCGCCGAATATTTCAAGCGCCGCTTTTGCCTTCGCGCTGTACTCGGCGGCAAGCTCCTTAGACCTTTCAAGTCCTACCAGCTTTACGTACGTGTTTTTATCCTGCTCCGCGTCGCTCCCGATTGGCTTTCCAAGCTCCTCCTCGCTGCCCTCTACGTCAAGAATATCGTCCTGTATCTGAAACGCGACGCCCAGATTTGCCGCGAACCCGTCAACCGCGCTTATCTCCGCTTCCGAAGCGCCCGACAATATCGCGCCTATTCTGCACGACGAGCGGATTATCGCGCCGGTTTTGAGCAGATGCAAGTACCGCAGCTCATCAAGAGAAATATCCTTTCCCTCGCTTTCCATATCTATCACCTGACCGCCTATCATGCCTTCCGTGCCGGACGATTTCGCAAGCTCCGATACGGCTTTCAGCGCAAGCTCCGCATTGTCCGTTTCCGCCTCCGACACGATTTCAAACGCCTTGTTAAGAAGCGCGTCGCCCGCCAAAATCGCGGTCGCCTCGCCGAATTTTATATGGCTCGTCGGCATACCTCGCCGCAAATTGTCGTTGTCCATCGCGGGCAGGTCATCATGAATCAGCGAATACGTATGAATCATTTCCATGGCGCACGCGAACGGTATGACCGCCTTTTCATCGCCGCCGCACATTTTCGCCGTTTCAAGCATCAAAATAGGTCTTAACCGCTTTCCGCCCGCGAACAGGCTGTAGCGCATGGCTGTGTAAATAATCGTCTGCGGATTATCCCTCTCGGGTAAATACGCATCAAGAGCCTTGTCTATACGCTCTATTCTTTCATTTAATTCCGTTTTCATACAATTACAGTCCTTTATCCGTATTCTCGGTAAATTCTCTCTCGCCGACGCTTCCGTCGGGATTCGAGGTCAGAACCGAAACCTTGATTTCAGCTTCGTCAAGCATTTTCTGACAGCTTTTCGCAAGCTTTACGCCCTGCTCGAAAAGCGTCAGCGATTCATCGAGAGAAGCGTCTCCGTTTTCCAAACGGCGGACGATCTCCTCTAATTCTTCTATTGATTTTTCAAATGTTTTTTTCTCTGCCATAACAGTTCTCCTTTATTTCACAACGCATTCCGCGTCGCCGTCTCTCATTTTCAGCGTGAATTCCGTTCCCGATTTCAATTTCTTCGCGCTCCTTATGACCGTGCCGTCCGGCTTTACCGGTATCGCGTAGCCGCGCGAGAGCGTCTGCAAGGGGCTTAGTGCGTCAAGCCTTCCCGATAATTCCGCGAGCTTGTTTTTCTTGTCCATCACCTTCAGCCGAAAGCTCTGTTCCGCGTGTTTCATAAGATTGTCAAGCCGCAGATTTTCATCTTGGATGCGCTCCTTCGGTGTTCGCATTTTAAGTGAGGAAACGTATTTTCTGTCGCCCTCTATCTTCTTTACCATTGCGTGCAGTATTCTGCTTGACGCAACGGAAACAGAGTTTTTCACGTCAAGCGCCGACGGGACTGCCTGTTCCGCCGCCACCGAAGGCGTGGGAGCGCGTAGGTCCGCGACAAAATCGGCAATGGTAAAATCCGTTTCATGCCCAACCGCCGAAATTACCGGTATCTTTGACGCGAAAATCGCGCGCGCAACCTTTTCATCGTTGAACGCCCACAAATCCTCAATAGAGCCTCCGCCGCGCCCGACTATAAGCGTATCTACCGGATAGCGTTTGTTGAAAAACTCAATCGCCTCCACTATTCCGTCCACCGCAGCCGCGCCCTGCACCGGCGTGGGGTATATAACTATTTTTGTCAGCGGAAAACGGCGCGTAATTACATTTATAATATCATGCGCCACCGCGCCCGTCGTGGCAGTGGCAACTCCCACAACAGCCGGATAACGCGGTATCGGCTTTTTATACTGCGACGAGAACAATCCCTCGCCCTCAAGCCTGCGCTTAAGCTGTTCGAACGCGATATACAGCTCCCCCACTCCATCCGGGATCATTTCTTCGATGTACAGCTGATACGCTCCGCTCGGCTCGTACACCGTTATCCTGCCGCGCGCCAACACCTTCATTCCGTCCTGCGGATAAAAGCTGAGATGCGCGTTGGCGCTCTTGAACATAATGGCTTTAAGCACACTTTTTTCATCCTTGAGAGTGATGTACATATGCCCCGAATAGTGACCTTTAAAATTGGAAATTTCACCCTTTATCCAAATGTTGTTAAGTACCTGATTATGATCCAAATATCTTTTAAGATAACTGTTTATCTGTGAAACAGTAGCAATTTTCGGTTCCATTTAATTCTCCTTGCAAAATTTCGCGAGCGAGGCAATTCCTACCGCGTTGTCGGACGATAATTCCGCCGACGCGAAATACACGTTTCCGTTTACCTCGTCTGTCAATCCATTGCGTATCAGAGCGTTTGACGCTACTCCGCCCACAACGAGCACCTTTTGTACGCCTGTTTTTTCAATCGCCGAGTTAAGCGTTTTGACAAGCGTATTCTTAACGGCAATAAGCGTTCCGAGCGCGATTTCGGCGGCGTTTCCGTCTTTAATCAGACTTGCCGCCTTTGTTTCCGTACCCGAAAAATTCATATACGCACCGTCAGTGCTGACCGGCAGCTTCACCGCCGACACGGCATTTTTCGCGGTTTGTTCCATTTCCCTGCCCGCCGGGAATCTCATTCCAAGAGCGACGCCTACCCTGTCAATAAGCTGTCCGGCGCTTATATCGCGAGTGCCGCCGATAATAACGTTTTCAAAGCCTGTTCCCGTATAACGCGTTCTTAAAATTTCCGTAGTGCCGCCCGAAAGGTGAACAGACAAAAACTCATTTTCCAACAGCTCGAAACATCCGCCGGAAAAAATTCCCGCCATAATATGTCCGTCCTGATGGCTGAACTCAAAAACGGGAATTTTAAGCGCGTCAGCAATAACGCGCGCATAGCCGTGACCCGCGAGAAACACCGGCATATACGAGCCTTCAACATTGCGCGGCTTAACGCTCACGCCGATCGCGGCAGCGTCCTTCAAATCAATCTCGCCGGCAAGCTCGTTAAAAAGCTCCGGTAGGATCTTCATGTGATGAAAAACTCCGTCGCTCTGTCTTAAACCTCTTTCGCCCTCCTTGACCGGCAAAAGCCGCCGCTTGCTCACAAAACCGCTTTCGGTTACTGCAGCAGCCGATGTTGTATAGTTGCTTGTGTCAATACCGAGATATATCATTTTTCCAAAGTTTTATATACGCTTCCCAAAAGTCCGTTCACGAACTTAGCGTCGTCATCAGCGCCATACTGCTTCGCAAGCTCCACCGCTTCGTTGATCGCCACTCGCGGCGGAACGTCTTCGGAATATTTCATTTCATAAACGGCAAGCTTTAAAATCGCAAGCGACGCTTTTGAAATACGCGAAAGAGTCCAGCCGGAGCGCAGATTAGCGGAAATAATTTCCTCAAGCTCCTCCTCGTGAGAGCGCACTCCGTCTACTGTGCTTTTAATATAGCCCAAATTATCCTCACACTCCGGAATTGCCGCCAAAAGCTCATCCATAATAACGGACATATCGTCCTTGTGCATATTCATCTGAAAAATCTGAGTAAACGCCGCCCTGCGCGCCTCGCTTCTTGATTGCTTTTTCATAATTTTTCTCCTGAATCAAGTGGTTTTAATAATGGTATATTATAACATAATTCATATAAAATGGCAAGTGGTTTTACCGGTAATTTTAATTAAGCCGCGCGCCGATTCAAATTAAAAAGGGGAGTTAAGCAAAACGCGCGTTTCGCTAACCCCCACTTTTCAGTCTTTATAAAATCAGTCGTCCAATTTAACAGTCCAGCCGAACGTGTCCTCAATCTTGCCCCACTGAATTCCGGTGAGAGTGTCGTAGCACATCTGCGATACGGGACCGATTTCGCCGCTGTTTACCGGCATTACGAGCTCGCCGTACTTAAGCTCGCCTATAGGCGATATAACAGCCGCCGTGCCTGTTCCCCACGCTTCCTCGAGAGTGCCCGCGTTAAACGCGTCAACAAGCTCATCTATCGAAAGTCTGCGCTCGGATACCTTGTAGCCCTTTGATCTTAAAAGCTCAATAATGGACATTCTTGTGATACCGCCCAAAATCGAACCTACGAGAGCCGGAGTTATAATTTCGCCGTTAATCTTGAAGAATACGTTCATTGAGCCTACTTCCTCAATGTATTTCTTCTCAACGCCGTCGAGCCAAAGCGTCTGTATATAGCCCTGCTTCTCCGCTTCCTCCTGACCTTTTAACGATATAGCATAGTTGGCGCCCGCCTTTGTGAAGCCCGTTCCTCCCACAACCGCGCGGACATACTTCTGCTCAACGTAAATCGGAACGGGAGCAAGTCCCTGCGGATAGTACGCGCCGACCGGCGAAAGGATTATCGCAAAAATAAGATGCTCAGCCGGATGAACGCCGATGTGCACATCGTTTGCGAACACGTACGGTCTTATGTAGAGCGATGTGCCCTCTTCCGACGGAACCCAGTCCTCGTCTATCTTAACGAGCGTCTTAATAGCCTTAATGGCAAATTCTTCGTCAATCTTCGGTATGCAGAGACGATCGCATGAAACGTTCATTCTTTCCATGTTCTTGTCGGGGCGGAAAAGCTGAATCGAGCCGTCCGCCGTGCGGTAAGCCTTCAAGCCCTCGAATACCTCCTGCGCATAGTGAAGCACCATGCTCGCGGGATCGATTTCAAACGGTCCGTACGGGACTATTCTCGCGTCATGCCAGCCCTGACCCTTGTCGTAGTTCATAATGAACATATGGTCTGTATAATAATGTCCGAATCCGAGAGCCGACTGGTCAGCGGGCTTCTGCTTCGGGTTGGTGGTTTTTGTGATTTTAATTTCCATTATAAAGCACTCCTTTGTTTATTCATTTCCGCCAATTATTATACGCCTTTTTTTGCCGATTGTAAAGTGGAAATTGACATTTTTATAAATTTTTGCGGTTTTTTATTCGTTTACGCAAATAATAAACTGGCATTTCGGTCTGTCAGGGCAGATTTGTTTCGCGTATTTTCTTTATCGCGTTCTTCTCGATACGCGAGATCTGCACCTGCGACACGCCTATTATATCCGCTATTTCTGTCTGCGTTTTGCCTTTGAAATACCGAAGTACAAGAACTTGTTTTTCTCTCGGTTTCAAAAAAGCAAGTATATGATCGAGCATTACCTTGTTTATCACGCCGTCCTCTATACTCTCCCCCGCGAGCGTATCAACAAGCCTGATTTCCTTCTCGCCGTTGTCGTATACGCTCTCGTACAGCGAGCCCGGCGGCGATGCGGCTTCGAAGGCTTCGGAAAGCTCGTCGGCCGCTATGCCGCACTCGTCCGCGATTTCGCTCAAGGTCGGCTCCCTGCCGAGCTTTCGCCTAAGCTGCTCCTCCGCGCGCCAGCCCTTCATCGCGTTTTCTTTTAAGGCTCGGCTGATTTTCACCGCTCCGTCGTCGCGCAGAAAGCGCTTTATTTCGCCCGCAATCATCGGCACGGCATACGTAGAAAACTGCACGTTAAACGCGGGATTGAACTTTTTTACCGCCTTTATAAGCCCTATCGCGCCTATCTGCGTCAAATCCTCCGTTTCGCAGCCGCGTCCCGAAAACCGCTTTACTATACTGTAAACAAGCCCCATGTTCTGCTCCACCATCTCGTTTTCCGCCTGCTTGTCCCCTTCAAGCACGCGCTCGATTAAAGCAGCGTTATTCCTCATCGCGTCACCTGCTTATCTTTTTCACCATCCGCACCTTAGTGCCCTTGCCGACCGCACTTTCAACCTCGACGGAATCCATAAACGCCTCCATTATCGTAAAACCCATACCCGAGCGCTCGGTTTCCGGTTTGCCGGTAAAGAGCGGCTCGCGTGCGCGGTCTATATCGGGAATACCGACTCCGCTGTCGGAAACGGTGAATTCTACCGAATCCTCATAAAGCTTACCCTCAACCGATACAACTCCCTCTCTGTCCTCGTAGCCGTGGATTATCGCGTTTGTGACCGCCTCCGAAACGGCTGTTTTTATCTCCGTAAGCTCGTCCACGGTCGGATCGAGATCTATAACAAACGCCGCCGCTACGCTGCGCGCAAAGCGCTCGTTATCGGAGCGGTTCGCAAATTCGGTTTTCATACTGTTTCTAAGCATCGGCTGCCACCTCCTCAAAGCAATCCTCAAGCTTGTCCGCGATTACCGTAAACCGCTCAAGCCCCGACATACGCATGATACGTTTCACCGCCTCCGATGCGCCGAACACGGCAACGCGCCCGCCGAGCGCGGTAACCTTTCTGTACCGTCCCATCACGACGCCGATTCCGGACGAGTCCATAAACGTGACATGACGGAAATCGAACGCAACGTTCACCGCTCCCGTTCTCTCAAGCTCACGGTCAATTTCCTCTCTGACGCTGTCGGCGATATGATGGTCCAGCTCCCCGTTAAGCCGAGCGACAAGCGCCCTGTATTTACCGTAAAAAATTAATTCCATATGTATCCTCCTTTGGAATATTATTTCCCCTGTTAATATATTTCCATAAATTTCCTTAAAATTCCTTTGATGAAAACGAGGAAGTTTTGTCGAACGGAGGGGGATGTATGATTTACCTCGGCAGCGAGATACGCGCATAAAAAGCCGCAACTGCGCGCAAAGCGCGGTCACGGCTTTTGTATTACATATTTTCTCCCATTAAATTTCAATGTTTCTTTGACTTTTTCTTTGTTAAGTTATAGCTCAAATCGAGCAGCGGATATATATCCTCCGCGCCGACCGTTCCGTCAAGAAGTATCGTGAGCCAATTTTCGCGGTGCATATGGTACGCGGGCAAAAAACCCTTGTTAAGCCTGAGCGAGCCGGACAGCAACGAGTCGCATTTGACATTCAGAATATCCACGCGCTCATCGCCGGTCATGCCGAGTCTGTTCCGCGGCACATCCATAAACAGCGCGTACCATTTGCGCGTGTCGCTGTGGCGCAGCACTGAATATGTCGGCGCTGTCGAAAACGGCGCGTCCGGTATTGTTTTATATGTTTTCTTTGCGTATGCCAATACTTGCTCCTTTATTTCGTTCATATGTATACTCCAATCAAGCTGTCCTGCGGTTTTTAAGCATTACGCTATACAAGCGCATACAGCTTTACCTCTTTCACGGGTGAATTTCTTTTATAAAATTATTTTATCACTTTTTCCGGTTAGGTTCAATAGCGATATTAAACATTACGCTTTTTTATCATATGTCCGCAGCGAGTTCAAAATCATCATCGCTTATTTTATTGTCATAAGACAAAACATAGCGTATTCCGGTTTCAGTGTTTTCACTCAAAAGATAGGAGTAAGTCTCCTGCCGCATCCGAGACTCGCCGCCGTAGCTGTCAAAGCGGGTGTCGATGAAAACATTGAAAATTTGTCCGTTATATCTGACAGTTTCCAAAATCGGATCGCCCTCAACAGTGTAACGAACAACTACTAGCTCCGACTCGCGATTGTTATCTACATCATCGATAAACTCGTCCAGCCTGCCGCGCTGCTCGATTACTCCGTGGCGGACAACGAGATATTCGTGGTTTATATAAAGCCTGAAATCCTGTACGTCTCCGTCTTGGTACAAATTGACGTATTCCGGCTCGTTATCGCCGATTTTTATACTTACGTAAAGCGGCTGAGTGTAATACGGCATAGAGGACGAGCCGCCGCCGACATTAAACGTATTTGACGAAACGGAGCTTACTTCACATCTGTCGATTACCACATTTCCGTGTATTAAGCGTATATCCGCCGGTACTCCGAGCGGAAGGTCGCCGTCTGTGTAAACAACAAGCAAGTCATGATCAAATATGCCGTTGCTGTCGGGAGTTCCCGGGATTTGCAGAACGCACTGCCAGCCTCCGTTTCTGCCGGAATAGACGGTATAATCTGGCGCGCCGTCGTCAATATGAAAATAGGCTCCGAAATCCTCAACCGCCTGCACGTGTACAAGCTCGTCTCCGACGAATATAAACATATATGTGTCGGTGTAATCCTCGCCGCTTAATGGGTCTTCGTATGCCGCTACATAGTTATGAACGTCCTCAGTCCATACCTCGATTTCCTTTCCGATATATTTGTCAAGCTCGCCGGGCAGATCCCACTCGTCCGCGATCTCCCGCGTCAGCGTTTCCGTTTCCCTCAGTCCGCTGTTTATGATAATTTCGTTATCCTCGCCGATATAGTCCCAAACCTTTAAACGCCGCGCGTCAAACGGCTTCTCCGGGTTGATCGCCATAGCCCGCATATAAAAGTCCTCAAACGCGTCTGTATCCGACACGGCGTTTTTTATATCCTCATCTGTAATCGGGTACTCGGAATAATACGCCGTGTTTTCATACAGCGATTGTCTGCTTCCGTACTGCGAATAAAACGCTGTTTCAGAATTTTCGATATCGCTGTAATCGTCAAACGCGCAAAACAGAACATCGTTTAAATCGGGAACGAGCGCGAACAGAAACGCTTCGGCTCTCAGGAAATACCGTTCGTCGAGCGCGCGCCAATCCGACCGTTTATGCGTTGTATACCGTACACGAAGCGTATTCGGAGCAGGTATGTTCGTCATTTCGCAGTCATATAAATCTATCGGCACGGTGTCGGTAAGCTCTAAAATTTCTTTGATTCCTTCGGTATCGATGACTGCCGTGTTTCTGTGCGCGTACACCCGCTCGAGCTTGTTTTTGGACGGCTTCGGCGCGAACAGCCTGCTGTCCCCGAGCACGTTGTCCGCCATAACTCCGCCGGCGAATACCGCCGCGCCAAGCACGCATACCGCCAATATTGACGATATAACAGCCGCTTTTTTGCCGGCTTTGCGCGCGGTATTTATCATATTAAACCGCTCCGCAAGTCTTTTCGCGTTTCCGCTCATCTGCGTTGTGAGCGGCTCGGGCTTTGATGCGGTGAGAAGCGATAAGATCGTGTTAATATATTCGCCCCTTTCGCCTTCGCTCATATCACGCGTTACCGCCGCGTCGCAGGATATTTCGCACTCCGCGTTAATTCTGCTTGCGATAAAGTACACCACGGGATTGAACCAATGTACGCACTTAGCAATCGTCACGAGCCACTTCCACAATATATCGCCGCGCCGCAGATGCGTCGTTTCGTGGCGCAGAATATAGCCGAGCCTGTCATCGTCGATCTCCTTGTCGGGGAGTATCAGACACGGCTTGAAAAATCCGACCATAAGCGGAGACACCGCATTTTTGCTTTTGCATACGGAAATTTTTCTTTTTGTGTAATTCCCCAATTCCGAACATTCCGCCGCAACCGAATTTCTTTTTAATTTGATAATAAACGCCCAATATTTCGCGAGCCGCCAAACAAACAGCCCCGCCGCGACAATAAGCCATATCCATGCCGCTGTACCGAACGTAAAATTAAATCCTTCCGGCTCGTTTTGCGTGGGCGTTACCGGTGCGGTTTCAGTCTGAACCGGCACGGCAATGTCCGTCTGAACGTCGTTTTTCGGTATCTGTACCGGCGTGGATTGTTCTACACGCATCGGAGCATTATCCGCCGCAGTAAACCGAATTTGCGGAAGCGACACGTTAAATCTCGCCGGAGCGAGCATTACAATAACAACCGCTATCCACATATAATAATGCCACGCCGCGGGAAAGCGCCTTTTTGTGAGCGGCTTAACAAGCGCCAGCAAAACCGACAACACAGTCCCCGCCGCTCCCGCGCACAGGAGCGATTTGAAAATATATTCCAACATGATTTGTACCTCCTTTTTTGTGTAAATTATGATTTAGCGGTATAAGCCTCCCTTGTCAAAGGGAGGGGGACCGCGTAGCGGTGGAGGGATTCATTTTTTTTAAGTTAGCGAAGGAATCCCCCAGTCAGCTCCGCTGACAGCCCCCTTTGACAAGGGGGCCTTTCACGCATAAATCATAATTTATTGGCGTTTGACTAGCTTGAGATCCTCGCCAATAAATCAAAACTGTCCTTGACCATATTAATTTGCTCAAACATCTCCCGATATTCCGCCTTAATTGCAAAGCCGTCTGCCGCAAGATTCCGCGCGTCTGCGGGAATTGTATAAATGTACGCGTAATTTTCATCTCTGTACAGCAGCTCGCTTCCGCCGAGCATATTTAATATCTCATCGGCTTCATCGGATTTAACAATCTCAATATTGCACAAAAGTCCCGCTCCGTCCTTATCATACGCAGACTTTTGTACGATACTGACAGAATTGTCGTGCTCAATAATCCGATATTTCCCCGCCCAGTCGAGAGGCAGAGTAATCTTGAAATTCAAGCTGTCATTCCTGTACAGCGTTCCCGCGAGAGCGGCGCCGCCGCCGTTTACCGTTACCGTTATATCATCAAATACACCCTGTCCGGACATTTTTAGTTTATCAAATAAATCATACGGCACATATATTACATCGTTTTTCAAAATCGGCGCGCGAAGAAGCTCCGAATTTTCCGTTGTGCCGTGGGAATGTCCGGCAAAATAGGCGTACGGGTTTCCGATTTGAATACGATTTATCCAAAAATGATACTCCTGTCCGCGATATTCCACGGGCGGCACGGCATTAATCAAAAATTCCGCATATCCGTTATCGTTATAAGTAATATCGGTAATGCCCTCTATGTTCAGCATTTCGCGCAGCGGCAGATAAACTGTGTTGTTTTCAACAAACGGCTTATTTTCAAGCGTTATCCTTTCACCGTTGTTGGTTATCTCAATCGCGTAATTGTCCCCAAGCACGCCGTCAGCCATAACCCCGCCCGCGAAAACTGCCGCGCCGAGTACGCATACCGCCAATATTGAAGATACAACAGCCGCTTTTTTGCCCGCTCTACGCGTGGTATTTATCATATTAAACCGTTCCGCAAGTCTTTTTGCGTTTCCGCTCATCTGCGTGGTGAGCGGCGCGGGTTTTGATGTGGTGAGAAGCGATAAAATTGTGTTGATATACTCGCCTTTTTCGTTTTCACTCATGGTACGCGTAACAGCCGCGTCGCAGGAGATTTCGCACTCCGCGTTAATTCTGTTTGCGATAAAATACATTGCCGGATTGAACCAATGTATGCACTTTGCAATCGTCACAAGCCATTTCCAAAGTATATCGCCGCGCCGCAGATGCGTTATTTCGTGGCGCAGAATATAACCGAGCCTGTCAGCGTCAAGCTCCTTGTCGGGCAGTATCAGACACGGCTTGAAAAATCCGACCACAAGCGGCGATGCCGTATCCTTGCTTTTGCGAACGGAAATTCTTCTTTTTGTGTAATTCCTCAATTCTGAACATTTCGCCGTGACCGAGCTTTTGCGAAGCTTTCCGAGAAACGTCCAATATTTCGCAATATGCCAAACAAACAGCCCCGCTGCAACGATAATCCATATCCATGCCGCTGCGGCAAATGTAAAATTAAATCCCGCCGGCTCGTTTTGCGTGGGCATTACCGGCATGGTTTCAGTCTGAACCGACGCGTCAGCATTCGTTCCCGTCATTGCCTGTATGTGTGCGGATTGTTCTATCCTCGCCGGAGCATTATCCACCGGAACAAACCGAATTTGCGGCAGCGATACATTAAATCTCGCAGGAGCAAGCATCACAACGACAACTGCAATCCACATATAATAATGCCACGCCGCCGGAAAGCGCCTTTTTGTAAGCGGCTTAACAAGCGCCATCAAAACCGCCAACACCGTCCCCGCCGCTCCCGCGCACAGGAGCGATTTGAAAATATATTCAAGCATGGATTATTCCCCCTTCGTCTCAAATTTTGCTTTCAACTCCTCAATATCGTTTTCCGTCAATCCCGCGTACTCGAACAGCGACACCGCGAAATCCTTTACCGAGCCGTCAAAAAGGCTTCCGATGAGATTTTTCGTCTGCGATTTTTTGTATTCCTTCGCCGAAATCATCGGCGTGTAGTAATACAGCTTTCCGCGCTTCTGTGCCGATATCGCTCCCTTTTCCGTTAGCCGCGTAAGAAATGTCGCGATCGTGGTCTTTTTCCAGCCGTGCTCCGCTACCGCCTTGCCTATGTCCACCGATGTTATAGGCTCCTTAGCGTTCCACAACACTTTCATTATTTCAAGTTCAGATTCTCCTATACTAATCATAAAAATCATCTCCCATATTCTACTTGTGTAGTTTATTATATTCTACCACAGTAGAATATGGTTGTCAATATGTATATATAAAATTTTGTAAAATCACAGACGCATTTTTAATTGAGTTTATATTTGAAACGGCGACATATACATGTTTAATGTGGTCAGATTATCAGGAGTTATATTTTGGAAGTAATAAAAAAAACAGACGGAGCGTCTGTGCCGCTCTCTTTGCGAAATTCGGCACCGGCGCTCCGCCCTATTTTGTACAGTACGTGAAAAATCAATGTTCACGCCGTGCGGCTTCAGCGAAACTGTCATCCCCTCCGCAGTCCATCGCTGTCGCTGCATATGGCGGCTCCCGGAATTGTTACCAAATCGTCCCGTCATTTATCAGCATCCCACTGTACAGCGGTACATTAAATCTGTCGGCAAACATTTTACCACTTTTCCCACTCCGATTCAATATCAATATAAAATAAAGGCAAAATCCCGAAATCTGTCAGACCTCGGGATTTCTCATCGCTCCGTATAAACAATTTACGCTGCCGCGTATGCACGCGCGGCGATATCCTTGCGGAACAGGAATTTAAACACCGTCCGTATCAGCGGCTGAATGAAAAACAGCTGTGTGAAAAACGCGAACGGGAAGTTAAAGCATACGAGTTTGAGCCAGTTCGCGAACAGCGTGAATATATTGAATCCCGCGTGATACGGATAATACATCCATGCCGCTATAAAGCTCATCACAGGACACATAAGTCCTACCGTGGCGCAGATTATCGCCGTTTCGAAAAGTACAGGGTGTGTTTTTGCCGGATCAAACACCTTAGCGGCAAGCCTGAACGAGCATGGGCTTCCCATAAGTATCTCGAGCGAGTATGCGAATACGAACTCTATAAGCACGACCGCCCATATCGGCACAAGCTTCCCGAACACGCTGACTCCGCCCATTATGTTGATTGCTTCCAACACGCTTCCCGCGCCCGTGATCTCCATAAACGTGCCGCCGTTTATAACATACAAGCTGTAAAACACATACGCGTGAACTGTCACCAGCACAGTCAGAAGTGCGAATACCATTCTTTGAAATTGATTTCTCGGCATAAAAAAATCCTCCATAAATTTTCAATTTGCAATAAAAAACACACGCGCCGCCCAAAGGATTGTACGTTCCGTAATCAGATTTACATACCCTTTGGGTAACACATGTGTCGTCGTTTTTGCAAGCGTTATTTTACCATATGGATTTTGGTTTTGTCAAGAATAAATTTTATTTGGAAACGTTTTTTTTCTTTTATTTATAGGGAAATCTAATTGCGGAATACCTGATTCATTACGTTATCTTCAATATTTTCTCACGTGCTTAAGCAAGGATAGTCTATCTTCTTTTTCAATTTTGTAAATATCATAATTTGATATTTCTCCATTCCATTTTTTTCGTAAGTGTAAAACTCTATTAAATCAATATATCCATCTTTAAAAAAATTTTCTATTCCCAATTCAACACTTATGTCGATAAGGTTAATATATATATCACAAAGCGTAAAATCCTTATTGTTTACTTTTTTACAATCTTTACATACAATAATATTATCATAGAATCCTTTCCCTGTTAATTCTATGTGATGTGTACAATGAACATATTGATTCATCAATATATGTTTTTCTATTTCTGAACGAAAGAGCGTATTTGCTAAACATAAGCTAATGACATCATTTTCAAGTTCAATTAAAAAATTATTCATCCTATTCCTCCGTTGAAATTCAATTTATAAAGAAAGTACCTATATTAAATACTCCATCAATTACTTCCCCGCGAACCGCTTATTGACATATTTCATGCTTTCCCGAAACTCATTTTCCGAGTGAAGATGCTCGATAAGCACCGGCATCTGCGAGTCGAGCGCGTTGATTTTATCCACATAATAGTCCATATCAAATTTGCCCTGTCCGCACGGCATTTCCTTTATTTGAAAAGTAAACCCGTCAAGCAGAATCGCGTCCTTCAAATGGCAGCTTTTTATGTACGCACCGAGCTTAGCGAATACATCGTCCATAAATTCGCGCTGCTTGAAATATCTGTCCCACGAACAGAGCCAGTTTACAATGTCCATATGCACCGCGAATTGCTCGTGATTTACGTCCTTGATAAGACTAAGATACTCGTCCGGGCTGACCGGCACCGTCCACGGCATCGGCTCTATTGTGTAAAACGTGTTTTTCGGGTTTGCCTTGTCGAGAATTTCACGTATTGAATTTACAACGCCGTCGTAAAATTCGTCACTGAAATTTTCAAAAGCCGCGCCGTCCCACTTGTCGCTCGCGCTGCCGGAGATATTCACACAGCACCGCGCGCCGACATAATCCGCAAGCTTCAACTGCTCCACGCAGCGTTCCATTGCCGCCGCGCGGGAGCCTGCGTCTTTGTCGAGCGGATTGCACCACGCGCCGACCTCCGCTATTACAAAATCGCGCTCATTAGCAGCCTTGACATATTCGTCGATCAGATTCACTTTTGTGTGATAGTCAACGGGGAACACCACGCTGCGGCATCCCATTTCAACCATTTGATTCGCCCAGTCCTCCGGCGACGTATGCGTCCATGAGGACGATATTCCGAGTCTCATTTTCTATTCCTCCCGTCCGAAATTCATAATTCAATTACTTCACCCGGTTCAATTATCAATGCGGACGGCGTTACAAACCGTTCCGCTTTTTCGCGGTTAAACAGCTCGCCCGGCGACATATGGATCGGGACGGTATGCTTCGCGCCGATAAGCTCCGCGCACTCAATCGCTTCCGGTATATCCATGTTAAAATACCCGTCGGTCGGCAAAAACACATAGTCTATATTCATCTTGCCAAGCTCCGCCATCTGCTCTGTCTTTGAAGTATCGCCCGCGAAATACAGTGTTTTTCCGTCCACCGTGACAAGATAACCCACGCACTGATTTATGTCGTGATTTTTGTTGTACGCCTGCACCGGCTCGACATGAACGCCCGCGAAGTCAAGCGCCCTATAACCGCCATCCGTTATCGCGTCGTTGTTTTGGAGAATCACACAATCGTCCGAATGAGGCACCATGTCGATTCTGTTGTGATCGTGATGCTGATGCGTCACGAGAATTAAATCCGCTTTTTTGTCGTAACCCTCGCCCGCAAAAGGATCGATATAAATCACCTTGCCCGCTCCCGTCGTCAGCCGAAAACTCGCGTGTCCCTGATATAAAAGCTCTGCCATATCGTTTTCCTCCTTGTATTATATTATTTTACAATCGGACATCATTATTTTCGTTGTTTCTATTTTATCACTTTTTCCTTGCCGATTCAATAGCGATATAAAATTGAGCATAAAAAATCCCGAAATCTGTTTGACTTCGAGATTTTTTACAATTTCACAGTATCATAATTATCACGTCCTCCGTATTGATTTCTTGCGGTTAATATGATATGATTATTTTATAATCATATAAAGCGATAAACCGGAATATACGGAGGAGAATATGATACTTGAAACTGAGCGGTTGTATCTGCGCGAGATGAAGCAGTCGGACTTTAATTCTTTATGCAAAATTTTACAGGATGAAGACACGATGTACGCATATGAGGGAGCGTTCAGCGATGATGAGGTTCAGGAATGGCTGGACAGGCAAATACGTCGATATCAGAAGCGGGAATTTGGCTTGCGGGCGGTCATTCTGAAGGAAACTGATGAAATGATAGGTCAGTGCGGACTTACAATGCAGCCGTGGAAGGATGAGGAAGTGCTTGAGATAGGCTATCTTTTCGAGCGCTCGCACTGGCACAAAGGCTACGCCACCGAAGCAGCAAGAGCTTGTAAACAGTATGCGTTTGAGGTATTGAAAGCCAATAAGGTTTGCTCTATTATTCGTGATACCAATATCGCGTCTCAAAATGTGGCAATAAGAAACGGAATGACAAAGACGGATATGTGGGTAAAGCATTACAGAGGCGTAGATATGCCGCATTATCGGTATGTTGTGCATAGATAACAAATTTACTAAATCAGAGGTATCAATTATGGCGGAGATAAAACAATTTTGAACAGGTATGTGTAATTTTTGTTAATTAAATTGACATATATATCAGATTGTTATTTTGTTGAATTGTAAAGTGTGATATAATTTGTATATAAGATATTTGAAAAGTTTGTGGAATGGAAGTTAACGATATTCGCAAGTGAAAGGCACGATTATGAGATTAATTGAAATTACGAAAAATATAAGCTATCTTCCGGCGAGTGAAGATCCGCTGTCGTCGGATGTTGTGTTCATAACGAAGGAAAATAAAACGTATATTTTTGACGTCGGCGCTAATGATGAAGCGGCAGAGCTGATAAACGGAATTGCCAATGAGAAAATCGTAGTCATTTCGCACTTTCATGAGGATCATGCCGCGAATGTCGGAAGGATAAAATTCGACGAGCTGTATGCGTCCAAAGAGACAATAAAGCATACTCATACCGGCAGTGTTATCTCGGATAAAATCGTTTTTGATGATGATATAATTGCATTGACTGTGCCGTCGAGCCACGCGAAGGGCTGCGTTATTGTTGTATGCGGCGATTTTGCGTTTTTGGGTGACTGCGCGTATGCGGGATTTAAACACGGCAAGCGGTTGTATAACGTCTACCAGTTGGGACAGATTATAAAGCTGCTTGAAGGTTTGGATGTTAAATATTTCGGCATGAGTCATTACAAGAATTTTATCTATGAAAAGGAAACAGTAATGACGATGCTTAAGGAACAATATGCTAAACGGACGGCGGGATGTGATTTTATTGAGGCGATTGGACGAAGGACGGGTTAAGCTGTGCGACGAATGGGGAGAGCCGATACCGGAAGATGAATTGTATGTTCCGCATTACCGTGAGCGCTGTCGGACGTGCGGCATGAGGATAAGCTGCAACGGCTGCGGGCTTCGGCATAAAACGCGATAATTGGTATGAAAGTGAGTACGGAATAACTCGTGTAATGGGTGAACTGTCGCGCTGCGGTCAGCAGTTTACGCGGGAATGGATTGAAAATCTGTAAAAGTTATTATGAGTCGTTTTATGACTCTAAAAAGTGCATCTCCTGTATGCGCTGCATAAAACAGTGTCCGCAAAGTGCAAGAAAGGTTAATGGGCTGATGGTGTCCGCAGCAGCATTGGCAATCAAAAAAGCCTGCTCCGGCAGAAAAGAAAACGAGTTGTTCATGTAAAATACAACGGGTGTAAAGGGTGGTGTACTATGAAAATCGGCATTATAGATGTAGGCGGCGGGTTCCGCGGGATTTATGCCTGCGGCGTACTTGACTACTGCCTCGACCGGAACATTCGATTTGATCTTGGGATCGGCGTATCGGCGGGAAGCGCGAATCTTGCCTCATTTATCGCGGGGCAAAGGGGACGCAATTTTATCTTTTATACGGAATACGGTCTCAGGAAGCAGTATGCGAGCGTAAGAAATTTTATTATGAAACGATCTTTTATTGATATGGACTATGTCTATGGTACGCTCAGCAATCACGATGGTGAAAATCCTTTTGATTACGATGCTTTGCAGAAGAATCCGACGGAATTTATCGTGGTCGCAACAAACGCCGAAACCGGCGAGGCAAAATATTTTGATAAGCGGGATATTCGGCAGGATGATTACGACACATTTAAAGCGTCCTCATCTATACCCTTTGTCTGCAAGCCCTATTTTGTTCAGGGAACGCCCTATTACGACGGGGCGCTGGGCGATCCTGTTCCGGTGGAAAAGGCGTTTGCTTCCGGGTGCGATCGTGTGGTCGTATTGCTTACCAAGCCGGAAAATGTCATCCGCACTCCCGAACGAGATGAGAAGTTTGCCGCTCTGATCCGTAAAAGGTATCCCAACGCGGCGGAAAAGCTGCGGCAAAGAGCGAACCGGTACAATGAGAGCGTTGCGCTGGCACAGAAATATGCAAGGCAAGGAAAAGCGCTGATCGTTGCGCCGGACGATACCTGCGGCGTTAGTACGCTGTCGCGCAAACCAGCAGATATGAAACGGCTTTATGAAAAAGGCTATGCCGATGGAGAAAAAATCAAATCGTTCATGTATTAACCGTTTCCTCACACCCCAAATACACTCTCACGCAGCTTGCGGTTATACATCAGCTCCAACAGCATATTAAGCTTCCTGTTTCCGATATAAACGTGCTTCTTCCTGCGCTTGATCGCTTCCTCCGAGGGATTGTCTATATTTAATATAAGCTTGTCGTCTTCGCTCAACACAGCCTTTTCCTCATTCAGCACATCGGCAAACAGCTGAAATAACGCCATATATCGATCGTCAGACGAGTTTTCTATCAGTTCGAGAAAAGTATCCCGGAACATGATTACGTTGTCAAACGCGTCATCTGCCTCGCACAGCGCATCAACCAGTTTTATTGTATTAATGGGCTTGCTTACTGTTACTATGGCTTTATCGTATTTTTCTTTCCAGTCGGCAACCCATGATTGCAGGATGTCCGTTGTTCCTTCCAAGCTGTCCAGACGGTACAGCAGGAGGTCTCTGTCTATAATCATGAACTGTTCTGTGGAATATTTCCTGACTGCTTCCACGGCAATTCGTTCGTTGAAGATATAATTTATCCAGCCGACACATTCCTTTACGCAGTGCCAATCGTCTATCGAGCCGCTGATACAGTCTGTATCGCTGTACAGTTCCAACAGCGTAAACGCCGCTTTTGCCGCTTTGCTGAATTTCTTGTAGCCGATGTAGCCGGTGCGCAATACGAGTGAATCCCCGCTGAAGCGCAGAGCGTCCTTCCACTCGAAGTCGTAGACAGAATATTCACACGAAAGTATGTCATTTTCATCGAACTCAGGTTCCTTCAGCAGGTAAATTGACTTGTCCGCAAGCATTACGGTTTCAAAGTCCATAAGCCCGGCTTCTTTAAACAGAGTAAGCATTCTCTCGCGAAACTCGTTATGCTTTTCCTCCGGTATATGCGGTTCGCCTATCATCTCCATATGTGCTTCAAACATAATTATTCCTCCAATTTGTTTTAGTAAAAATTACATCAAATCAGAAACCGAATACCTGCATCCGGATTTTCTTGTTTGCGAGAATTGTAAGCAGTCGATTAAGCTTTCGCCTTGCTTTATACCTCGGATGCTCGGCATCCTTGATATACATATCCTCTCTACGGCTGCATCTGTCCAGCGACATTTCCGCAATTTCGGCTTCGGTGATAAACGTGTCAAGGGCAGCCTGATAATGCGGGTCGTTGCAGTTTTCAATCAGTTCGTCGAAGGTGGTCTTGAACATATGCACATGACCGAATTTGTCATATGCGTTACTCAGCGCCACAACGAGCTTGTACATGAAGTCCATCGTATTTACTTTCGGATCTGCGCCCTTTAAGGCTTCCTCGTAGTTTGCCTGAAACTCCAGTATGTCCTTACCCAAATCAAATGATGTGCCGTCGAGACTGTCCGCGTAATAGAGCAAATCGTCTTTTGTTATACACATATATTCCTCGGTCGTAAGCTTGCCTACAGGCGTATGAGCGTCCCTCTCGGAAGCGTTTGTGTATGTCAGATTATCAACGACGCTATAATATATATCAAAAACGTTTTGCTTGTATTCTTCGGCGATTATCTGAGCAACTGCCGATTTAGAAATTGCATCAAAGCATGATAATTCTCCGTTAATTACATCTTCGGAAATGACGGCGCATAATTTCTGTATGCCGATATCCGGGGATTTTTTCATAATGTCCCTGACAGCATCGCGTGAAGCCTCCAGTGCATCGCGGAGCAGCGCCAAATCACGGTTTATCGAGGATAATTGCTTCAGATTCGTAATAATCTTTTCCGTGCCGTGCTGTATGACATCCAAGCCGAAAGTTTCAGTCAGACCATGCGTTGTGTCTATTTTATCGGCGGTGAAATTATCAATGTAATCACCATTGTCCATTATATAAATTTTTGCATAATCATCGCGGTTCGGAACGGTGTAATCTTCGTCAAACAGATAATTCAGCCACGCAATACTCGGTCTTATCATAGAGCCGCTGAGCCTGTTC
>CANQXJ010000007.1 GCA_947627795.1 uncultured Clostridia bacterium
CGGTCAAAATAAGGGAAAGAAGGGCGGCCGTGCCCTTGGTTCTTAGTTTCATGTCTGAAACACCCCTTTTTTCTATAGATTTTTTTATATTATATGAAATTTTTTGCATATTTCACAAAAACTCCATTCTTTTTAGCACGGTTTTTATTAATATTGAACAAGAGTTTTGTAAAATTTTGTAAAAAATTTACAATAATATCTTATTGAAAATTAAAGTATTTATAAAAATACTATTGTATATGAAATTGTAACATAAATGTCTCAAATATTCAATACTTTTATTAAAATTTTAGCAATTTTTTATAATTTAAACCTTTTCTTATATACAAATTGAACAAAATGCACAGATTCTTATATGTCCATCAGGAGATTTTTGTTAAGTTTGAAAATTCTATATAAAAGCATTTTTTTCCGAAATAAAAGCAAAGCCGGCGAGTGGACTACCGTCACCGTTTTGTTCGATAAAGCGTAAAATACCGCTTCGGTTTGACAACGCGGCGCGCATATGATATTATATTGTCGGTGAAATTTATGATACGCATATCTAATATCCTATTAAATATAGAAGAAACCGAGACGGATCTGCGCGAAAAAGCGGCAAAGCTTCTTGGCGTGAAGTCCTTTAAGTCATTTAAGATTTCAAAAAAATCAATTGACGCCCGCAAAAAAACCGACATTCATTTTGTGTACTCCGTCGACGTTGAGGCGGAGAACGAGGAAAGGGCGGTAAAACGCGCAAAAAACGCGCGTATCATCGAAAACAAGGCGTACGTTTTTCCCGAATGCGAGCCGTTTGACGAGCCGGTGGTAATAGTCGGCTCGGGTCCGGCGGGGCTTATGTGCGGACTTACCTTGGCGAAGAACGGATTTAAGGTAATCATCATCGAGCGCGGCAAGCCGGTCGAGGAGCGGATGAACGACGTTGAACGCTTTTGGAAAACCGGCGAGCTCAATCCGAATTCGAACGTACAGTTCGGCGAGGGCGGCGCGGGCACGTTTTCCGACGGTAAGCTCACGACCGGAATAAACGATTTCAGGATAAAATACGTGCTCGACGAGTTTTACGCTCACGGCGCGCCGGAGGAGATAACTTATCTCGCAAAGCCGCATATCGGCACGGATAATCTATGCGCGATGGTCGCGTCTATACGGCGCGATATTATAGCTCACGGCGGAGAATTCCGCTTTTCGAGCGTTTTTACGGATTTCGAAACAGACGGCGGCAGAGTGAGCGGCGCTGTTATTGATTCGAACGAGGGCAGATACACGATAAAAACCTCTCATATAGTTCTCGCCACAGGTCACAGTGCGCGCGACACCTTTGAAATGCTGAAGAAAAAGGGCGTGCGCATGGAGAGAAAAAGCTTTTCCATCGGCGCGAGAATAGAACATTCGCAGGAAATGATAAACAAGTCGCAGTACGGCGATATGCACGGCAAGCTCGGCGCGGCTGATTATAAGCTGTCTGTGCATCTTGAAAACGGCAGGGGCGTGTACACGTTCTGCATGTGTCCCGGCGGCGTTGTGGTCGCGTCCGCGTCGGAGGAGGGCGGCGTTGTCACGAACGGTATGAGCCGCTTTGCGCGCGGCGGAGAAAACGCAAACAGCGCGCTGCTCGTCAGTGTCACTCCCGACGATTTCGAAGGCTGCGATGTGCTCGCGGGAATGTATCTGCAGCGCGAAACGGAGCGGCGCGCATATGAGGCGGCAGGCGGCGGCTACAAAGCTCCGGCTCAGCGCGTAGGCGATTTTTTAGGTATAGGCGGCGCGGGTGAAAAGATTAATCCGAGCTATCGTCCCGGCGTTGTATGGACAAAGCTTGACGATGTTTTGCCGCAGTTTGTCACCGATTCGCTGCGCGAGGCTTTGCCGATGCTTGACCAAAAGCTAAAAGGCTTCGCCGACAAAAACGCGGTGCTGACCGCCCCCGAAACGCGCTCATCCTCTCCCGTACGCATACTTCGCGATAAGGAAACCTTCCAATCCGATATAGCCGGCTTGTATCCCTGCGGCGAAGGCGCGGGCTACGCCGGCGGCATAATGTCTGCGGCGGCGGACGGCATTAAAACCGCGGAAAAAATAGCGGCTTCCGCCACGTTCCGCAAAACATGACAAAACATTTAAAATCAATCAAATTTCGTCAATTTGACACTTGCATTTCCTATCCTTCGTGCTATAATAAATATATTAAATTTTTACAAGGAGAGATTGTATGAAATTAAAAAAAGCGGCAAGCGCCGCGCTTGCCATGATTATTCTGACACTTTCTTTCCCCGTGTTTGCGCAGACTTTTTCCGATGTGAACCAAGGGGATTGGTTTTATAATTCCGTTAACTACGTCGTTGACCGCCAATATTTTTCCGGCACGAGCGAAACGGAATTCTCGCCGAACGCGGCAATGACGCGCGGTATGTTCGTCACGGTACTCGGCAGAATTGCGGATATAGCCCTCTCGGAATACACGAAAACAAAATTCCGCGATGTGCCTACAGGGTTATGGTATTCTATTTATGTAAACTGGGCTGCAGCCGAAGGAATTGCTTCCGGCTACGACGACAGTCTTTTCCATCCGGAGTACGGCATAAGCCGCGAGGAAATCGCAGTTATTATTAACCGGTACCTGACGCGGTACGGAATAACTCTCGCGCCGAATCCGAACGCGCTGTCCTCGTACAGCGACGAGGATTCCGTTTCCGAGTGGGCAAAATCAAGCGTCGCTCTTATGCGGACAAGCGGTATATTTACGGGTGATAAAAACGGTAATTTCAATCCGAAAAGCTCCGCCTCAAGAGCGGAAATCTCAAACGTTATAATGCGTCTGTCAATGGCTTCAGGCGGCGAAACTCTGCCCATTGCGACTCCCGAGCCGTATTCGAGAAGCAAGGAAATATTGGATCAGATGACTCTTACGGAAAAGGTCTTCCAAATGTTTTTCGTAACTCCCGAGCAGCTGACCGGCGTACAGCCGGTTACGGTAGCGGGGGAAACCACGCGTAAGGCGATTACAAATCAGCCTGTGGGAGGACTTCTTTACGGCGAGGATAATTTGGTAAGCGATTATCAGGTGCGGACTATGCTTGAAAACACCGCGGAATACGCCGAAATAACTCCGTTTTTCGCGGTTGCGGAGGAGGGCGGCACGTATGCGCCGATGGCGAAAAAGCTGAACACCGTGTCGTTTGACACCATGTACAGCTACCGCAATGAAGGTAAAGAAAAGGCTTACGAGATCGGCGCGTCCATCGCGCGCGATATGAAGCAGTTCGGATTCAATCAGAATTTCGCTCCGGTAGCCGATGTGCGTACAAATATAAATAATACCATGATTGCGGAGCGCGCGTTCAGCACCGACTCCAATACGGCGGCGGAGATGGTTGCCGAAGCCGTCAGAGGTATGCATGACAACGGAATCATTGCCACGTTAAAGTATTTCCCCGGTTACGGAGACGCAGATAACGACGCGAATTACACGCGTGTGTACAGCGAAAAAAGCCTTGACCAGCTCAGAAGCTGTGAGTTTATTCCGTTTAAGAGCGGAATAGAAGCGGGAGCGGATTTCGTTATGTGCGCGAATATCAACCTTCCCAAGCTCGACAGCGAATATCCCGCTTCAATGTCGCACAAAATCGTAACCGAAATTCTTAAGGACGAGCTTGGATTCGAAGGCGTTATAATAACCGACGCGCTGAACATGGATGCGGTGCGCAGCTACTATACCTCGGCTGACGCAGCTGTGAAATGTATCGAGGCGGGCTGCGACATGCTTCTGAGTCCCGACACCTTTTCGGAAGCCGTATCGGCTGTTATAAGCGCTGTGCAGAACGGAGAAATCAGCGAGGAAACAATAGATAAAAGCGTCAGAAAAATTCTTGATTTAAAATTAAAATACGGCATAATATCATAAAATTAATTTCGAAGGAGCAGCGACATGGTATATACATTTAAGGACTACAAAAAAACGGATTTGTTTAAAAATCATCTTAACCTCGGCGGCAAATCCCCCGACGGCAAGAGCATTGAAATCGCAAATCATTATATAGAATATAACGGCAAGCCATGGATAGGCGTTATGGGCGAATATCATTTCGTCCGCGACAGCCGTGAAAACTGGTACAACGAATTGTGCAAAATCCGCGCCGGCGGCGTAACTGTCGTGGCAACGTACTTATTTTGGATTTACCACGAGGAAATTGAAGGCGAGTTTGATTTCAGCGGCGACCGCGATATACGCGCCTTTGTACTCGAAGCGCAGAGAGCCGGTCTTGACGTTGTGATAAGAATAGGTCCGTGGGCGCACGGCGAATGCCGCAACGGCGGTTTCCCCGACTGGCTTATAAAAAAGCCGTATTCGCTTCGCGAAAATAACACGGAATATTTAACAAAGGTATGCATTTGGTATGAGAAAATATACGAGCAGGTTAAAGGTCTATTTTTCAAAGACGGAGGAAATATTGTCGGCATACAGCTTGAAAACGAGCTTACCAACGGTGCAAATCATCTACTGGTCCTGAAAAAAATGGCTAAGGAAATAGGGCTTGACGTACCGATTTACACGGTTACGGGATGGAACAGCCGTTTCGGCGCAAAAATTCCTGTCGAGGAAGTAATGCCCGTATTCGGCGCGTATCCCGAAGCGCCGTGGACCCCGCATATTTCTCCCCTGCCCCTTTCTCCGCATTATGTTTTCAGCGGCATCAGAAACGACTCCGCCATAGGCGACGATCTGCTGCCTGCAGAGCAGGACAGCGGCTGGAGACTGCCATACGATTTATATCCGTTCGCGACGTGCGAGCTTGGCGGCGGAACGCAGCCTACCCATCACCGCAGACCTCTTATAAAGCCTATGGACATTTACGCGCTGTCTCTCGTAAAGCTCGGCAGCGGAAACAACCTCATCGGATATTATATGTATCACGGAGGTACAAATAAAATAGGAAAGCTTTCAACCTTGAATGAGTCTTCGGCGACCGGATACCCCAACGATTATACAATACTGTCCTATGATTTTCAGGCTCCGCTTTCGGAATACGGAGAAACACGCGGACATTACAGGCTTCTCAATATGCTTCATATGTTCGTAAATGATTTCGGCGATATTTTAGCGCCTATGTCAAAAGTGAGCATGACCGCCGCTAAGCCCGCTCCGAACGACATGAAGTCCTTGCGCTGCGTAATGCGCACGGACGGGAAAAGCGGATTTGTGTTTGTCAATCACTATCAGCGTCTGGCGAAATTGGAGGATATACACGGAGCCGCCATAGAGCCGCTCGGCGTGAAATTCCCGAAGCTGGATATTATCGGCGACGTCAGCTTTATTATGCCGTTTAACATAAATCTCGGCGGCGCCGTTCTTGAGTACGCTTCAGCGCAGCCGCTTTGCAAAACGGACGACACATATTTCTTCGCCGCGATAGACAATATAGCTCCGCAATATAAATTTACCGACGGAGCGGAATTCTGTCCTCAGCCCGGTTTTGATTCAGCGTTTGACCATAACGGAATTAAGATTGTAACGCTCACCTCCGAACAAGCCGAATACACGCGCAAGCTTTCCGGAGAAATTTACGTCGGTCATCTTTGCGATTTGTACGCCTGCGGCAATGAAATCCGAGCGGTGCAGGACGGAGACTTTTCGTATATGAAATGGAACGGCAGCGGCTTTGAAGCCGATTGCGTAAAACGTGAATTCACTCAGGCAAAAGCCTCCTTCGAGCCGGTTGACGAACCTTTCGTCTCTCCATACCTCTCGGAGCTTCAATTAGGCGGCGAGCGTAAGCTCACATGGAAGAAAATAACCGTTGACGGCAGCGGCGGCTTTATAGAAATCCCCGACGAATGCGACGCGGCGCAAATTTACGCCGACGGCGAGCTTGTGGCGGACGAATTCTATTACGGCGCGGCGTGGCGCGTTCCGGCAAAGCTGCTTTACGGAAAAGAATGCTACCTCGTAACATCCGAAATGAAGGATGATTTCTATCGGGAATTTTAAATATAATAAACTCAAACGAGTTAAAATACAAATATTATTTGCTTATACGTATCGGGAAAGCATCAAAAGCGCTTTCCCGATATGTATTAATTTAGGTTTTCCGGCAGAATAAACGCAAAACATAAGCCCCGCCGCGCACACTACAGCTTATTTCCCAACAAATGATGATATTTTAAATAATCGCGCGGATTTGTGCTTATAATCCTATCCACGCGCCCGCCGCATATTTCAAACGTTACACCGTCGTACATACGCAGGTGGCGTGTACTTATCTGCGTGTTGTCGAAAAAAATCACGTCCGCCGGTACTATTGAGTGGAGCATTTTCTCACCTCCGCTATAAGCTCGTACATTTTTTCCAAAGCGTCCGAAAGCCCGCCGATGCTGTTAATAAGTCCGCACTCGACCGCCTTTTCGGCAAACAAAATGCTCCCCACGTCGTTCGCGATTTCATCCGTGGTTAACATAAGTTCTTTAAAACGTTCGTATGTGATATTGGAATTGGACACGACAAATTCAATTATCCTGTCCTGCATACGCTGAAAATACTGAAACGTCTGCATAACGCCTATCACCACGCCGCTCATTCGGAGCGGATGCACGGTCATTGTAGCGGTAGGCGCGATAAACGAGTAATCCGCCGAAACAGCCAGCGGCACGCCTATACTGTGTCCTCCTCCCAGCACGAGCGACACTGTGGGCTTTTTCATACCCGAGATAATCTCCGCGATGGCAAGTCCCGCTTCCACGTCTCCGCCTACGGTATTCAAGAGCACGAGAAGCCCGTCAATATCGGGATCCTCCTCCACAGCCACAAGCTGCGGCATAACGTGCTCATACTTCGTGGTCTTATTCTGCGGCGGCAGAGTCATATGCCCCTCCACCTGACCGATTATACTGAGGCAATGGATATTCCCGCGCGGATTATGCGTCTCAACGCTGCCGAACTCCTTAATTTGCTCCCGTTCCTGCTCGATTTGATCGGGTTCGTTTTCGTTTTGATTTTGGTTTTCGTTTTCATCGTTCAATCTGTTCACCTTCTTGCTTTTTTTAGTATAGTTTATTGAAGCGGAATTTATTCTTTTTGGGTTGTAAAATATAAAATTATGTGTTATACTTGTCGTATACGTTTTAATTTACCGGAACAGGAGAGAAACACTATGCCTATTAAAATACCGGACAAGCTGCCGGCTACATCGCAGCTTCGCAGGGAGAATATATTCGTAATGAGCGAAAAAAAAGCTATGCATCAGGATATTCGTCCGCTTAAAATCGTAATCGTAAATCTGATGCCTACCAAAATAACCACCGAAACACAGCTTTTACGGCTTCTGTCAAACTCGCCCTTACAGGTAGAGATTGACTTTCTTCAGATGGACTCGCACACGTCCAAAAACACATCTCAGCAGCATTTGGCGCAGTTTTACAAGACGTTCGACGAGATAAAAAACGCCAAATACGACGGTATGATCATAACCGGCGCGCCCGTGGAAAATCTCGAATTCGAGGAGGTTGACTACTGGGAGGAGCTTGTGAAAATCATGGAATGGTCGAAAACGCACGTGACATCGACGCTGCACATCTGCTGGGCGGCGCAGGCGGGACTGTACTATCACTACGGTGTGCCGAAGTATCCGCTTGAAAAGAAGTGCTCCGGCGTGTTCCGCCATAAGATAAACCGCCGCACGGCGAAGCTTATACGCGGCTTCGACAACGAATTCTACGCGCCGCATTCGCGCCACACCGAGGTAAGACGCGAGGATATAGACAAGGTGAAGGCATTGGAGGTGCTCGCGGAATCAAAGGAAGCGGGCGTGTATATCGTTTTCACCAAAGGCGGACGAAAGATATTCGTTATGGGGCATTCCGAATACGACGCTAACACTTTAAGGGATGAGTATTTCCGCGATTTGGAGCGCGGACTGAATCCGACAGTGCCGAAAAATTATTTTCCAAACGATGATCCCACAAAAAAGCCGATAGTGCGCTGGCGCTCGCACGCAAACCTGCTGTTTTCGAACTGGCTGAATTATTTCGTATACCAAATTACGCCGTACGACATAGACAGTATCAAATAGAATATGTGCATTTTGTATAAAATTTGTGCAAAAAATCTTTAAAAAACAGACTTTTTCACAAATACATAAAATAACTCTTGAAAAAATAGAAATCATAGTGTATAATATATTTAACATTGTTTGCAATACAATGTTACGTTCATATATAACAGAGCCACCGATTAGCCACCGGTGGCTTTGTTGTGTCTTGCGGCAAAAATCAGCCTCGTTTATAATTTCTTTTTAGACAATTTTCAATATAAATATTACAAATATATTAAATATTTAATAATTTTTTAATGATATATTGACAACAGTATGTTTTAGGTGTATAATAATATTACAAAGTTGTTAAATAATTAATAACTTCGCAACAATTAACAAATAAAAGGAGATGATACTTATGAAAGCATAAATATTTTTTGGCGATATGTATGAGAAAGGAGGAAAATTACGATGATTGGTTTACTCACATTTCTATTGGTTGTAATAACGGTAATAACTATGGGAGCGGACGAAAGCGGAGACGCTTCCGAACCTCCGTGACAGTATTGTAAAAGCGAAAAAAGCACGCGCGGAAAGTAGTCCCCCGTAAAAATCAATTCACTGTGCCCGCGTAATAATATATTTCGTTTTTACACAAAAACGCCTCCGGTTCAAACGCTTAACCGGAGGTGTTTTTATTATTTTTCCAATTTATGTATCTTCGCAATCCTGTCCGCGTGTCTGCCGCCAAGAAACTCCGCATCGAGCCATGCGTCAACTATCATGAACGCGAGCTCGCGTCCCGTAACTCTGCCGCCCAAGCAGATTATGTTGGCGTTGTTGTGCTCCTTCGCCATTTTCGCGCTGAACACGTTTGAGCAAAGCGCGGCGCGTATTCCGTCAAACTTGTTCGCGGCTATCGAAATGCCTATGCCCGTGCCGCAGAAAAGTATTCCGCGCTCATACTCGCCCGAGAGCACCGCCTCGCACACGGGCGCGGCGCAGTCGGGATAATCGACGCTGTCCTCGCTGAAAACGCCGAAATCCTTGTACTCTATCCCCCGCTCCTCAAGGTGCTTTAAAACGTGGTTTTTAAGCTCAAAACCGCCGTGGTCACTTCCTATTGCCAGTTTCATGTTCTTTTTCCTCCAACTCTCTTTCGGCTTGTGACTTCTTCATATAAAACGGCACAAGCTCCGCGTAATTCATCATTTCGCCGCACTTCGCCTTTTCCATTGCTATCGCCGCGACCGAGCCCGCCCGCTGTTGAGCCGCCGACGCGGGCGCGAAAAATGCCCTTTCGCCGAGCCGCTCCTTTATATAATCGCGGTGCATTTCGACCGCGTCGCCGACGAATATTGTTTCCAAAAGCTCACCGCAGCTTTCCACACATTCCTCGATGCTCAGATCCTCCGGCGCGCTCAGCTCCTTAAATCCGTCCTCGTCCCAGATATAGCTCGCGGTGTACACATGATTGCGCCGCGCGTCCATTATGGGCACGATTATATGCTCCGCGTACGGCAGATTATACGCCATTCCCTCAAGCGAGCCTACGCCAACAACGGGCTTGTTCACGCTGTGCGCGAGCGCCTTCACCGTCGCGACGCCGATCCTCAGCCCCGTAAACGATCCCGGTCCTACCGCCGCCGCGAACACGTCGATGTCCTTCACGCTTAGCTCCAAATCAGCCATAAGCCGCTCGACCATCACCATGATTTTCTGCGAGTGAGTTTTTTTGTGATTTAAAATATACTCGCCGAGAAGCACGTTATCCTCGACGACCGCCGCCGAAGCGACAGCGGAGGACGTGTCTATTGCCAAAACCTTCATTTAATTTCCTCTATGTCTATTTCCCTGTAATTCTCATGCTTGCCGTAATCCTTCGAGATTTTCACATTATACCGCTTTTCGGGTAAAATCTCGTCGATCAGCTCCGACCATTCTATTACCGATACGCCGTCGCCGTAAACGTACTCGTCATACCCGATTTCGTACATCTCGTCCGGATCGGCGATTCTGTACACATCGAAATGATAAAGCGGCAAGCGTCCGTAATACTCGTTTACTATCGTAAACGTCGGGCTTGTGACAGGCTCGTCGATACCTAAGCCCTCCGCAAGTCCCTGAACGAACGCGGTTTTGCCCGCGCCGAGACCGCCGTACAGGCAGACAGTGTCGCCCGCTTTAAGCTTTTCCGCGAACGAGCGCGCTATCGCGAGCGTTTCCTCATAGCTTTGTGAAATATGCTTCATCAGAATAATCCCGAAATCGTGCCGTCGCCGTCAATGTCTATCTTTTCGGCAGCGGGTACGGGAGGAAGTCCGGGCATTACCATGATGCTGCCCGTTTCGACCACGATAAAGCCCGCGCCGTTCGACACGCGAACCTCGCTCACGCTTACCTCAAAATTTTCGGGTCTCCCTAAAAGCGCCGGGTTATCCGAAAGCGAATATTGCGTTTTCGCGACGCATATCGGCTTTTTGTCAAGTCCGAGTTCTTCAAGGCGCTTGATCTGCTTGTTAGCCTTTGCCGAGTAAACAACGCCCGCGCCGCCGTAGATTTTCTTTACAATAGCTTCAAGCTTGTCCTTGATAGGCGCGTCAACGTCGTAGGTGTAGTGAAGCTCGCTCTCGCCCGCCTCAATCGCCGCGATAACCTTTTTCGCAAGCTCTATGCCGCCTTCGCCGCCCTTCGCGAATACCTCGCTTAAAGCGCAGTCAGCTCCGCTCTCGCGGCAAAGCTCGATTACTGTGTTTAACTCCTCGTCGCTGTCTGTGTCGAAACGATTGACCGCGACAACTACCGGCACTCCGAAGCCGCGCATATTTTCGATATGCTTCTGCAAATTCACGATACCGCGCTTTAACGCGTCAACGTCGGGATTTTTCAAATCAGCTTTCTTTACGCCGCCATTATACTTGAGCGCGCGTACCGTAGCGACTATTACGACCGCGTCGGGCTTTATTCCCGCCATGCGGCACTTTATGTCCATAAACTTCTCCGCGCCCAAATCGGCGCCGAATCCCGCTTCCGTTATAGCGTAATCCGAAAGCTTCATCGCGAGCTTCGTCGCCTTAACGCTGTTGCAGCCGTGGGCTATATTCGCGAACGGGCCGCCGTGGATAAAGCACGGGGTATGCTCGAGCGTCTGCACAAGATTAGGCTTGATCGCGTCCTTTAAAAGCGAAGTCATAGCCCCCTGCGCATTCAGATCGGACGCTTTTACGGGCTCTCCGCTTCTCGTATAGCCGATTATGATATTGCCGAGACGCTCCTTCAAATCGTTCAGATCCGACGCAAGGCAGAGAATTGCCATAACCTCGGACGCGACGGTTATCATAAATCCGTCCTGACGCGGAACACCGTTTATCTTGCCGCCCAAGCCGACTATGGTCTGACGCAGCGCCCTGTCGTTCATGTCAACGACGCGCTTCCAAACTATATTGTTGACGTCTATATCAAGCTTATTTCCCTGATGAATGTGGTTGTCTATCATAGCGGAAAGCAGATTGTTCGCCGCCGTGATAGCGTGCATATCGCCGGTAAAGTGCAGGTTTATATCCTCCATCGGTACGACCTGGCTGTAACCGCCGCCCGCGGCTCCGCCTTTAACGCCCATAACCGGTCCCATAGACGGTTCTCTGAGCGCCAAAACGCACTTTTTACCGAGTCTCGACATAGCGTCGCCCAAGCCGATCGTGGTCGTGGTTTTGCCCTCGCCCGCCGGAGTCGGGTTTATCGCCGTTACGAGAACGAGCTTGCCCTCGGGGTTGTCCTTTAATCTTTCCTCGGTTTCTCGTCCGAGCTTCGCCTTGTACTTGCCGTAATATTCAAGCTCCTCCTCGGGAATGCCGATCGACGCGGCTATTTCCTTTATGTGTTTCATTTGCGCGCCCTGCGCTATTTCGATATCAGATAACATATTAAGTTCCTCCTTTGTTGTTTGTTATTTTTTGTTTGTTGTTTTTTCTTTAACCTTAAATAGAGCTGAATAATTTCCTTACTCAGCTCTGCCTGTCTCCGCTAATACTTTCTCGGCTCCGCTCGTATTTAATTGTTGTTGAAATAAGATCTGTCCTCACGAATTTTTCTAAGCAAAAGGTCAAGACGATGCTCCGCGTCGCTTAAGATATCGTCAACATACTGGTCTGTGTCGGTCTTGATTTCCATAGACTTTCTCTGAGCGTCGTTAACAAGCTCGTTCGCAGTTTCATACGCGCGCTTTGTAATCTCGTGCTCGTCGATAAGCTGCATCTGAGTTTCCTCGGCATTCTTTTGGATTGTTTCGGCTCTGCTCTCAGCCTCCGACAAAATCCTCTGTCTCTCCTCTTTTACCCATTTAGCCTCTTTGAGCTCGTCAGGGTATACAAGACGGATTTCCTGGAGATAGTCGAGAAGCTCGTCCTTGTCGACCATAACCTTACCGGTCAGGGGAACGGACGACGCCTTATCAATAGCCTCCTCCATCATGTCAACAATTTCCATGATATCCATTTCTGAGTTCATCTTATACATTCCTTTCTTCATATATTCAAGGCTCGCGAATGCTTACCTGTATTTTTGCTCTATTCTTTCCGTTATCTCGTTCGGCACAAGCCCGGTGAGGTTTCCCTTGAAGCCCGCGAGCTCCTTTACCATGCTCGACGAGATATACGAATATTTCGAGTCCGTCATCATAAAAACAGTTTCGTATTCGGGGTTTAGCGCCTTGTTAAGAAGCGCCATCTGAAATTCATACTCGAAATCGGCAACAGTGCGAAGTCCCTTCACTATGACCGTCGCGCCCTTCGATTTTGCGAAATCAACCAGCAGCCCCGAAAAGCTGTCAACCTCCACGTTTTCTATATGGTCAGTCACGTCCCTGAGCATGTCCACGCGTTCTTCAGCCGTAAACAGCGGCTTTTTACTTGCGTTGTTCAAAACTCCCACGATAACCTTATCATATATCTTACTCGCCCGTTTTATGATGTCAAGATGTCCGTTTGTAACCGGGTCAAAGCTTCCCGGATAAACCGCAATTCTCATTTTTCGCTCCGTAAACAGTGATGTACGTTCTCCCGTATTTGCGTTGTTTTAATATTTCAAGCCCTTGGGTATCGCCGTAAAAATCGGAATTATCGCTTTCAAGAGCGATAATTCCGCCTGTATTGAGCAGACCGTATTTCACAATGTCCGCGAGAACAGGCTCTATAAATCCCTTGTTATACGGCGGATCAAGAAAAATTATATCAAATTTTTCTTTCTTTTCCCCTGCGCTTCGCATATAATCGAAGCAGGACTTATTCACAATAACGCACTTATCGTCAAATCCGAGAGACGTCATATTTTTCCTTATAATATCGACGGAGCGCCTGTCAATATCCACGCATACCGCGCCTTTCGCGCCGCGCGAGATCGCCTCGAAGCTCAAAGCGCCGCTGCCGCTGAATAAATCAAGCACCTGCGCGTTCGGAATATTGTTCTGAATTATACTGAACAGCGATTCCTTAACCCTGTCCGTGGTCGGACGCACGTCCTCACCCGCGAACTCAATCAGCTTATGTCCGCGCCTTGTGCCAGAAATAATTCTCATAGCTTCCCCCGATATTATCGTATTCTATATTTTATCCTAAATTTGTCAAAACGTCAATATTTTATCTGTTTTTTCATATATTTTCAATAAAATATCAATCATTTTGTAAACGTTCTGATATATTTCAATCAATATCCTCGGTAAAATCGGGGATATTTTCGCCTCTTACATAGTCGTTTTCGGGAACGGGGATATTCTCGTCCATCTCCGGACCTATATAAAAGCTCGTCTGCGTGCACTGATTATACGCTGTGTTTTGGAATGCCACGCTCAGGCGGTATACGCTGTCGTGCATGAACGTGTAGAACTTGTGGTGCGTAATGTCGGTCGTAGTGTAGATGCGAAGCTCGGTGTCGTCCTCGTTTCTCCATACCGCCTCCTCGCGCCAGTCGCCTAAGATATCCGCTTGGATACAGGGCGTGCCCTTTTTCCAGTTATTCGAAAGAACTCCGCTCGGATTTAATATCGTCACAAGCTTGTTGTTCTCGTAATCCCACTTATAGATTTTCGGATAGCCCTTTAACGTTTCCTCGTTAAACTCGTGGTCGAGAAGCTCACGTATCAAGTCGCCGTCCCACCATATCGCGAAGTCTATCGACTCGGGACCGTGCTCGTTGATCATTTCGCCCTCCATTGTGAATATGCCGTCATCCATTACCCAGCACTGGTTGCCGACATAGCGCGGGTCGATTTTCGCGCAGAGACCGCGCGTGGTGTCGCGTCCGGTGTAATTGCCCCATATGATCTCGCCCGTAGCCGGATCTCTGGACTCATATCCGTACTCCGCGCTCTCGTGCTCGTGAATTTGGAAGCAGTCGAGATTAGGCGTTTTCGGAGTAAAGTTGCCGACATTTATGCAGTCGCCGTGCTCAAGTCCGGTCGAGTAAATGCCCGTGCCGTCGTGATCGACAGCCATCGCGCCGTATACGATTTCGTCAAGCCCGTCGCCGTCTACGTCGCCTACTCCCAAATTGTGGTTGCCCTGATTGGTATATTCTATATTCTGATGCTTGTTCGCAAGGAACTTCCAGCGCTTTACAAGCTTGTTGTCGATCATATCGTACGCTACAAGCGCTGTCGGGCAGCCGTGGTCGTAGTAGCCGCGGCACATAACAACGCTCGGATTTTCACCGTCGAGATACGCCACGCACGCTAAGAAGCGGTCAACGCGGTTGCCCCAGCTGTCGCCCCACTCGCGTATATTGCCGCGCGGCGGATCGTAGTCCACGGTGTCGATAGCCGCGCCCGTGTCGCCCGCGAACACTGTCAGATATTCCGGACCTTCGAGTATAAATCCGTCCTTGTTTCTGTAGTCCGCGTCCGCGTCGCCGATAACATTGCCTTGTCCGTCCTTGGTGCCGTCGGCTGTCTTGCAAATCAGCTCCGCCTTGCCGTCGTTGTTGAAATCGTAAACCATAAACTGCGTGTAGTGCGAGCCGGAACGGATATTAACGCCCAAATCTATACGCCAAAGCTTCGTTCCGTCAAGTTTATACGCGTCGAGCAGACAGTTTCCGGTATAGCCCTTATGCGAGTTGTCCTTGCCGTTGGCGTCCCAGCGCAGTATGATTTCATACTCGCCGTCGCCGTCGAGATCCGCGACAGACGCGTCGTTCGCCGTATATTTATATGTCTTTCCGTCCGGCAGAGTTATATCAGCGGGCTTATCGAGCGGGATCGACAGATACGGAGCGGTCGTAACCTTCACGTCCGCGCCCTTCTTCTCCGCCTTGCCGTTCAGAACGGCTTTAATCGTATACACGTCCTCCGCTTTTCCGTCCTTGTCAAGATAATTTGTTGAGTCAGTAATCACATCGGATATGCGCTTGCCGTTTCTGAGCACTATAAAATCTATGCCCTTAGCATACTCGTAGGCGTTTAATCTCCAGCTCAGGAACACGCCGTCCTCGGTGAGCATCGCCACCGGAGCGCGTCCGAGCGTCTCCATTTTGCGCTTTTTCGGCTTCGCTTCCATGTCGATCGTAACCTCGGCGCGCTGCGAGATACCGCTCGTGGTGACCGCCTCGACCGCGTACACAAACGGCACGTTTGTCGTCACCTTATCGTCAATATACGAGCAGTTTTCCGTTGTTCCGATAAGCTTGTATATGCCGTACGGCGCTTTCTGATAAATATTATACCACAGCGCCTTTTCAAAGCCCTTCCATACGAGCGTTACGGAATTTTCCGTTTCGCGCGCGTTAAGCTCCGTAATTTCGCCGTCGATTTTACCGCCGTCAACAACGCATACCTTGACCGTTTTTTTATCGTCGGTCTTGAATTTATGCGCGTAAAGTCCGCATACCGTGTACTCGTAGCTCTTGCAAAGCTCTACGTTCGTGTCGGTAAACGACTCGGTTATAACATCCTCGATTATGTCAATATCCCTGTTTTGAAGGTTCTTTCTCGCGACTCTATAGCCGATAACGCCTTCCGCTTTGTCCCACGAGAGCGTTACGGACTGCTCTTTTCTTCCCGCCGCAATCTCGGTTTTAACCTCCGGCATGGCAATATTTTTCTTTTCCGCTATCTCAATACAGCTTACAGCCGTGTGGCGGCTCGGCATGAATTTGAACGTCATAACACCGTCCGTAACCTCAACGTCGTACAAAAGCTCATTAACACAGCCGTCTATTACCCATGAATGCTTGACTGTTCCGTTTACCTCGCAGACAACAACAACGTCGCCCTCGTCAACGTAGTCGCCGACAGCCACTCTTACAACGTATGTACCGTTTTCTATGTCAACCTTGAACTCGTTATCGGGCGCGAGCAAAAAATCCCTGTAAAGCTCCTTTTCGCCTGTTTTCCTCTCCGCGCCCTCGGCGATGGATTTAAGTCCGTAGCCAAGTCCGTTTTCATATAGTGTATTCGGATGAATTTTTATATAGCCGTCGATCGGCGGCTTGATGCCAAAATCAAAGCTTGCTTCTCTCATTGAGCGTTTACCTCTTTTCGGAAATTTTATTCATTATTTCTATTATACAACAAAACTCCGAAATAATAAAGCCCTTTTTTGAATTTTCTGTCCGATTTTTTAATTTTTTTGATTTTATTCGGATAACAGGTAATCCAGACTTCGGAAAGTATACCCGTTTTCACGCGCATAGTCTATGATTCTTCCGAGTGCTCCGGCGTTGTCGGATGAAACGGCGTGGAGAAGAATTATCGCGCCGTCGTGCAGATACTGCGTGACTTGTTCATACGCGTGGTCCGCGCCCTGCTGGTAGTTCACGTCCCAGTCCTTGTACGCGAAGCTCCACATAACAGTCGTATAGCCCATATCGCGTGTCGCCGCGAGCGTCCGCTCGCTGTACTCGCCCTCGGGCGGACGCATATATACCATATCCGCTCCGTACAATTCCATGCATCGTTCGCTGAGTCCGTCAATTTCGTCCTTCATAACAGCTATGCTCTGCTTCGGCAGATTTACATGGTTTATAGTGTGGTTGCCGACGATATGCCCCTCGTCAAGCATACGTCTGATAAGCTCGCCCTGACCTTCGAGATATGGGCCTGTCACAAAAAACGCCGCCGGAACTTGTTTTTCCTTTAAGGTGTCGAGTATATCGCTCGTGAAGCCGTTCTCGTAGCCCTCGTCGAATGTCAGATACAAATTCTTTCCGCCGCGCTTGTCAAGATAAAATCCGCCGTTTTCCTCCAAAACGCGCTGCTGCTCCTCCGGAATCTCCGGCGGAGCGCCCTTTTTTCTGACCAATCCCCAGCCGACGCCGTTGTTGTCAAGACCGTCGTAGTCGCCCGCGTTTATCTCCTTGGGCTCGCGCTTTACTTCAACCTCCGCTTCCTCGGCGGCAGTCGGCTCGGGCGGCGCAGTATACTTAACATCCGCTTCGTTTTGCGAACACGCAGTGAGCATCGCGGCGCATAAAATTATCATCGCATATTTCCTCATTTTTCCATTCTCTCCTTTTACTTTTTATGATGATATTTTACATATTTAGTAAAAATATTTTACGAAATTTATAAATTTATGTTGAATTTTGAAAAAAAACAGTATATAATAGTATTGTTATGTAATATATTCTTAGGGGTGATGTAAATGCCTTATCAGGACGACTTTGAAAAGAGACGGCGCGAACGCCGCCGCAGAGCTCGCAGGCGCAAAAAGCGCATACGCGCGGCAATTCTGCTGGTAGCGTTAATAGGAGTTATAGCTCTCGGCGTTTTTGCCATCAGCACAATAGCCAAAAACCGATCCGAATCTGACGATATTACTTCTGACACAGATGACAATACCATAAGCGAAACAATGCTTCCGGAGCCTACTCAAGCCCCGCCGGCGCAGACCTCGCTTAATATACCGCCCGCTTCGGAAGAAGCCGATTTAATAGAAATCATCGCAGATTCCAACCAGATAAAGCGCTGTTACCTCACCTTTGACGACGGTCCTACCGATAACATCACGCCTCAAATTTTGGACGTTTTAAGACGCTATAACATAAAGGCAACCTTTTTCGAGGTAGGCTCTATGATTGAAGCCAATCCCGATATGGCGCGCAGAGTTTACGAGGAGGGCCATCTCATTGCAAATCACTCCGCAGGTCATAATTATGATAAAGTATATGCCTCGACAGAGGACTTTATTAATGAAATAAACAATTGCTTCGACACTATAAGAGGCGTTATGGACGGCGAGGATCCGTTCCCGCTTTTCCGCTTCCCCGGCGGCAGCTATAACGCGGGCGACCATGCCGAAATGAAACAGGAATGCAAAAATGTACTCGCGCAGAACGGCTATTATTACTGCGACTGGAACTGTTTAAACGGCGACGCGGAAGGCAGAACAAAAGACGCGCAGGGACTTTACGAGTATTTTGTAAACACGTCGGAAGGCTACAACAACCTCATAGTGCTCATGCACGACGCGGCGACAAAGCAGGCGACAGCTGACGCTTTGCCGAGTATAATCGACTATCTTATCAACCAGGGCTATACGTTCCACCGTCTTGACGATATTGACTATAACCCGACCGGCATCGACGCTTCGGGCGATACGTCATCGTTTGACGATGAAAGCTCGGATGAAGATGTTTCTCCCGGCAGCGTTTCCGCGAGCGGCGCGTCAAACAGCGGCTCATCGGGCAGCTCCGGCGGCTCGTCAAATGGCGGTACGACAAACGGCGGTTCGTCGAGCAGCTCAAGCGGCACGACAAGCGGCGGTTCGTCAAACGGGAGCGCGAACAGTTCTCTCGGGACTACCACCCGCACGAGCGTAAACGGAAACAGCACGGTTACGACAAATTCATCGTCAAACAATTAATACAAGCAACAAAATAACTTAGCGCTTCGGCTTTAATATCATTAAGTTACGATAGAATTCAAAGAGATTTAAGTTAAAGACGGCTTAAATCTCTTTTTTCGCGCAAAGAGCGTTATAAAATTTTTGCTGCGGGGATTGACTTTTTCCTGTCAATCTGTTAAAATACATATGTTTGCCGCACGCGGCGGCAGATAATGTAGTATGGTAGGAGGGAAAAATAATGGCGCCTCAAATGGGTACATTATTGTCTTACAGACCTGATATAAAGGTCTTGGACGCAACTGTCCGCGACGGCGGACTTGTAAACAGCTTTTATTTCACCGATGAGTTTGTTAAAAAGCTCTATTTGGCGAACGTAAAGGCAGGAGTAGATTATATGGAATTTGGCTACAAGGCTTCAAAGGAGCTTTTCGATGTGGACAAGTTCGGAAAATGGAAGTTCTGCGACGAGGATTCTATCCGCTCGATCGTCGGAGAAAACAACACGAAGCTTAAAATTTCGGTTATGGCTGACGTGGGAAGAACGGATCTCGAAACGGATATTATTGACAAAAAGGACAGCGTGATCGATTTAGTCCGCGTCGCTACGTACATCAACACCATTCCCGCTGCGATTGACATGGCGGAATACTGCAAGGCGAAGGGCTACGAAACGAGCGTAAACATCATGGCTGTTTCGACCGCGAGCGATAAGGATATACGCCAGGCGCTCGAGCTTCTCGGTCAGAGCGCGGCTGTCGATATGATTTATATCGTTGACAGCTACGGCTCGATGTATCCCGAGCAGATACGCGAGCTTGCCGAAATGTACACCGAAACGGGAGCGAAGTACAACAAGGTGATCGGTATGCACGCGCACAACAACCAGCAAATGGCGTTCGCGAACACGATAGAAGCTACGACGCACGGAGTAAGTATGCTCGACGCGACAATGCTCGGTATGGGCAGAGGCGCGGGAAACTGCTCGATGGAACAGCTCCTCGGATTTTTGAAAAACCCGAAGTACAAGCTCGCGCCGGTACTGAAATTCGTACAGGACGAAATGCTCAAATTAAAGGCGGAGGGACTCGTATGGGGCTACGATATTCCGTATCTTCTGACGGGAATTTTAAACGTCCACCCGCGCTCGGCGATAGACTGCGTAAAGAAAAACAACACCGATTATCTCGGTTTTTATCAGGAGCTTTGGGATAAGGAGTGCTAAAAATGAGCATCAAAACGGTACTTTTCGATTTGGACGGAACTCTGCTTCCTATGGATCAGGACGAGTTCACGCGCGGTTATTTCTCGCTGCTCGCCCAAAAAATGGCTCCGCGCGGCTACGACGCGGAAAAGCTCGTTGACGCGGTATGGTCGGGCACTGCGGCGATGGTGAAAAACGACGGAAGCAAAACAAATGAAAAAGCCTTCTGGCAGCGTTTTTCGGAAATCTTCGGGAACAAAGTTTTCGATGATTACCCGCTGTTTGAGGAGTTCTACGAAAACGAATTTAACGGCGCGCAGAAGTGCTGCGGCTTCAACCCTCAGTCGGCTGAAACGGTGAAAAAGCTGAAAGCGGCGGGAATAAGAGCAGCTCTCGCGACAAATCCGATATTCCCCGCGATAGCGACCGAGAGCCGCATACGCTGGGCAGGACTTGACCCGTCCGATTTCGAGCTGTACACGACATACGAAAACATGAGCCACTGCAAGCCCAACCCGGCTTACTACAGCGACATCATAGAAATGCTCGCTCTGAAGCCGGAGGAAACGCTGATGGTAGGCAACGACGTGTCGGAGGACATGATCGCCGAAGGCTTGGGCATGAAGGTTTTCCTTTTAACGGACTGTATGATAAATAAAGAAAACAAGGACATTTCCGCCTATCCGCACGGCGGGTTTGAGGAATTGAATAAATTTTTGTTTGAGGAATAAAAAAAGCAAAGAAGCGCGCTGCATCGAGCGCGCTTCTTCTTTTTTGTCTACTGCAATGTTTCAATAATATGCTCGATCAACTCGTTCCCGTCGGATTTGTGATATATTTCCTCCTCGGTATACGTGATATTTATCAGATCTCCGTTTTTCTCCGCCAAAACAATCGTGACATATCCCGTTCCGTAATCCGTCTTGCGCGAAAATACGAAGTACGAATATTTCTGTCCGTTTAAGGTATTTTGTTTTACGTTCTGAACAAGCGTATATTCCTTGTTTTCGGACATAGAATCCTTTAAGTTCCTCGCCAGCGTCGATACGTCGTTTGATGTATAGCTGCGGTCTGACATAGCGCTTATCATAAGCGCGGACCCCGTTACCATATTCATATAGCCTACGCCCTGAGAGCCTAAAGAAGCGGCGGTCTTCCATGACGCGGGAATTTCAAATTTGTATTTTCCTACGGTAGCCGTGGTCATGGTCGTATCGTCCGGAGCATTCCGTAAAATAGTTCCCACCTTCGACGAGTCAAGCTGTTCGGCGGTGAAGCTGCCTATCAGGAAGCCTTCCGAGACGGAATCGTCCTTTTCAAGACCTATCGCTATATTATATACATAATCGCCCTTTTCAAAGAACGTGTCCGTAACCTTTCCGTCCCTCTTTTCGGTGCCGGAAACCGTATACGAATATTGATATACACCCGCGTTCTGAGTTACCTCGCTGACCTTTACCAAATCGGTATTGAAAATCCTTACCTTCTGCGCGCGATCCTGCTCCGCGAGCGATTGTGCCGTTACCTCCGCGCTTTTCGAGTAAACGCCCACGGATACGAACCTGCGTGTATTCTCCGCGTCGCAGAAATCAATTTCATTTTCACCGTCATACTGCGTTGTCGGGTTTACATAATCCGCCGGTACAAGAAAGCTCAGTCCGTATTCTTCGATTGTAACATTTCTGTATTTGCCGCCGTTCGAATCCGTGGTTATCGACGACAAATCATATACATCCTCCGCCGCGCCGAGTTTGAAACTTTCGGAAACGGCAAGAGCCATATTTTTCGTTTCGTCGCTTGCCTCCGAGGTGGCGTTTACGCTAACATCATATATGTATTTTTCAGACTGATAATGGCGTATATCTATAAACGCGCTGCTGTTTTTCGCCTGAAAATGAGCATACTGATTGCCCAGCTCGTCCGTGCCTCTGTCTGAAGCGGTAAGAGTAAGCGTTGAGAGCGAATCCTTTATCATCGTAAGCTGTTCGTCAAAGCTCTTTGTATCATCACCGATCGGATATACCTCAATTCTGACTCCCGCCTCGTTTCCCGATTTAAACGTTGTAATAAGTCCGTCAAGACTTCTGTCCGTCATTGTCATCTGCTTCGGCGTTTCTATACTCCAGCCGTAATAGCTGTCGCCGGTGCGGGCGTGATCGGTAACGCCCGTTACCGTGCCGCTGTCGTCAACAAATTCCTTTACAACCAGTATCGCGCTCGTATCGCTGTCATAGCTTACATTTGCTCCGAAAGTTTCCGAAATGAATCTCAGCGGTACCATAGTCACGCCGTTTTCCGAAAGAGACGGAGCCTCCAAAAGCGTTTCGCTGTGGTCATTTACTTGCGCGACGATATTACCTATCTGCAAAACAATACTGACGTCCGGGTATGTAAGCGTAATTGTCTGCGTTTCCCCCTCCCAGTCAACCGTCGCTCCGAACGCTTCCGTAATTACTCTAAGCGGAACAAGCGTTACGCCCTCGCCCGCCACGTACGGAGTTTCAACCTCCACAGGCGCGCCGTTAATACTCAGCACGCTGTCGCCCACTCTGAACGAAATCTCCACATCATTTTCGTCCGCTGCGGCAAATGAAGCCGCCGTGAACATCATTGCGGCGGACAATACCGCCGCTGTCACCCGTTTCATAAACATACGTATCTCCTCCTGAAAATTATTTTAATTCGGGAACAATGTCCGCAGACATTTGCTCACCGTTTCTTACAAATACCACGTTTACGCTTCCCGACACATACGTATCCCTCAGCGCTTTATTGTAATCGACTATGCTGTGCGTTTCAGTTCCGTTCACCGATTTTATCTCGTCGCCGGTTTTAAGCGAGTCGGTAACAGAGCTTTTCACGGTTACTCCCTTTTTCGCAGGCAGTCCTATCCTTGCCTCCCACGGATTTTCGAGAGTTATTCCGAGATCGGGACGTATTACGCGTCCGTTTTTATCAAACTGCTCCAACACATAATTAACCGTATCGAGCGGAACGGCGAAGGCAAGTCCTTCAACTCCCACTCCGGCGTATTTTGACGAATTGATCCCGACAAGCTGACCCTTCATATTCAAAAGCGGGCCGCCGGAATTGCCGCCGTTGATTGCCGTGTCGGTCTGCAAAAGCGGATAATACGCGCTGTTCAGGCAAACATCCGTGCCGCTTATAATGCCCTTCGACGCGCTGTTACGCATTGACAGCGACAGCGGCGCGCCTATCGCAATAACCGACTGCCCCGCAAAAACACTATCCTGCCGCGCGAAAGCTATCGGCTTAAGACCGAGCTTGTTCACCTTGACAACAGCCAAATCCGAGCTTTCGTCAATATACCGAACCTGTCCGGCGCAGCTTTCACCGTCGCTGAACACAACGGTAAGGTTTTGTATATCCTTAACCACATGAGCGTTTGTGAGTATCACTCCGCCCGATTTTATCACCACTCCGCTTCCGTGAGAAGTAAGCTCATTATAATCCGCCGCCGTTCCCGATAACGCGTCCGATTTGTAATTTCCGACAATCGCCACCGCGCTTTCGCTCGCCTCCGCGATAATACTTGCCGTAAGCGTGTCGTCATCTGAATCAACATACGCGCTCATGGTATCGCCGTCCCAGTTAACCGAAGCGCCGAGAGCTTCGCTTACAGCGCGAAGCGGCAAATATGTAACTCCGTCCGAAAGAAATCCTTTTATCGTCAGCGCTTTTCCGTTTACAAATATGTTTACATCGCCGGCTGCATCCGCAGCAAGCGGCGCCATCGTCACCGCGCAAAGCAGAGCCGCAATCCTTCCGAGCTTCACTTTTCAATTCCCTCCGTTCGTATATAATAAATCAGTTATTTTTCATTTGCGGCAAAATCAGCAATATAATTTGAACCATCGACATTAGTTTTTTATAGATTATATCATATTACACTAATTATGTCAAGTGCATTTTATAAGTGTAAAATTTAAGTGTATAATTATAGATGGATTGTATGTAAAATATACACGAGGTGAGTAAAAATGTTTGAAATAAAAAAACCGGAATATGTGAATAAAACCTTCCGTATGCCCGCCGAGCTTGTAAAACGGCTGGATGTTATCGCTCAGAGCAACGATGTGTCGCTTAACAATCTTATAATACAATGCTGCGAATATGCCATGGAAAATTTAAGAAAATAAACGCCGCGCGTTAAATCACGCGCAGCGTTTCATAATATTCCATTTTACAAAAGCGGCGCGACAAGCCGTATCATTCTTCCCAAGAGCCGCGAATACCATGAAAACTTCTTATACTTCTCCATAGTAATTTCTTCGGATTTCTCCAGCGTCCGCTGGAAATCCTCCTCCGCGTCGAGCACCGCCGGAACGTTCGCCATAAACGCGGCGCATTCGTAATGCAGATAGAGGCTTCTGTAATCGTGATTTATCGTGCCGATAATCGCGCGCTCATCGTCGCATACCGACATTTTCGCGTGAATGAAGCCGGGGGTGTATTCGTAAATTTTGATCCCCGCCTCCAAAAGCTCCGGATAATACGTCCTCGCCAGCCAAAACGCATAGATTTTATCGGGCACATGCGGCAGAATAAGCTTCACGTCGACCCCGCGCTGCGCCGCGTATTTCATCGCTTCATACATCTCGTTGTCAATGACGAGGTACGGCGACGTTATATGCGCGTACTTATGTGCGGTATTGAGATTTTCAATATATGCGCGCTGACCGACCGATACGTCGTCAAGCGGACTGTCCCCGAACGGAACAACAAATCCGGCGTCTTTAGTCGCGTATTTTTCGGACGCGCTTATATATTTGCTATAGTCATCGTTGTCGGGATTATCGAAATTCCACATTTCCAAAAACATTCCCGTAAATCCCGCGACGGCGGAGCCCGTGAGCTTAATGCCGTTATCCTTCCAATAACCGAACCTCTCGATATAATTAGCGTACTCGTCGGCTAAGTTTATTCCGCCCGTAAATGCTACGCGTCCGTCAATCACGAGTATTTTACGGTGGTCGCGGTTGTTCTGATACGTTGATAGCAGCGGCTGTGCCGGTGAGAATATTTTAAATTTTAAATTATTTTCCTTATTTTTTGCCGGATAATTTCGCGGCAGAAGTCCCATACAGCCCATGCCGTCATAGAGCACGCGCACCTCGACGCCCTCCGCCGCTTTCTTTTTGAGCAGCGTTACGAAGTCGTTCCACAGCTTTCCGCGCGGATCTATTATGAAGAATTCCATAAAAATGAATTCCTTTGCCGACTCTATATCACGCTTCATAGCGTTTAAAATCTTTTCGCCGTCGTCAAAATACTGCACCGACGTTCCGCCAAACGCGGGCGAGCCGCCGTATTCGCGCAGATATTTGACAAATCCCTCGCTCTCCTTATTGTGAAGCGAAATGCTCTGCATTACAGCTTCATTTTGCGGCAGACACTGCTTCGTATGCCGTCTCGCCCGCTCAAGTCCCGCGCGGATTCCCAATGACATGGCTCTTCCGGAGAGCTGTATAAACAAATACAGCAGTGCTCCGAACACCGGAATAAGCGCAATAAGCAACACCCACGTGAGCTTATACGTAGGCTCCTCCGTTCGGTTTATCTCCCATACAAGCAGAACGGCGCTCAAAGCGTAGCTCGCGTAAACAAGTATCCTCGAGTCGGTAAACCATTGAAATCCGAAATACAATACAGCAACCTGTATAATCAGTATGAAAAACGCAAAGAATTTATTTGAATACATCAATCTATATATCTTTTTCATTTCTTTTCCTCTTTCAATGATTTAATATATTTAAACGCCGCGTCCTCGCCCTCCCTTTGGAGGCGGAACAGCCAGCCCTCGAGAAGCTCCGCCGTTTCGGGATGCATAAGCGTTTTCGCGATACCCTTCTGAAAATACTGAATGGGGTTATCGTCTGTATAATTTTTTCCGAGATAAACCTTGCCCGCCGCAACTCTGTCGCAAAACATTTCCTTTACGTATTTAAGCGGCATCTTCACCGCCTCGTACGTATGTGTTACGGTGTTATAATCTCTCCAATACTCAAAGTGATGCTTGTTCCTTCCCTGATGATGCACCCACGCGCGCGAATAGCCAAGCTCGCGCCGCGCGCCCTCGGTAGGGCTTTTGTCACCCGTATAATAGCGAACGCCTTCCTTAAATTCGGTCGGGCTGTATTTTGACAAATCATGAAAAAGCCCCTGCCAAAAAATCCCCGCCTTAAAGCAGTGACGAATTACGAGATGCCTGTGTTTTGTAATGGTGCAAAAATGCTTTAAAGCCTTAAACTTCACAAAAATCATTTCCCTTACAACATATTTTTACATTTATATTATACACTCTTTTGGTCATTTAGTCAACCGCGCCGAACGGATAAAATAAAAAAAGAGGACGCCGAAGCGTCCCCGCAGATTACTTGCCCTGTAATTTTGCCGTACGGTAAATCACAACACAGGTCCAAAGCTTGTCGTAATCAAGTCCAAGTCCGTCACCCGTGCCCGCGATAACGCCGTTGTCCACGCACCACTTTACCGCCTCGCGCGCCCATTCGGGCATGTTGTCGTCGATATAGTTGTAAATCATAGGGCTTTCCAGCTTTTTAAGTCTTTCGTTAAGCTCGTTATACTGCTCCATCGTAAGCTCACCTCCGTTTTTCTCCGGCGCTGTTTCCACACCGGCGGATATTTTTCCCGTAATACCTTCATAAATCGCCTTAGCAATTTCATCTACGCCCGTCTTTGTATAAAGCTCCGCATCCGACTTCGTATCCACAAAACACACTTCCACAAGCATAGCCGCCGCGTCGGTATGACGTATCACATATAAATTCGACCCGTCCTTAACGCCTCGGTTCACAAATCCGAGCTTAGCCATTTCGTCAAGCACGCCGACAGCCTGCTCTAATTTCCTTCCGCCGTAGGTGTAAACCTCGCAGCCTTTTCCTCCGCCCGCGTTGAAATGAATTGACACAAATAAATCAAGCTTCTGCGCGTTCGCCATAGCGCATATTTTGCTCAGATTGCCCGTAACCGTGTCCGCTCTGTCATTCGTGCAGTCTATCACGGTATCGCCCGCCTTGCGGAACAGCTCCTCCAAAGCGTATCCGACACGCCTCGTCTCGTCGCTCTCGTTGAGAAATCCCACCGCGCCGCTTCCGACCGTACCGCTCACCGTATGACCGCAGTTAATTCCTATCACCATTATTTTCGCCTCCCTTTCCGCGTATCTGCAATAAAATATCCTTGAGCGCCGACGGCATATTCGGCATTACCTCTGCCGCGTTTTCGAGTATTGAAATGCCCTCGTTCGCTATATAGAACATGATCACTATCTCGCGCAGAGCCGCCTGCGCTCCTATAATCTCCTGCAGTGTAGTCGCCGCTGCGACCATCACAAGAATTATAATCTTTTTCAAAATACCGCGGTATCCCGTATAGCTTGAAAGCTCCTTTTTATATACCGCTTTCACAACGCCCGACACATAATCGAGCGCCATTAATATTATAAGCGCCGTAAGCGCGGCGTCAAAGCTCCCAAAAAGCTTAACCAGTATCCCTCCGGCAATCCCTATCGCCACGCTCGCCGCGTTAAAGACCTTATCCATACTCATACCTCCCTTCTATAATATGCGGTCCGGGCTTTTCATGCCCGAACCGCTTCTCATATGCCTGCTCCTCAAATCTGCTCCTGTTCCTCAAGGAGCACCCGTTTTCCATCTATATACAAAGCTCCGTCCCTGACGTCAACCGCAAGCCCGTTCAGCTCCGAAACATTCAAATGCCCGCTGAAGGTGCTGACGCCGTCGGCGTTCGTCTTGATTCCGCTCACCTTTACCTCGCCCGAAATATAGTCGGCTCTCAGCTTTCCGCCGCTTGTGGACGCCTTCCTGTACCTCGAGCCGAGCTTGCCCATCTGATAAAGGTAGAAAAACAAATCGCGCTTGACCGAGCCTATCGTTATATTTGCCGGCTCAGACTCATACGGATAGCTTTCAATACGAATAACGCGCTCGTAAATGTTGCTCCCCCGGTCAAGAACGACCACTCCGTCGCCTATCTCAAGCTTCTCCAGGCCGCCGTATTCCGCGAGCTTTCCAAGCTCTATAACGCTCCCCGATATATTCAGCTTCGGAATGTCTATTCGCTCCGCGTTGTCCGCGCTCATTTCCCATTCCGCGCGCGCTTTGATTTTCTCAGGCTCCGTATACTCGCTGTAATCCTTGTACCCCTCGCGGATACCGTAAATGCCGATATTTTCGCTGTCCACATACTGTTTTCCGCCGTTGACGCTGCCGATATGCAGATCGTCCTTCCCGTACGGATACAGCCGCGTGACGATCTCCGACATATCGCGTTCCACCTCAATGCCCTGCATATTTTTGCATATGCCGAGTCTTGTGTGCGTGTCCTTTCCTATCCTCTCAACCAGCGCTATAGAGTAATTATCCGCGTACAGCTCGCCCTTGCCGCAGCACAAACGGACATTTTCGATAACGTCAAACAGGTTCAGCTTGTCCGACGAGAAAAAATCTATCAAAAACCCGTCGTGTCCGACCCATTTCATACCGATCTCATCAAGCTCGCCGTCGGTAAGCAGTCTGAACTCCGTTCCCGCCGCTGCTTTCAGTATAACAGATTTCGGCGAAACTCCTATCATATCGGGAATATTCTGTATATGAACCGTCCTCGCGTCCGCGCGGCTCACATGCGGCGCGTATACGGAAAAGCCCTTTTGCGGATTATACGTCGTTTTTGTAATGCGGAACGCCTGTCCTTCGCATACGACTATCCTGTTTTCCTTTATATGATCCGCCTTATCCGTAAGAGGATATGTAAAATCAAGCGCGTAATCGCCGTTTATCTCATTTGTGATTTTCACATGTTGAGCCTCATGAAGCAACGCGATATGACCTTTATTAAAAGACGTTTTATCATATTCAAACAGCTTAAGCGTCATAAACACCCCATTCCTTGAAGTCGAAATTATAAACGCACACAGGTTCATATTCAACGGTAACCACAGCGTTTTTATTCACAATCACGCGCATTTCCGAAGGCGCATCGTTCGGCAGCTCGAAGAAATCTCCTTCCGTGTATCCGACAAGATTATTTCCGTTTCCGTCCGTAACTGTCTGCTTTTCACAATCAATCACAAGCTCATTCGCGTTTACATCGGAAATTTTCATCAAGCCGCCGTTAATGCCGATCATCACAGTCCCGAGCGCCTCCCGCGAAACCACTCGTATAAGCGGCCGCAAATACCATGTTCCGATATTGTCAACCGTAAACCGGTTAATTGTTCCCGGTTCGCACTCAAACGTGAAGTACTCCTTCACATCGAGCGGAATTGGACTTTGTAGCATACAATCAGTTCCTATAACAATACCGCGCATAGTGTCAAAAATGCATTTGCTGAACGGCTTTACGCGGAACACAGCCGTTATCACCGCCTTATGCCCCGTCAGCTCCGGCATAAACCCTATCTCCGAAAGCGCCGCCGCTTCCCATTTCACAGCCGGCATATCGTCGAAAATAAGCTCACCTCTGCCCATCAGCCATCGCGCCGCCTTCGACACCTTCAGCTCCAGCTCGCGCAGATTGTCCGCGCCCATCCGAAGCTCCAGCTCAAAAATTCTGTCGTTATAGAAAAATCTGCCGTACGGGTTTGAGTCGGAAAAGTTATATGAACCGTCCGCCGCAAACGCATCCGTTATCGACGTTTTCACCTCAGGACGCACGGGACGCGACCGCGTTTTCACAACCGCCCCGTAACGATCCGAATGTTTTCCTCTAAATGTAAATCCACTTCTCATTTATCCCATACCTCCGCTGATTAATAATAAGCTCCGCGCGCCATCGCCGCGCCGCCGCGTGAAATCAGACTATTGATAAGAACTCCGTCCGCGGCGGTTATGTTGATTGTGCGGCTGTCAGAGTAGGTTGCGGTTTCCGCCCTGTTCGAGTTTATCGCGTTTATAATGCTCGCCGCGATGCTCTTTATCACATCCTGCACACCCTCAACCTCGGCGTTTATGCTCTTAACCACGCCGCGAACGTCTATTCCCGCGTCCTCTATCGCCGCAAGAGTAGCTTTTTTATTCCGCTCCATCAGCTCATATTCCTCTTGAAGCTGTGTGAGCGCGGCGTTGCTCGACTTCTCCATCTCGTAAAGCTCCTCTTCGCGCCTGAGCTTTTTAAGCTGCTCCCGGAGCTCTTTATATCTCGCCTGACCTCTGTCCGTCACGGCGTTTTTGTAGATTGAAAGCTGATACATAACCTCCGACATATCCTCGCGCCTGTCCTCGGTTTTCCACTTCAGCTCAAGAGCGTCGCGCTCGTTCTCGAATTCGGTCCTCGCTCGCTCTATATGCGCCTTCTGCGCGTCAAGCATATCGTCGATCTCGTCCATCTGAGCGTTATATTTCTCTATCGAATAATCCGTTGTCCCGTCGATATATTCCTCCCACGAAATATTGCCCGCCTTGAACATCTCGTCCATACGCTCGATGCAGCGCTCGTAAAACTTCACCGGACTGTCTCCATGATCCTCCCAGTCGTCGTACGCGCTTCGCTGCTTGTACCAGCTTTCGGCTGAGCTGAGCCATTCCTCATAAACTCTTCTTCGCGCCGACGCCTGCTCGTCCGCTATATCATTGTCAATCTCACGGATATTCTCATAAAATTCGCGGTAGGATATTATTCCGTTCTTGTAATATTCCTCGGAATACGCCTTCATGCGTTCCAACCCTGCTATATAATCCTCAGCGCTGAGATTATTATATTTTCTCTCCTGCTCCAGCCAGCCGTACGACTGTTCAAGTCTCGCCTGATACATCATCGAGCCGATCTCCGAAACAGTATCGCTGTATTCCTGCCACGTTATAATTCCGTTTTGAAAATCCGTATAATTCCTCCCACGCACTCGGTTGAACGCGTCTATCGGATCATCGCCTCTTTCGGCATAATCGTTGAAATAAGCGCGTTCCTTAAGATAAGCCGCCGATTCCTCGTTCATTTCCTTTGCAATATCTCGTGTCAGAGAAAATATTTTCTCCTGAATATCCTCCGCATCCACAAGATTATCCGCAAAATACTGCGACATTTCAACCCATTTCTGAAGTTCGTCCGCAGTCGTGGCGGCATGAGTTCCGACGTAATGCTCCGTCATATCCTTCGCCGCTTTATACAGATCCGAATTTCCCGCCATAAGAGCCATAGCCTGCATCCCGTATTTCTCAAACGCCTCCGGAGTCACGACCTGAACGGGATAACCCCAAGCCGACGGCGTGCCGTTCAAGCCGTTCTCACCTTTTATATCGCGCGAAATAAAATCGCGTCCCTTGCTTAGCAGCATATCGAGCCTCTCAGCCTCGTCCGCCGCCGATCTCAGCTCGGCCTCAAGTCCCGATTCGGCTTTATTTCCTTCCATACCTCCGGGAAATCTCATATTGCCGGCAATAAGCACTCTCCAATCAATTCCCAAATAATCGCCTCCTTCCCATATCATACATCATACAGCATCCGCAGATGCTCACTTCTTTCAAAGTCCGAGGACTTGTCCTCGTCAAGACTGTCCAAAAGCGCGAACAGCACCCACGGATCCTGCCGCCCGACAGCGTCGGGCAGGAGGCGTTGGTTCACGAAAAATACCGCGTATATATCGCGAAGTCTGCCGCCTCCTCCCGACGCTACTCGTTTTTTGACGAAAGCACATCCACATAAAAGCCCCAAAGCTCCACGCAGAGCCGCGCGCGCTCCTTCACGTCAAGAGCGTCTATAACGTCCTGCGTCGCCTCCGTGCCCTCGAATATGTAATCGACCGCGTCGCGGCAAATATTCAAGGGACCGCGTTTCGTCCTGTCGTTATGCGCGTCGTTTATAACGCACATAGTTTCAAAGTTAAACGGTTTGGAAACATATTTTTTGTTCCCGACCGTAAAAGTCAAAGTATGCTGCATATTATACTCCCTTCTCAGACTTAATAAAATCGTTCTGATCACCGCCGAAACGCCCGGATGCCGCATGCGTTTCAGCGGTAAAACAGATGATTTTACGCGTTCTGCGGATACCAGTTCATATCGGAGAACCACTTCTCCTCGAGCGTCTCCTTGGTAACGTTCTCCGGCAAATCGTTCTCGTCGATATACGAGTAATACTTGCCGTCCTTATCTCTCTGAACAGCAGTATAGGTCGCCTTAGCGGTCTGCTTTTCAACGCTGCCGTTCGAGGGTTTGGTCTTGCCGCCGACATTCGAAGCGAAGCTGTAGCTGCCCTTATAATAGCGCACATATCTGTACGAGCCGTCCGATTTCATAATTCTCCAAGCGACGCCGAAATACACGGTATTTATATCGTTACCGACCTCGACTACTCCGTCCTTCATTTCCAGACCTCTCCAAGCCGCGTCCACCGCCGGAGGAATATCGGCGTTTGTTATATCGTGACCGATATTCTCAATATAACTCGTAGTCTCATACGCGCCGTTATCCGCGTCAAACACATCGCTGCCGCCTGTATCGGTCGGCACGATTTCCACAATACCCCTGAGACTCTGCGCGGTATCATACGTAGTACCCTCCGCGTCGTCGCTTTTCACCTTAAAAAAGGTATACTTATCCACGCCAATAGTAGGCAAAGGTTTCTTGTTCATAAAATTTTCCTCCTTGCTTTTAATTTACCGTCCTCACACCACAAACGATTTATCATATCTCATCGTCCGATGAAACGCCCGCTCGCCGGGCTGTTTCGGCACATCCATCGAGAACTGTCTGCTCCATCCGTCCGCCGTAAGAAGCTCTTCTATCTCAGCCGAGATCTCCGCGCACTGCTCAGGCACGGCGCACCATACGTCAAGCTGCGCTGCGCCGTCCTGAATATACTCCGCGTTGTCGCAAACCATTCCCATGCCCTCGGTAAGATTGCAGTAGCTCACCACCGGCAGCGCGTTAAATCCGCACGGCTGACGATACACGAGCGTACAGCTCAGCCCCGCCAGTGATTTTCTGATTTCCGTATTAATGTCAACCATATAAAATACCTCCAATCCGCCGCGCCTATTCGCCGCAGCCCTTCAGATACACCGTAACCCCCAGCTCTCTCTTGTCAACACGCTCTATTCTGTAAAGAACTCCGCCCGTTCTCACAAAGTTACCGGGCGCGAGCGCTTCATGCTCATCACAGTACATCCTCGCGTCGCGCTCCGCCGTAAGCCCGTAATCGCGCTCCTCCACCGAGCCGCCGCAGGGCTGTACGTCCGCCGCGATTTCTCCCGCAGATTCAAGCCGAGCCTCCGACGAGTACGATGAGCCTTCCGCAAGCGTATATAATTCCGTCTTATCGCCGTACATAGGCTCAAACATTTTCCTTGCAAGCATCCCGATTTTCATCACGGCGCGTCCTCCCTGCAAATCTCCGAGGGCAGACGTCCGGATTTATTCACATACGGTTTGAGCCTGTCGTGCCAGCCGCCGAGCGCGCCGTCCGCCGAAAGATCAAACTCGATTCTCCTGTCGCCCTCCGTGACCGACTTAACAGACGCGTAATTCTCACCGCCGCGCTCCGTCTGCCAAAGCTTCACGGTGATCTGCGCGATAAGCCCGTAAAGCTGACGCGGCAGAAACGCGAGCCGACAGTACGCGAGCGCGTCGTTTATCACGCTTTCGATCAGGAACAGCAGAACATCATCATGCGACCCATCCTCAAATCCGAGCAGCATTTTAACATCCGCCAGTATTTCCGGTTTTACCTCCTCCACCGGTTAACACCTCCTAAAAATAAAATATATACCCCTCTCCCTCGTCCGTATGCCCTTTTAATCCAAATACGGACGCTGTTTACGCCGCGTTCTTATGCACGTAAATACCGTTCTTCTTGCTATTCAGCACAAACGCGTCATAATAAACTCTGCCCTCGACAAGCCAGCCGTTTATTCCGGGAGGATTATCGTGAATTTTATATTCCGACAGCTTCACCGGAGCCGTCACCGCCGACTTCGCCGCAATGATAAACTGCACATTCTCGGGCATAAGCGATTTCGGCGCCGCCACTATCGCGATACCGTCGATCATACCGACCTGACCTTTTATAAGCATATCCTGAGCCACGTCGCCGTTTCTGATAAACGCCGCGTCCTCCTTGATACAGCGGTAAAAATCGCTCGAAACAAACGCCACGCACTCCGAAAGAGTAACGTTCGCGTCGATAAGCGCTGTAGTTCCCGCAAGGAACGAATCGTACGCGTTTTCCGCCGTTACCGCCTCGGTCGCCGTCTTGCCCGCGCCGTCGCACATCTTGTCCAGACGATACTTGTCTATCTCCGGCACGATAACCTCGCGTATCTGTCTCTGCAGCGCGAGTCCCGCCGCGTTCGCCATCTGCGTATCGTCAAAATTACCGCGGTCGATCGTGAACGTGAAGCTTCTGTCCTTTGTCATTGTAAGCTCCTGAACGGTGTTCTCCATTTCCGCTGGAGTGCCGTAACGCGACGTGCCGGTACGGGTGTAATCGTTCATAGCCGCCGTCGGCACAGAGTATACGTTAACCGTTTTCGCGCCGACAAAATCGTAATCGTTATTTACCGCGTTATCCGTAAGCGCCTCGCGTGCGAATCGTTCGTCAATATTCTGAGCATATTTGCTCGCGTAATTAATAGCCATAATTTATCTTCCTTTCTTTATAACATTTCCATCGTGTAGGTGCGGATACCGTCAGCCCATCAATCCGCGCAGGAACGGATCAGCCGCATAGCTCTGCTCCGCCGCGCCTGTTCTGGGTGTCTTACCCTTAAGTCTGTCCGAAAGAGCCGCCTCGACGCATCTCAAAAATTCCTTTTTGAACATTTCGATATTCCTCTCCGTCTCCTCCTCGTCCGCGCCCTTGAGAACGCCCGCGAACGTCACAGGCATACCCTGCTCGCCGAGCTTCTTCGCCGCGTAAAACTCCATACGCTCCGCCATAAACTTACTTCTCTCGTCGTCGAACGCCTTCTGACGCTTGTTCATTTCGACCTGCGCTCTCTCCTCAGCCGACATCGACGCAAGCCTTACAGCTTCCTCCTTTTCGGAATTAAGTCTCGTTTCCCATTCCGACTGCGCTCCCGAAAGCGCCTCCTTAACGCGCTCGTCGATCATGGCGCGCACCTCGTCCGCGCTATACGACTGCTTGTCAAGTTTTTCGCCCTTATTAGCGGGCTTTGTTTTTCTGTTCGTCATTAAACAGACCTCCTTTAATATAATCCATTTCTTTTTCCTTCTTCGCCAGCTCCGCTTCCTCCTTCGGATCGTTTACAAACGAAAGCTGCGTAAGAAGCGTTTCGTTAGTCACAACTCCGGTCAGATTGTTGATTATCTGCGATACCTCCAACTCGTTTACCGGAAGATTACGCGTGAACTTCACATCAACGCGGTGAACCGGCACAAACTCCATACTGCCCTTGAGCGTCAGGAAATAATTGTAAAGCTCGAACCGCCTTTTAAGCGCGCCGGCGAAATACCGCTCCTTGTTCCTGATATGCTGCTCAAAGCCGAGAAGCTTGTACTTTATCGCGACTCCGCTCAGATTGTTCCCGAAGCTCTCATCCGACAAATCCGGCACCATCGAAAAACGGTGTATATCCTGCTTCAGATTGTCGCGGAGCACCGCGATATCCTCCTCCGCGAGCACCTTCGACAAATACTGCGCCGTCGCGCCCTCATAGCCCATGAGGATACGCTCCTCCCTGAGCTTCTTCGCCTGCTCGCTGTCGATATCGATATCGGTCAGGAACAAAAACGCGTCCACAAACTGTTCCTTGTCGTTGACACGGTCCGACTGCAAAACGTTATACGCATCGATCAGTGGAATAAGCTGCTCGAAATCGCCCTGCCGCTCCTCGTTATTAACGTATTCGAGTATCGGCACCGCGCCGAAATGATGCGCTTCCTCCGACACGAGCTTCATATTAAAGAAGCTGTCCGCGTCGTTTTCATAGGTATACACCGTCTTATCGTCGCACACCATGCAGGTAACTCCGGCGGTTTTGCCGTCGATATCAAGCCGCTTGTAATAGTGGACTCCGAACAGCGGCTTTCTTCCGACCTTCATCCCGTAAACCACAAACGTGTTCACCGGACTTAAACAGGCGCTTCTCGGCATCGACTTCTCATCGGCGTAAATAAGCTCATAGCCTGTCCCGTAAATACCGGCGAGCTTCTCGATCTCGCAGTCCACGCTTTCGATATTCTGCTCCAAATAGCAGTTCTTGAGCGGCTCGATATCGTATTCCTCCGCACACGAATAGCTTACCGGATTGCCGATAAGATAACTCTTTATCATATCGACAATATACTTAGCATGGTTGCATACGAGCCTGTTGTTCGAATACGTTTCCCCGGCTCTTTTCCTGCCGAGGATCGCATGTCTGCCGAGATAATAATCCATAAGCCGCTCCAGCCGTCCGCGCTCAGTTTCATGCCGCGCGATAAGCTTTCCGATTATACGCGCGTCGATACCGTCCTTGACCGTCGTTTCGTCAATTATCATAGATCCCACCCCCTTCTGTTGATTACTCTTGCTTTTTTTGCGCTCATTTCATCCTCCAAGGCATAGCGCACAGCGTCGATCGCGTGATTGTTCCTGTCGGGATAACACGATTTAAACTCGCCGTTCGAGTCCCTCTCAATCTCATACGAGGTAAACTCCCGCGCGGTGTTCGGACATCTGACATTGTCAATAACGATCTCGTCGAGCGTCGAGAGGAATTTAATTCCGTACTCCACGCTGTCCGGACCTTTCTTGGCGCCGCGTACCCTTAGTCCCAGCTCACGCAGCTCGCGTATACTTTTCGGCTCCGCGCTGTCGCAGACGATGAACGAGCCGTATTGTCCGCCGTTTTTGATAAGCCTCGCCGCTCCCGAATTCGAAAGACCGGTCTTATAAATTTCGTCAAACACGAACAGCCTGCCGTTATGGTACTGGCACACTACATACGCAAACGGATCCGCCGCGTATCCGAAATCTATTCCCCTCTTTATCCTGTCAAATCCGGCGATCTCCTCATCGGAGATACCTCTGAGCGTAACGTTTCTGAAAACCTCTCCGCCCGTTCCCGTCACCATACCCATATACTCGTGATTATACAGGTCGATATTATGCATCTTCAGATGCTCGGCTTCGATTATAAACTGCCTGCCGAGCCAGCTCTCGTCAACGTCAAGGTAAGTGCTGCTGTGGCAGTACCTATCGCCGCGCGGAACAAGCGCCTCGCGGTTTACCCAGCTGCACGCGCTCTTGGGCGGATTATAAGTATAAAGAACCGTAAAACGCTCGCCTCCGCGCATCAGTGATTGATTGATAGAACGTATTTCATTCATTCCGTAAAATTCGTCCAGTTCCTCATACCATATATAGCCCACATAGCCGTCCCTGACCTTTTTAGATTTGAGCTTATGCGGATCGTCCGCTCCGCAGAAAAGGATCTGCTGACCCGTTTTTTTATAAACCATTTCAAACGAGCTTGCCTTCATCTGCCAAAGCTCCGAAACGCCCAGCTTATCCGCGGCCCACTCAAGCTGCGCCATAACGCTGCTGCGAAGATTCGCCTTAACCTTCCTCATCACCACCGCGTTCCTGTCGGGATGCTTCATCAAACCCAGAATTATTTCAATTCCCGCAAAGCTGGATTTAGTGCTCCCGCGCCCTCCGCGCAGCCAGTAATGAGTATAATCACCGTTCTGAATATGCCGATGAACCTCGTTAAACGACGGAGCGATCAACTCCGACAAAACAATACGCATTTTTTCCTCCTTTTAATTGTTGATTAAATTATGATTTAGCGGTATAAGCCTCCCTTGTCAAAGGGAGGGGGACCGCGTAGCGGTGGAGGGATTCGTTATTTAAAAATAGCGAAGGAATCCCCCAGTCAGCTACGCTGACAGCCCCCTTTGACAAGGGGGGCCTCTCGTAGTGGCTGGCGCCCTCGACAGCCTGTTTCCCTTCGAAAATATAACGTCCTGACGGGCTACACCTCATCCACCGCTACGCGGTCCCCCTTCCCCTCAAGGGGAAGGCTATCAAGTGCGCTAAATCATAATTTATCCCCCACCCGGAATATCATCAACGATCACAACGTCGCCCGCATTCTTATCGGCGGATTTATCGCTGAACATACCGTAATGCTTCCCTATCAGCTCCGCCGCCTTCGTGGACTCCGATGACTTTGATTCCTCATTCCTCATAACTCCGGTGAGAAATTCCAAAATCTCCTTCTCCTTCGCAATCTTTCTACTGCCCCGGCTAACAGCCATAATATCAGCCTCCTCTCAAATGTATTTCACCGCGCGTTTAAAACAGCTCGTACACGACATGAACACATTCATAACAGCCCACACATTCCTCATCGTCATTCATGTAAAAATAATCAGGCTCGTACGCGCCGCAGACCGGACAATACTTTATATCACGCTCATTATAGTAATCTTCATATTCGCCCGTAAGCTCCTTGTCTAAAACATTGGGCAATCTCGGATCATCACTTCTGTAAATCATACTTTTTCCTCTCTTTCTTTTTATATCTTTTAAAGATATTCGCCTTTTAAAAAAATATTTTAACTCATTTTGTGTTATTTTCAGATACATTATACCACACGTTTGTTCGCTTGTCAAGATAAATTTTCCAAAAAAGATATTATTTTTCAAAAATTCACTTGATTTTATATTTTAAATATGGTATTATTAAGATACCAAATAAAAAGGGAGGACTAAAAAATGACGCCCGGTGAAAGAATACGCCAGCTCCGTAAGGAGCACGGCATGACGCAGGAGGATTTGGGAAATCTTCTCGGAATTCAGAAAGCTGCGGTAAACAAGTACGAGAGCGGCAGAGTGCAGAACATAAAGCGCGCGACGCTCATAAAATTAGCGGAGATACTCGAAACCACGCCCGAGGACTTGATCGGCTGGAACTCGGATATGCCGCGCAACGCAGAGCCGCTCGGCGAATACGATATGGTAAGCGTGCCGATAATAGGGCGCGTTGCCGCAGGGCTCAGCTGCATAGCGGAAAACGACATAATAGGATACGAAAACGTAATGCGCGCGGAGCTTACCCCAAACGAGCAGTACGCATTTTTGCGTGTTCAAGGCGACAGCATGTACCCGATATTTATAGAGGGCGATCTCGTCCTCATACGCATACAGCCCTCGGTAGACAGCGGCAGCTACGCGGTCGTTACGATCGACGACGCGGACGGAGTGATAAAGCGCGTAGTATACGGCAAAAGCTTTATAGAGCTTCAGTCTGTAAACCCGATGTACGCGCCGCGCCGCTTCGAGGGCGCGGATGTTCAGCGCATACGCGTTTTCGGACTCGTAAAAGAAATCAAAAGGAAATTTTAAAGGAGAAAAAAATTATGTTGGGATACTTAGGTCCGAGCGGCACATTTTCACACCAAGCCGCTCAGGAGTGGTCAAAGGGACAAGAGCCGCTCAAGGAATTTTCAACGATATATTCAGCCATTTTGGCAGTCGAAAACGGCGGCGCTGACCGCGCGATCGTACCGATAGAAAACTCGATAGACGGCAGTATAAACACCACTCTCGACACCCTCGCCTTCGACGTGGATCTGCACATCACGGGCGAATATATACTTCACATAAGCGAAAATCTGATGGTAAAAAAGGGTGCAAAAAAAGAGGATATAAAGATAATCACCTCCCACCCGCAGCCGATAGGACAGTGCTCTCGTATGCTCTCGCACGAATTCGGAGACGTTAAAATAGAGTTTGCCGATTCCACCGCCTTGGCGGCAAAACGCGCGGCGGCTTCGGACGGCTCGATAGCGTGCATAGGCTCGCCGAATTCCGCGAAGCTCTACGGTTTGGAAATCCTCCGCGCCGACTGCGGAGACGAGCGCAACAACTCCACGCGCTTTATAATAATCGAGAAAAACGCGTCCACCAAGGTCACAAAGCACGACAAAACCTCAATCGCGTTCACTCTCGACAACAAGCCGGGAAGCCTGTATAACGCGCTTGAGCTGTTTGTGCAGTCGAATATAAATATGATAAAAATTGAATCGCGCCCGCTCAAAAAGGAGCTTGGAAAATACGTGTTCTTCATCGACATTGACGGCAACATAGATGACGCGACGATCTATTTCGCGCTCGATAAAGTCCGCCGCAGCACGTCGTTTTTCAAATTCCTCGGCTCGTACGCGTATTAAAAGTAAAATCAATAAAAACGGTAAAGACACATGAAACGACTTGTTATAGGAATTTTAGCCCACGTTGACTCCGGCAAAACGACGCTTTCCGAAGGGCTTTTATACACCGCCGGAGAGATACGCAGGCTCGGCAGAGTGGATCACCGCGACGCTTTTCTCGACACGAACGAAATAGAGCGCGACAGGGGTATTACCATATTCTCAAAACAGGCGACGCTTCGCTTCGGTGACACGGAAATAACGCTTCTCGACACTCCGGGACACGTCGATTTCTCCCCCGAAACGGAGCGCACCATGTGCGTGCTCGATTACGCGATACTTGTGATAAGCGGCACGGACGGAGTACAAAATCACACCGAAACGCTTTGGCGGCTGCTCGCGCGGTATAACGTTCCGGTGTTTATTTTCGTGAACAAAACGGACATAACCACGCTCGCGCAGGACGAGCTTATGGATAATCTGAAAACGCGCTTGGACGACGGCTGCATTAATTTCAGCGCCAATATCTCAACGGAGGAATTCGCGGAAAACCTTGCCGTGTACGACGAGGACATGATGAACGACTTCCTCGAATCCGGCAAGATCCGTCAGAGCTTCATAAACAAGGCTATACTCTCGCGCAAAATTTTCCCGTGCTTTTTCGGCTCGGCGCTGAAGCTCACCGGAGTAAAGGAATTTCTGCGCGGTTTAAACGCGTACACAACGATGCCAATAGCAGGGCTCGATTTCGGCGCGCGCGTATTCAAAATCGCGGGCGGAAAAGGCGATAACCGCCTTACGTATATGAAAATAACCGGCGGCTCGCTGAAGGTTCGCGACATTCTCACGGGCGGCGGCGAGGACGAAAGATGGTCGGAAAAGGTGAATCAGATACGCGTCTACTCCGGCGAAAAATTCACCGCCGTTGACGAGGCTCTCCCCGGAACGGTCTGCGCCGTAACGGGGCTTACTCACACATATCCCGGAGAAGGACTGGGCGCGGAGCCGGACTCGGACGCGCCGGTCCTATCCCCCGTTCTCGAATATAAAGTAAACCTCCCCGCCGGTCTTGACGCCCACAACGCACTCGAAATGCTCAAAAATCTTGAGGAAGAAGACCCGCAGCTTCACATAGTATGGAACGAAGCGCTTCAGGAGATCCACACGCAGCTAATGGGCGAGGTACAGCTTGAAGTCCTCGAGCGTATAATAGCCGAACGGTTCAAGGTTAACATAACCTTTGGTCAGGGCAGCATAGCCTACCGTGAAACGATAGCATTGCCCGTCGAGGGCGTGGGACATTACGAGCCGCTGCGCCACTACGCCGAGGTACATCTTTTGTTAGAGCCGCTCGAGCGCGGAAGCGGGCTTGTTTTCAAAGCCGACTGCAGCGAGGACGCTCTCGACAGGAACTGGCAGCGTCTGATCCTAACCCATTTAGCCGAAAAAACGCATATAGGCGTGCTTACCGGCTCGCCGATAACGGATATGAAAATAACTCTCGTCGCGGGCAGAGCGCATATAAAGCACACCGAGGGCGGCGATTTCCGTCAGGCTACCTACCGCGCGGTGCGCCACGGTCTGCGCAATACCGAAAGCGTGCTCTTGGAGCCGTGGTACGACTTCGAGCTTGAAGTCCCCTCCGACGCGGTCGGGCGCGCCATGACCGATATACAGCAGATGTCGGGCACGATATCGCCGCCCGAAATACGCGGCGATACGGCGATCCTCACAGGCAGCGCGCCTGTCGCGTGTATGCGCGGCTATCACACGGAGCTTACATCATACACGCGCGGCAAAGGGCGCTTATTCTGCTCGGTAAGGGGCTACGAGGAATGCCACAACCCCGACGAGGTAATAGCCGAAATAAACTACGACTGCGACGCGGATCTCGAAAACACCGCAGATTCGGTATTTTGCTCGCACGGCGCGGGATACGTCGTGAACTGGCAGGACGTATACTCGCATATGCACCTCGAAAGCGCGGTAAAGCCCGAAAAGGCAGCCGAGCCTATACAGGAACAGCAGGTTTGCGAATACATCAGCAGAGTTGCGGACGACGACGAGCTTCTGCGCATATTCGAAAAAACCTACGGCAAGGTGCAGCGTAAAAACTATAACCTTATGCGCACCGAAAAAACGCATCAGCAAAAGAAATACCCGAAAGCCCGCCCGCTCCACGAAGGGCCGGAATATCTGCTCGTTGACGGCTACAACATTATTTTCGCATGGGACGAGCTTCGCGAGATCTCCGAGCACGACTTAGGCTCGGCGCGCGACCGCTTAGCGGATATCCTCTGCAACTATCAGGGCTTCCGCCAATGCGAAATAATCCTCGTATTCGACGCGTACAAGGTCAAAGGCAGCGAGCGTGAGATTGAAAAATACCACAATATAAACGTAGTGTACACAAAGGAAGCGGAAACAGCCGATATGTACATCGAAAAGGTGACGCACGAGCTTAGCAAAAAGCACCGCGTAAGAGTCGCCACATCCGATAATCTTGAACAAATCATAATCATGGGCGGCGGAGCGCTGAGAATGTCGGCGGACGAATTGTTAAGCGAGGTAAAAGCTGTGGAAAACGCCGTGCGCGAATTTTACAGACAATAAAACGGATAAATAAATCCCGGCGCAATATAATATAATTATGTTGAAATTATTGCCGTTATATGCTATAATTGCTGTAATAAAACGGCTGAAAGGAAATGATATAATGACAGATAAAGAACTTTTTGAAGAACTGTCCTACAAAAGGAAAAACGTTTACGAAGAAATCACCGACGAGCAAAAAGCGGAAATGCTCGCTTTATGCGACGAGTACCGCGAATTTCTCGACGCGGGCAAGACCGAGCGCGAGTGCGTGAGCAAAGCTATTGAAATGGCAAAGGCGAACGGCTTTGTTCCCCTCGCCGAAAAAGGAGCTCTCAAAGCCGGCGATAAAGTTTACGTGATAAACCGTAATAAAAACATACTTCTCGCAATCATAGGCAGCGAGGACATAGACGAGGGTATAAATTTAGTCGGCGCGCATATCGACTCGCCGAGACTTGACTTAAAGCAAAACCCGCTCTACGAAAGCACGGGCATGGCGCTTCTTAAAACGCACTACTACGGCGGAATAAAGAAATACCAGTGGACGGCGATCCCGCTCGCGATTCACGGCGTTATTTTCACGAAGGACGGCGAAAGGGTGACGCTCAATATCGGCGAAAACGAAAGCGATCCCGTATTCTGCATAACGGATCTGCTTCCGCATCTCGCGAAGGATCAGATGACTAAGAAAATGACCGAGGGCATAGAGGGTGAAAATCTCAATATCCTTATCGGCGGCATACCCTTAAAATCTGACGATGTAAGCGAAAAGGTCAAATTCGCGGTATTAAAGCTTTTAAACGAGCGTTACGGAATACGCGAGCGCGATTTCTTGAGCGCGGAGATCGAGATAGTTCCGGCGTTCAAAGCGAGAAACGTAGGTCTTGACGAGAGCTTTATAGGCGCGTACGGGCAGGACGACAGAGTATGCGCGTTCACAACGCTCAAAGCTGCGCTTGACACGGAAGCACCGAAGAAAACAGCCGCAGCGCTGCTCGTTGACAAAGAGGAGATAGGCTCTATGGGCAACACCGGAATGCTGAGCGCGTTCATGGAAATGACCGTCGCGGAAATAATAGAAAAAATCAAGGGCGAATGCACTGTTACTGAATACAACAGAGTTATACGCAATTCGGTATGCATGTCCTCAGACGTTGGCGCAGCTGTCGATCCGAACTATGAAAGCGTTTCCGAAAAGAAAAACGCCGCGTTCGCGGGCTGCGGCATGATTTTGATGAAATACACCGGAGCGCGCGGCAAATCCGATTCCTCCGACGCAAGCGCGGAGTTTTTATACGAGATAGAAAAAATAATGGACGACAACGGCGTGATATGGCAGACCGGCGAGCTTGGCAAGGTCGACCAGGGCGGCGGCGGAACGATCGCGCAATATGTCGCGAACCTGAACATGGACGTAATCGACTGCGGCGTGCCCGTACTATCAATGCACGCTCCGTTTGAAATCACCGCTAAGAGCGACGTCTACATGGCATACAAATCATACGCGGCATTTTACGGCAACAGATAAATTTAAAAGCGAAAGCGCCCGTGCAAACCGAGTTGTTTCCCAAATATTTCTAATGGATTTTTAACAAAGAGATTCAAGCTTTTTTTCTTGAATCTCTTTGTTTATTGCGTCATTTTAATTACGCCGCTTAAAACCGACGCTTTTTGATTACTAAAATCACTTTGCGTTAAGCGCCTGTGTTATAAGCACAACCGCGTCGATGCGGTTTAAATCTCCGGAATGCTCGTATGATACGAGGTTTTCCATAATTCCCGCGCTGTAACCCGCGCTTAAATAACCTTCGGGATAAGAAGCATTCGCGGGCGCTATATTGGTTACAGAAGTTACAATTTTTACAGCTTGTTCGAGCGTAACATTTTCGTCGGGCGCGAACTTATTCTCCCCTATTCCCGAAATCGCCCCGGCGTCAGTGCACGCTTTTATGGCTGCTGTAGCCCAGTGGTCACGCGCGTCGTCAAACGTACAACTTCCGGAGTTAGAGTATCCCATAGCACGGCATATCATAGACGCAAACTCCGCGCGTGTTATTGTGTTTGACGGACGAAAAGTGTTATCCTCGTAGCCGCTTACAATACCTTTGCCGACAGCATTTTTTACAGCATCGCGCTGAATATCGGACAGTATAAACGTGTCGGCAAAGTCCTGGTCCGAACTGCCGCCGCCGTTTATGGAATATACCTTTTCCATAGACGCTCCGTTGCTGCCCGAAGCAACCACCTTAAGAGTATGACCTCCGCCGGGAACTGTAAGATTAACTTGGTACGGCGCTTCCTTCGATGAGGCTGCCCATGTGTCGTCAATATAATAATCCACCGTGATTGAGTCCGAGCCGTAAAGATGCGGATACGCCCCTATAGTTACAGGCTCTGCAGCGTTCAAAGGACCGGAAACCTTTTCAAAATACATGTCAGCTCTGCCGTAGCTGTCTCCATGTATAAACCACGGCGATTTTTTTTGATTTGAATATTCCGCTTCAAGCTCGCGGCTGCCGTCGTAATCATAGTAATTAACCTCGCTTGTCACACGTTTATTGAAGTACGCCATCAGCTTTACCTGCGGATATACCATAGGAATAAGAGAATAGAGATTTTTAAGCTGCTCCGCTCCCCAATCCGCATAACTCTCGTTTATTGAGCCGCCCGTGTAGTGCGCGCTTCCGCACTCCGAAATCATAATCGGTTTTCTGTCGCCAAACTCATCTACTATATCCTTTACCATCAGAACAGGATCCGAATTATATCCGGATTTGAAAACGACCTCGTTGAACACCGACTGCTCCGCCCATCTTTGACCGGAAAAATACTTTGCAATATACGCAGTTACTCCTACCCAGTCAACATACTCATCGCCCGGATAGAAATCGGACGCATTGCGAACCCAGTCGGAGGTGTGCGCCACAGACCACACTGTCGCGACATTCGGGAGTGAGCGCACAGTCGAAGCAACCGTTCTGAACGCCTGTTTGAATTCATCCGGCGTACAGGCGTTTCCCCATATATTCACTTCCGCACCTATTCTGAGAAGTATTGGAACGTCGGAATGCTGTGATAATAATTCCTTAAGACTTGACAGATAGCTGTCGGACGCGCTTATTGAGCGCACGTCATTTCCCTCACCCATAAAATTCAGCGCCAGCTCTACCGTCTTGCCGTCCCTTTCCGCCTCATTCAGAACTCGGTTCGCCCAATCAAAATACGTGTCGCCGTACTCAAGATAAAGCAAAACCATAGAATCGCCATCTTTTGAGGTTTCGCTCACTTCACCGACAAGCACGCCGTGCGGCTCGTTCTTCGCGCCAAAATACACCTGTTCCGTCGGAGTAAACTTATAGATATCAAGCGCCGGTGTAAGATGCTTTACAAAATTTTCGGCAATTTTTACTCCGTCAGTCCAATTGCGGCTTTTACCGTACGGTATATAGTCACTGAAAAACTTAAGCGCCGTATTATAGTCTTTAATGTAATACGCCGCAAACGCCGCCTCGTACATTCGGGAGCCGAGTATGTCCTGCGTTTGCTCGTTAACCGGCTCATTGATTATCAAGTCAACAATTTGCGACGCATATTCAATCGTTTCAGCATAATTTTTATTGCTTACAGCTGCTTCATAGCGGTCGTTTAAAGCCCAAAAGGAATTTGGAAGATCATATGCGTATACTGTAATTGCTGGTACAGCCGAAGAAAACGAGATCACCACCGCCATTGCCGCTCCCGTCAATTTGCTTTTTAATCCGAACATTTTCATTTTAACACTGCCTTTCAAAATAAATTTAATTAATTAAACGCGAAAAATTGAAATTTTACGATTATTGTGTTATATTTATTATATACTATATATTTTGCAATATCAAGTCGGGATAGCAAAATTATTCCGACACTTATAACAAGGAGAACGGCTATGGACAAAAAAAATAAAATCGCGGCTGCTGTCATCGCCGCGGTTGTTCTTATATGCGCGTCGATAATATTTATAAAAAATACAATAACTTCACAAAACAGGATAGCTGTAATATATCGCGGCGGCAAAGTGATAAGAGAGATAAATCTCAATTCCCTTTCCGAGCCTCTCGAATTTGACCTGTCCTACGACGGACACACAAACAGAGTGAGAGCGGAAAAAGGAAAAATACGTATGCAAAGTGCCGACTGTCCGGATAAAATATGTGTAAACCAAGGCTGGATAGACAGCGGAGCAGTGCCGATAGTCTGTCTGCCGCACAAAATAACAATAGAAATAAAGGGCGGTGCGGATAAGATTGATGCGGCTGCGGGAGGAATGTAACATGAGCACAAAAAAACTTACCGTAACTGCTATGCTGACGGCGGCGGCTTTGGTGATATTTGTGATAGAAGCGCAGATACCGCCCGTCGCGCCTATCCCCGGAATTAAGCTCGGGCTTGCTAACGTTGTAACGCTTTTCACAATAATAGTTCTCGGACGCAGAGAGGCGTTTGCGGTTACGGCTCTTCGAATAATACTCGGAAGCGTTTTCACCGGCAATATGATGAGCTTCGTATACAGCGCCGCAGGAGGCGCGCTGTGCTTTGCCGCGATGGCTGTCCTTACGCTGTTTATGAAGGAGAACATGACGTGGTGCGTGAGCGTAATCGGAGCGATATTCCACAATGTCGGGCAGCTTGCGGCGGCGGTAATTGTAACCGGAACGATTCAGATACTGTGGTATCTGCCGGTTCTGACAATCTCCGCAGTCATAACGGGAGTATTTACGGGAATCGCGGCGCAGTGTCTTTTAAAGCGCGGCGGCGGAATAATAAAAAAATTAATCAGCGAAACGAAATAGGAGTGAAAAATTATGATTCGTTTATTTGAAAATCACAGAGTCAGAGAAACGCGGGAGCTTGACGGAATATGGGATTTCACCGCTGAAGGGAAAAGCTTTAAATTGCCTGTTCCGGGATGCTGGGAGCAGCATCCCGATTTGCTCTGTTACCGCGGTAAGGGGATTTATACGAAAAAGGTTTACATAAAACAATCGAGCAATATCCGTCTTGAATTCAAGGGCGTAAGCCACACGGCGGACGTATATTTCGACGGTGTGAAAATCGCGCATCACTATAACGCGTTTACGCCGTTCGCAGCCGTCGCGGAAAACGCGGCCGAAGGCGAACACGAAATAAGAGTAGAGGTTGATAATTCATTTGGCGAGCACAGCGCGCTGCATATTCCCAATGACTACTATACCTACGGAGGAATTACACGTCCTGTTTCGCTTGAAATTATAAGCGGCGTTTATATAGAGCGAATCCGCTTTACGCCGTCGTTTAATAACGGCAAATGGAGCGCGGAAACTGAGATTATAATAAAAAACATTTCCGCCGTCCCGAAGAAAATCACGGTAAAAACCACGCTCGCGGGAGCAAAATCCGAGCGTGCGCTTGATGTCGGCGCAGCTGCTGAAACATCGGTAATATTTAAGCAGAATTTTGACGATATAAAGCCATGGTTTGTCGGCGAGCCGAATTTGTACGCGCTTACGGCGGAGCTGTCATGCGGCGGCAAGATAATCGACGATTTAATTGAGCGCGTCGGCTTCCGCGTCGTCGAGGTGAAGGAATCAAAAATATACTTAAACGGCAAACCCGTATTTCTCAAAGGCTTTAACCGTCACGAGGACTACGCCGTTGACGGCTGCGCCGTATCTCTGCAGCACATGGTTCAGGACATGGATCTTATGCAGAACGCGAATGCGAACGCGGTGCGCACCTGTCACTACCCCAACGACGAGCGTTTCCTCGACCTGTGCGATGAACGCGGGATAATGGTTTGGGAGGAAAACCACGCGCGGGGACTCGGATTAAATGATATGCAAAACCCGAATTTCGAACGGCAGTGTGGGGACTGCATACGCGAAATGATTGAAAACCACTATAACCACCCGTCAATTGTGATATGGGGAATTTTGAACGAATGCGCCTCCGAAACCGATGAGGGCAGACGAATGTATAAAAAACAGTACAAGCAAATTAAGGCGATGGATAAAACGCGTCCCACCACTTCCGCAACATGCCGCCATTTCACCGATATCTGTCTTGATTTGCCGGACGTTGTATCATTTAATATGTACTCAAAATGGTATCAGGACTGCGATGTTTCCGAGCGCAGCAACGAAGAAATAGAATGGATTTACAATTCCGGCGGCGCTAACAAGCCGATAATCGTAAGCGAAGTCGGCGCCGCGGCGATTTACGGCTATCGTGACCGTTCTCGCTGCAAATGGAGCGAGGAACGGCAGGCTGACATAATCCGTGAAAACCTCGCGGTTTATATGAACGACGAGCGCATAAGCGGTGTGTTTGTTTGGCAGTTTGCCGACTGCCGCGTTACAGAAGAAGGCGGATGGTTTCAAAGCCGCGCGCGCTGCCGCAACAACAAGGGCGTAGTAGACGAATACCGCCGGCCGAAAATCGCATACGACACAGTCAGGGAAATGTTTGAAAAACATCATTAATACGCGTCCGCCGCAATTCGTAATAAATCCTTTTCATTCGATTTTTTATATTTCATATTCTTTACCTTTCATACATTATAAACAGCTCCGATATTTTACGGCAAAATTAATAACAACGGCATAGCCGAAGCTATGCCGTTGCCGTAAAACATTATCGTTTTGTCAGAGCATTTTCGAAGCTCTGCCTTTTTATGTCAACATCTTATTTCGCGATATTCTCACAAAATCTCATGAGGATTGCCGCAACCTGCGCGCGTGTCGCCGTGTCAACAGGTGCAAGCTCCGTATCGCTCATGCCTGTAATCAATCCTTCTGCATTTGCCCAGCTTACCTGCGTTCTAGCCCAGTCGCTTACAGAAGCTGCGTCAAAGTATCCGGAGAGATCAGCCTGCGCCGATACGTCAATGTTCTTGTATTGAGCATATCTGTATAAGATTGATGCCATTTGTTCGCGAGTGATAGCATCATTCGGTCCAAATTCTTCCGCGCTGTAACCGCTTACAACGTGGTTAGCCTCGCCCCAAGCTACCGCATCAGCGTACCAAGCGCCTTCCGCCACATCCTTGAAGCCTGCCTTCGCAGCCGCCGGAGCGCCTTCCAGTCTGTACAGAACTGATACGATCATCGCACGTGTCGTCGTTGAATTCGGTTCAAATGTTGTATCGTCTGTGCCAACCATCAAGCTGTTAATCAACGCATAGTCAATTGACTCATGATACCACAAGCTCTGGTCAACGTCAACAAACTTCTCCGACGGACAATCATGCTCAGTTCCCGGCGGAACTGCCATTGGGCCCGGAGCTGTTGTAGCGCTCGGAGCTGTTGTAGCGTCCGGAGCTGCCGTAGCGTCCGGAGCTGCCGTAGCCGCTCCCGCTTCAGCAAATGTCGCCTCAACCGTTACCTTGGACGCGGGCATCGTGAATGTGAATGTACCGTCGCCGTTATCCTGGAGCTGAACTTCGTTGCCATTAGAATCCTTAACCTTTACGTCACCCGTCGTATATCCGTCATCCGGTTTAACAGTAATCGTTACCTTTGAGCCTTTAGCTGCTGACTTCGGACTTACAGATACAGAACCGTTCTTAACGTCGTCTGACTTCGGCGTGTCAACATTATATTTTGTTGTTCCGCCGCCACCGCCGCTGAAGCCGCCGCCACCGCTGCCTGGCAAACTCGGGCTTCTCGTCGGAGCTGCTGTAGGAGCTTCTGTAGGAGCCGTTGTCGGTGTCACAGTCGGAGCAGTCGTCGGTTCTTCTGTAGGAGTAGTCGGAGCTGTTGTCGGATTATCCGTCGGTTTTGTTGTCGGTGTCGGATTATCCGTCGGTTTTGTTGTCGGTGTCGGATTATCTGTCGGTTTAGCTGTCGGTGTCGGTTCATTCGTCGGTTTTGCTGTCGGCGCATCCGTCGGAATCGGTGTAGTATTCGATTTCCACGAAGCCTTAACCGTTACATCAGTATTGTTTCCGTTACCTGTGTACTCAGCCGGTGTCCATCCCTCGAATGTGTAACCATCCTTGGTCGGTGCCGTTGTCGGATATACGGCCTGTTCACCTTCGCCTACGAATACCGGATCAATGCCGTTAAGCGCCGTACCGTCCTCGTCCGCAAATGTTACCTTATAAACATTGGCTGTAGCTGTGCTGCTCTTGCCGTCGCTTGTCGTCACTGTCAAAGTGTATGCACCCGAGCCAAGAATCTTGCTTGCAACAGAGTCGCCTGTAGAGTTATCGCCGCTTCCCGCAGCATCTCTGTTAAAGTGGAAGTATACAGCCTGAACACCGCTCGTGAGTGTCTCTTTGTAAACCTCTTCAAGACCTTTGTTTACGGTTACAACCAGCGGGTTATCCGGAGTTGCCTCGAAGCGTTCATTAAGAACGAGATACATTGTATCGTCAACGCAATCCGCCGCGTTAATTCCGTCAAATCCTTCAGCCTTGGAAGCATCCTTAATTGCCGCTTTTGCACCGTCAGCTGTCGATCTGAAGCCTGCAGCCTTGATGTTAGCTTCGTCACCGAGACTTGTCGGCGTCCACTGAGCCATGAGCTGCGCGACATATGCGGCCTCTTCCGTATCAGATGCGAACTTCCATCCGGTGAATGTATAACCGCTGCGTGTAAGTCCTCCTAATTCGTCCGGAGTTATCTCCCTATCAAGGCTCATCATAGCCTCTAACAATGATGCGGCAAAGCCCACAGACTTTCTTGTGCTGTTGTCTCCAAATTGACCGCCGTTAGCATTGTAAAGCGCCTCATAGATTCTAAGGCTCTTCGTAATAGGCTCTTCACCGTCAACCGTAACTGTTGCAGTGTATATACCTCTTCTAAGCGGGATAGCCGCTATCGAATCACCATTATAAGGTTTACCTGCGTTGCCGTCCGGTTCGTCAACGAATCTAAAGTATACAACCCTCGCGTCGCCATCCTCGATTGTCTGCTCGAATACAGGCACTTCCGCTTCAGCTTCGCCGCCCTGGTATGTAAACTTAACAGTCATCTTTTTGCCTGCCTCAGCATAGAAACGGTTTTCAACAATTGCATACATCGTATTGTCGCCGCAATCCGTTACTTCCTTGCCGGCATAATCACTGATTAAGTCGTTGGCGTCTTCCGCGTCTGCAAGGAAATCAAACGCAAGTCTGCCTATTGTTTGTTCTTCCCAAGCAGCCTTGAATGTTCTCGTGAACGTTGTTTTATCAGTCGTATCTTCCCATTCAACGAATTCATATCCGTTGCGAGTAGGTACGTCTGTTGTTGCGGTAACGCTGTCAAGATCTGCCTCGTCAACATATGCATTAGCGATATTTAAATCTGAACCGCCGTTGTAGTTATATGTTACCTTGTAGATAGTAACCTTTGTTTCACCTATCTTGCCGTCTTTGCCCGTAACAGTTACTGTGTACTCGCCTTCCGCAAGCGTCGTCTCAGCCTTCGAGCCTGCGCCTTCTTCGAAGCTGAAATATACAGCCGAAACGTCCTGATTGTCAACAGTTTGCTCGTAAACCTGTGTCTCACCCTTCTTTACGGTAACGGTGATCGGTGTATCCGCCGTTGCCTTGAAGCGATCGAATGTTACATACATCGTGTTATCATCACAGTCGCTTACAGGTATGCCGATTGCGCCTGAGATAGCGAGATTTGCTTCCTCAGCGTCAGCCTTGAAGCCTGCCTTTATGCCCGACGTTGTCGTCGCGCTCCACTTAGCCTTGTATGTTCTTACATAACCGTCATCTACAGGCTCGCCCCATCCCACGAACGCGTAACCTGTCCTTGTGGGTGTCGGAGCTGTAATGCTCGAAATATCATCCTTCGCGGCATACGCTGAAACAGAAGCTGCATTGCCTTCGAACTCACCTTCGTTCGCGTCGTAAACTACCTTGTAGATATCTATCGACGTTTCTGAAAGCTGCTTAAGACCGTCAACCTTGTTCTCCTTGCCGGTGCCCTCATAAAGCTTGAAGGTGTACTTGCCCGCTGCTTTATCCTTGTCAAACGCACTGCCTGCCGCAAAGTGTCCCGAATTATCGAACGATGCGAATACCATACCGCCAACGTTCTTATCATTAATTTCCGTATAATCCTTTACACCGTCAGGTCCTTCAACCATTACAGTATAATTTGTCTTATTCGTCGCCGCTGTCGCAAGCTTGAATCCCGCGTACATTGTATTCGGACTGATATTTGTTGTCGAATACTGATCAACTGCGGGTTCTTCGCCGTATACTGTTTTATACAGCTTATTAATCTCATTCACAGCAGCCTGAGCGTCAGCCTTGAAGCCCGCGCCTACGAACGCCGCACTGTTGCTGGTCCACTTAGCCTTATATGTCAAAGTATAGTCGTTGTTATTAGCTACAGGCGAAGCCCATCCTTCGAAGATGTAGCCCGATTGCGTCGGATCGCTCGTCGGCTTGCTCAGCTTGGGAGCATTTTCCTCTGCGTCGATATTCGCTATATCCTGTTCCATAATATAGCCGGCGTCAAACTTATTGACATCGCCGAATGTACCGTCGCCCGCGTCGTAAACTACCTTATAGATAGCGAGTCTCGATTCCGCATAGCTATCTTTGTCATCTGTCGGATATACTTTGAACGTGTAAAGTCCCTGCGGATTCTCTCTGACTTCCGCTGTCAGCTGTGTAGGACTGTCAAACGAAGCATAAATGCTGCCGCCCTTCTTAACTTCGCTGCCGCCGAATACTTCGGTAATCATCTTACCGTCTTTCGAAAGCTCCTTCTTATACTTCTGTAAACCTGTGTCATTGTCTGTCAACTGATCCTGCAGCTTGTAAACCATATAAATCATATTGGATCCGCCGTCAGTTACCGGACTAAGGTTAGCTAATCCGAGCCAATCGTTGAACTGTTTCTGAGCCGCATCCTTATCAGCCTTGAAGCCCATGCCTACGATTTCTACCTTAGACAGATGCCATATAGCTTCGAACGTCTGCTCTGTAGCTTCTCCCGTAGGAGCTGCGTACACACGCGCTGTCTCTTCATCCTTCTGTCTCGGAATACCGATCCAACCCTGAAGAGCATAGCCTTTCTTGTAGCCTTTCCAAGTATTGAAATTAATCGTATCGCCCTTGGTCGTTATCGGAGCATAATCCTGATCATCAGTTCCATAGCCAATGCTTGACAGATAAACATCCTTCTTCGTTAAGTCTGTCGTATTGCCGTCAACCTCAACCAGCTTACCATCGTTCATATCAAAGGTTACCTTTGATATGAAGATTGATTTATCAGAATCGGTAATCGGACTTGTCAAATCGCCGCCCTTATAGAGCTTAACTATGTACTTGCCCGCTTTAAGCGCTTCGCTTGCACATGAGTCGCCGTTATTAGGTTTACCAGCAGCGCCCACTGACTCGCCCTCACCCGGGAAACGGAAGTACAGAATAGTCGCTGCGTCGCCTTCTTCTTCTATTGTTTCCTGATAAATCGGGTGCGTGTTGCTCGTCGCATCGGCATCACTGCTATAAACAGCCATTGTAAGCTTCGCGTCGTTCGCGGAAACGAATTTGTCGCTGAGCTGAACGAACATCGTGTTGTCGATACAATCCTCGACGTTCTTAGGATCATCTGCAAGATTATGCCATCCGGTAATTACAGCATTCGCATCATCAGCGTCAGCCTTGAAGCCTATATTTTTAACCTTAAGATCCGCATAGTTTTTATACTCAGCTGTGTATGTTACTTTTTTGCCGGTAGCAAGGTTTTCTGCAACTGTAGTGTCCTTCCATCCAAGGAAATATGAATTCTCATCTTTTACAGGTGATACAGACGGTTTTGTGTCTATTTTATTATAATCCGTATCCATAATGTACGTTGTGTACGTCTTGTTGCTGGATACATCGTACTTACCGTAGAACTGGTCTGCATTGCCTACATCATTAAATTGTCCATCTACTGTATTATACTCCACTTCGTAGATATTTAACTCTATAGGGTCGCCTACTACTACATCGTTACCGTCAGCGTCCTTACCGTAGAGGTATGCCTTATACGTTCCCGCTTCAGCGTTTGCACTTGCACATGAATCAGGATTTTCTCCAGTAGTGGGTTCGCCCGCACCTACCTGATCCGGATGCTGGAAGTGGAAATAGATAACCGTACCAGCCTTATACGATTCCGTATAAATCGGAGTGCCGGTGTTGTCTTCACCCTTGCCAAATACCTTCAAAGTAAGTGTCTTATACGAAGTTTCAGCATCTTCAGGCTCTGTATATTTACCAGTCAATCCCGCATATACTGTCAAATCAGCCGAATCGCCTGAGAAATCACTATCATCAAGCAATTCTGCGATTGCAGCATCAGCATCATCGCCATGAGCCTTGAAACCTACACTATCAAGGGTGATGCCACCCGTGTAGTCTTCCCAATTTGCTTTAGCTACGTATACATGCTCGCTGTCAGCATCCGCTTCAAAGGCACTCCAATCCTTAAATCTGTATACCGTGCCCGGAGCTTTCGGATCAGCAGCCGGCTTGTTAGTCATAGCATCAAATGCTTTACCTTCATTATCGCACTCCGCATAATGCTCATCCGTCGTCTTGCTGTCCGCAAACTGACCTTTCGTTGCAGAATCTGTATTCGCTTGCCATGTATATTTGTCAATAGTAAGATCAGCCGAGCTAAGCGTTCTGCCATCGCTGTCTTGCAGCACAAACTTATATGTACCTTCTTTAATCGCTTTACCGGAATGACCGCCAGTATATGTACCGTCATTTGCGCCGGCGAAATCGAAGTAGATAACTCCTACGTCGCTAAGCGCCACTTTTTCCTCATAGCATGTCTCCTCATCCGGATTTGTTACCGTAAGAGTAACCTCCTCTGTAGGCATGCCGGAGAGACGATTCTCGAATATAGCGTACATATTATTTGTTGAGAAATCGGTAATCTCAACCGCAATATCACCGTCTTTATGCGGAGCCTTTTCCGCAACAGCCGCCTTAGCAGCGTCTGCAGTCTCCTCAAAGCCAACAGTAAGCTCACCCGGTACAATTACATTTACATCCTTATCCTCGCTTACACCTACGCCGTTTTTCCAGTCAACCCTTGACTCGTTCGGCGTTTTTCCTGTAATGTCTGTAATCTCGTATTTACCAATCTCGCGCGGTAACTCCATCTGGTTAGGATTCTTGAAGCTCCATGCATATACCTGGTACTTACCCTTGTTATCGCCGCCTTCGTTCGAACCGACAAGCTCCTGAGTAAATACATTACCTTTCGGATCTTTAATCTTCATTTCGAGCGTGACGCCTACCGGAATCGGCTTATCGAGAATTACATACATAGTCTGATCTGCCCAATCATCTGTATTAGGCGTATATTCTATACCTAATCTTTCTAAGTCAGCCGTAACATTCTTCTTTGCGTCATCAGCTTTCTCACCGTAGCCGAATGCACGGATATACGGTACATACGGAGAAAGCTCTAAGTTTTCATCCTTCTTAATATGATACGTATATGTGCCGATAACTTCCGTACTCTTGTACCATGTTACTACAGCGTCAGTCGGATCATCAAGCGTATCAGCCTGGAGCCACAGCTCAAGACCACTTCCGCCTGTCTGCATTGCTTCAACATCTACACCTTTGCCATTTATAGACTTCGTGCCGAATGTAACATTATAATCAAGCTTCGTCGCGCCTGTCGGAGCTACCAAACCAACGCCGGTCCACCACCCCGCCTGCGGCGAGCTGCCGAGCGAAGAACCGATTGTCACACCTGTAACAGTAACGTCAACCTCATACGGGCTTACTGTATCCTGTGTATGCGGAGCAACTGTTGTGCTCGGTTTTTCGTTATTATCATTTGCAAGGCCAACAGTCGCCGGGAGAACGTAAATTGTATCCGCCTTAGTCGTATTATCTACTGTCATACCCGTGCCGGCTGTAACATCAATACTATCATTACCGTTTGTCTCGATAACTAAAGGCTCATTTACAGTTGCCTTAGCGTCATCGCCGGTAAATGTCTTTTCGCCGTCCGCAACAACGATCTTGCGTGCAGCGGTCGGATCCATTCCCTCGGAAGCCTCTACAGCCTCCTTCAGTGTCGGATACATCTCAATAACGTCTCCGCCAATTTCTTCCAAAACAAATCCGTCAATAGCGGTTACGTCCTGACCGTCATCCGCCTTCTTCTCCCACTTGCCGAGATGCTGTACGCTGTCGTTGTGGGCTTCAATGTTTGTTATTGTATACTTGTTACTGTAAAAACCTTCATTAAGTACCCAATAATATGTATAGGTCTTACCGTTACCTTCCATATTTATTGTAGCAGAACCATTCAATGTTCTGATTGTCATTTTTACAATAATATCATCAGGAATCGGCTGTTTAAAGGTAACCCACATAATATTCTTATCGGACCAGCCCGTCGCCGGTTTTGCTGCTATGTCAATCTTCGATGTAGAAACATCGGCTGCAGCCGACCAGTCATCTTTTCCTTCAATCTTAGCGCTTACTCCAAGGGTGTCAGTGAGATATTTCTCTGCAATATCTTCAGCATCACCCTTCGCGTTCATCTTGAACTCGAACTCGCCAACTGTCGGAACGAAGTCGCCGAGATTAGCCTTGACTGTCTTTATCATGTACTCGTACTCGCCGATTGTCTTAGTTTCAGAAGTATCGTTCCACCACTTCAGCTTGTAGGTATATCCTGTTTCAAGTGATTTAGCCGGAATCCATGCCGAGAATCCTGTGCCGCCCGTGAAATTATCAAATGTACCATCCGTACCGTTCTTCTTGTACTTTCCGTCATCGTTTTTATCAGCCTCCGTTAAGCCGACTCTGTCAAACGAAACCTTATTTGCGTCAGACGGATTTAAGAAACCAACGCCGAGCCACCAGTCTGTTGACGGAGCGCCGCCGAGATTCGGCTTAATGTCAGCGCCCGCAACAACTACGTCTACCTGAGTTACGGAAACCTTGCCGTCTGTTACGCGAGGCGCAACGTCGATATATGCGTCAGCTGTATCATATGCCGACGCCTTACCATCGAGCTGAATAACGTTAGGTATGATATAGATGTTTTCGCCGTAAGCTTCGTTATCTTTAACCTCGGTAACCTTGCTATCGGCTGCTGTAAACAGCTTAAAGCCATCACCGGCTGTAACTGCGGTTTTGACATCGGTTGTCTTACCTGTCGGAACTTCGATCGCAACAGGTCTGTTAATTGTATTTCCGGTACCTAACACATCACTTTCAGTCTTGGTCACAATGATCTTATCCGCGCCGGGTGTTGTGTTGACCTTTGTAACCGCAGCCTCGAGTGTATCAAATGTGCCGATCAGCTCGGCGCCCTTATAAACCATAACACCGTCGTCAACCGCTGTGTCGTCTTCGGATCCGGTCTTTGACCAATTATCAGCAAATTTTGTGCCGTCTTTAATTGTCTTAATTTGGAATACGCCGTTAGATACATCCGTAGCCTTCCAATAATATGTATAGGTATGACCTGTACCTTTAAGCTTTACCTTAATTGTCTTTGTGCCGCTTTCGATTGTGAGTACCGGGTCCATGCCGCTCGGAATGGGATCCTGGAATGTTACCCACATGATATTATTTTCTGTCCAGCCGTTTGCTGTCGCCGCTATATCGGACGTTCCATCTGCGCCGTCAGTAACGCTCTCGGCAGCAATAGCCCACTCGTCTTTGTTAGCGCCGTTCGGATCAAGGTTTGTATTGCCTGCAGCGAGATCTGCAACATCAGCGATTGCATCCTTCTGCGCTTGTTCGCCGTCTACGTCATAATCGAATTTCTTCACATACGGCGTGAATTTATCAATTGTTGCATTATCAACAGTGATTGCATATTTTGTTACATAGAGTTCTTTGTTGCCTGATTTCCATTTGATCCAAATATCATATTCAGTACCGTCTGCATACTGGCTTGCATCAAACCAAAGCCTATAAACGCCGCCGCTTATGCTGCCTGCGTTCGGATTCCAACCCTGTCCAGTCCACGGTGTGCACTGGAGTTCCATAGCGCCCGCGCCTTCCGGAGCGGTGAAGCCCAAACCTGCCCACCATGTTGCCGTACCGGAACCGCCCGGCTTAGCCGAGAACTGACCATTGGAAAGAGTTACCTTAACCTCACGGGCTGTCGTAACAACGTCACCTTCCGCCTTAGGTTCTATTGTCACATCAGGTGCTTTTTGAACAGTGACGCCGTCAAGAGCAGTAACATTGGGAACAACATAAATCATATTGCTGTCGGTGTCGCCCTCAACAACCTTCAAGCCCTTGCCGATACCGTTGTTGCTAAGCTGATCAGCAACTATCACATCTTTTGCATTATTCTTAATAATAATCGGACGATTGATCTCGCTGCCCGAGTATATAGGCGCGGTTGCCGCATTACCGACAACAAGATTTTCCGCGTCCGGTCTTGTGTTCAGTGCCGTTACAGCCTCGCTGTATTCTGCACCCGAGTAAATAACGCCGCCGTCTATATCGGTAACCGTGTAATTTGCCTCGTCGATTTTATACTTCTGTTCGGGAGACTCCGGATCAGTCGGTGCCGACCAATCTTTAAACGCTTTAGGGTCAGCGGTTACCGACGTAATCTCATATGCGCCGTTGAACTTGCCAACAACCCAATAGAAGGTATACGCTGTACCATCACCCTTTAAAGTTATCTCTTGTGTTGTGTTCTTGTCGCTCGGATGACAATACTTAAGCGTCAGATTTACGCCGTCAGGAATGGGTTGGTCAAATGTAACCCACATGGTGTTGGCGCCGCCAGTATTTCCCCAGCTTAAAGAATAACTAACTTCCTCATTAAAAACATCCGTTCCAACGTCTCTTTTTCCAACGTACTTAGAAAATCCATCAGGCACCTTGCCATTTAAAGTAGGATATTTGGCTGTCTCCTCAAAGACTTTCGCCGCCGCATCTTTCGCGCCCGACGCCGCGTAACCGTAGTCGTAAATCTTGAGATCCGTCGTTTTCAGTGATGCGCTTGCTATCTTAACATTATATGTATAAGTACGCGTCTCGTCATTGTCTAAGCCCCACTCTATCTTAACAGCGCCGAAATCATTTGTTCCTGATTTGCCAACAAAAGAAGTTATGTCGGGCCACCAGCCGTAGCCGCTGCCTTGACCACTATTGAAAATCAATACATCGGATGCGGTTTCTTGATCCGCTGTTATTTCTTCGCCGATATCACCCAAGCCGTACTTAACCGTCTTTGTATCCGCCGGCTGTACGAAACCAACGCCGACTCTGTACGTGTTATATCCGTCGCCGTCCACTGTGGGTTCAACGTTTTTAGCTGTAATTTCTACATCAACCGCGTAAGGATCATCTTTAACCGGCTTGAGTGTAACCTCGGGAAGATAAGTCTTATCTGAAGCCTTGATAGGCATAGCGTTCGGAACAACGTAAATCTTGTCGTCGTCGCCTTTAGCTTTAGCAACGTCAGTATTTGCTTCTACTTTGATATTGCTCTCAGCAAGCGAACTACCGTTCGGGTCAATGACCATCGGCTTTTTAACCTGAACTTCTGATTCAGGAATAGCCACGCCTGTGCCACCGGCTTTGATAGATGTATAGCCGTTTTCTTCCGCAAGCTTTACAGCATCCGCAAGCTTATTTGCTACGTTGACAGCCGTCTTACCGTCCTTATCGATAACAATATATCCATCAACTGTTACCTCGTCACCAAATGTAACACCAGCCTGCTGACCTCCTACCGGAGTAGGCGATCCTTCTTCCTGATCATAGGTGAACCAGTTATCATCAACATTACCGCTTACTGTGACAGGGCAGTTAAGATTGAGTGTGTTCTTCTTCGTTGAATAGAACGATGCAACACGCTCATTTCCGTTAGTTGGATCATCGTTACCTTTACATGTTAAGCTTCCGTCGGTAACGGTAACTTGGTTGCCGTCAGCTTCTTGTGCAAACACAAAAGCGGCAAAGCTGTCGGTTGTACCGCTATACGGATTTTCCGCTGTCAAAGTTGAATTGTCAAATGTAGCTGTTACGGCCGTTCCATGGCTGTTTAAAATATCCCAGCCTTTTATCTCGCTGTCATCAACGTCAATTGTAACGCCATTTGCGCCTGTTGCTACATAGAACGCATCCCAGCCCGTGCTGCTGATAGTCGAACTATTACTTACCGTAACTGTAGCTCCATTTGCAGTACCATCAACATAAACAGCGGAATTCTTGCCTTGCGCCGTTACAGTACAATCACTTAACGTAACATTTGCATCGCCTGACACAGTAATCGGTCTGCCTGCGTCATCTTTGCTTTTTGACGGTGCGATTATCATATTATTGATAATCAGTGTACCTTTCTCAACTTTGATACCTACGTTAAGTGTAGGATTACCACCGCTGACAACTATTTTAATAGTCTTTTCGGTATTAATTACTATATCTTCCGTATCCGGCAATACACCGCCGCCCGATATCGTAAGCAAAACACTATTCTCTGGTCTGCTCAATGCCGCAGTAATAGCATCTTGCAAGGTTGTATGAGCCGGTCCTTCAGAACTGCCGCCTACTTCAATGCTGCTATCCATCAGCATAATACCGTCATCGGCATTCGCAATGGCAGCTTCCATTTCTTCAACGCTGTCATAGCCGGTTACGTAGATACCCCCACCCGCGTTATCGCTGCTTACGCCAGCAATCTCGCTAACGTCAGCTCTCTGAGGTTCGTCCACGGTGTTGACCACCGGAGCCGGTTCTTCCTCGGAAGCGCGAGCCATAGGCATTGTGATCGGAAATGATGTCAGAACCATACTCAGCGAGAGCATAGCTGACAAAAATCTCTTTTTCATACTTTTTACTTCTCCTTTCAGATTAGTTCATTAAAATTTCTTGGGGAAGCTATCCCCTTAGGTGAAAAGGCATAAAGCTGACCTCTTCCCCATGAATTTTTGAACGACCCCGCGTATGGTTCGCGTCCGCGCCCGACCGTAAAGACGCAAACGCGCATCAGCGCGAATACATTCATACGCTTTTATTGTACCACCATTCACAATAAAATGCAAGGTTTTTTCATAAAATAATTTTCCCGAAAATATAACAATTTTTTGAATCAAAACCGTCACCATAAAACCCGCCGTGACGCAAGTGATTTCACGGCGGATACGGAAGCATTGCGGGATACGCTCTGTCATAGCGCCCCTGCAAGGTATGATTTTATAAAATGCGGATGTATATGGCGGCGCCCTCGACGTCCCGCGCTGATACGTGTATATTATAATAGGAAAAAACACGGGACAAAATGACTTGTCCCGTGTTGAATCGGCTTTTAATATTCGAATGCTGTCGAGCTCATCATCGCGTCAAAATATCTGTACTGCTCATCGCGCCATCTGCCGCGGTCAGTCGTCATGGCGAAGCGGTAAATTGTGCTCTCGCATTGAGCAACAACCGTCTTGTGCAGCGTTTTAACTCCGTTCTTCTCGCTTGTGTACGTAATTTGGTACGCGCGAACGCCGCCGATACGGCCGGTGTCGGGCAGGTCGGTTTCATTCGGTCCGGAGATTATGTCAACGGAATCGCCATAGTCGGCGGTTTCGTACTTTTCAATCCACTCAAGCCCGTTTTCGCAGCCGCGGCCGTCGGCGGTTTCGAAAATGATGCAGTCGCCCTCGCTCTCCAAACGGAGATAATCGGAATAGAGCGCCTCAACGTTCCAGTCCTTGGTGTAGTACGTGAAATTAACAGCGCCGCCGTCGAAAAGAGTGTCGCCGGAGGAGTTCTCTTCGGCGAGCTTCTGCTCCCAGTCGGCAATAGCATCGTTTATACGGACTGTAAAATCCTGCAAACGCACCTTCTGCTCGTCGGTCATAGCGTATCCTGCCGCGCGGAGCACGTCAAGCGCGTCGCGCGCGCCGTAGTAGTCGCCGCTGTTATAGCGCGTCGCGGCGGTATTTAATAGGTTCTGCGCCTTAGCTTCCTCGCTTAGCATTTCGCCCTGTTCCTCGTTGAGATATTCGGCGTAGGCGCGCTCGCTGTCGATAAACACAAGTCTCTTGCTGCCCTCCCAGCGCACGAATTTGTTCATCGCCTCCGATATGAATCGAATCGGGACGTACGTTCTGTCCGACATGATAATCGGGGGAGCGTTGAGACGGTACTCGCTGACAGCGTCATTTTCGTGCATATACGCATAATAGCCGCCTATATACATATCGCACTGCCGACCGTCGCCGAAGTTAATTGTAACACACTGCTCCTCTTCGTCCCAGTATGTTTGAAGTCCGAGATTGTCGTTGACCGCCCTGATTGGGACAAGCGTTGTGCCGTTGATGATCACGCCGTTCGAGTTGTCGCCGAGCCATGTGTTATTGACGCATAAATACGCCGTTTCAGCCGCGCTTGCGGCGGTGACGGCAGCCGAAATTGCCGCCGCGCCCAAAAAAGCGGCTATGTATTTCGTAAATTTCATATTAATCCCTCCCCAAAAAAGAATTTTTTTACAATTTAATTTTACTATATTTCAAGGAACTTGTCAATACAAAAAAACCGCGGCGAAAACCGCCGCGGCTGTGGTTTGTGTTCGATTACGGCTGCTTGCCGATGTAAGCGAGGATACCGCCGTCTACGTATAAAATATGACCGTTTACGGCATTCGAAGCGTCGGAAGCAAGGAATACTGCGGGGCCGGTGAGCTCCTTAGCGTCGAGCCATCTGCCCGCCGGAGTTCTTCCGCAGATGAACTGGTCGAACGGGTGTCTCGAGCCGTCCGGCTGCTTCTCACGAAGCGGCGCGGTCTGCGGAGTTGCTATGTAACCCGGGCCTATGCCGTTGCACTGGATGTTGTAAGCGCCGTACTCAGCGCAGATGTTTCTCGTGAGCATCTTCAAGCCGCCCTTTGCAGCCGCGTACGCGGAAACAGTTTCTCGTCCGAGCTCTGACATCATCGAGCAGATGTTTATAATCTTGCCGTGTCCCTTCTTAATCATCGACGGAATAACCGCCTTCGCAACGATAAACGGAGCGTTCAGGTCAACGTCGATAACCTGTCTGAACTCAGCCGCGGTCATGTCGCACATAGGAATTCTCTTGATAATACCGGCGTTGTTAACGAGAATATCAACCACGCCCACCTCGGATTCAATTTTCGCTACCATGTCCTGTACCATTTCCTCGTTGGTAACGTCGCAAACATAACCCTTCGCGTCAATTCCGTCAGCCTCGTAGGAAGCGAGGCCCTTGTCAACGAATTCCTGCTTAATGTCGCAGAAAACAATCTTCGCACCCGACTTTGCGAAAGCGGAAGCAATCGCGTAGCCGATACCGTACGAAGCGCCCGTAACAAGCGCAACCTTGCCTTCAAGACTGAAGTTTAAATAATCACTCATAATTAATCTTTCCTCCTTAAAATTGTTTTTTATTTAATAAAAATATTAACATCTCCAAAGCATTTTCAAAAATTCGCCAAGACAAAGCAGCCGACGCACAGACGTATATTTATACTTCAAGCATCGGATAACGCAGTATCGGCGGATTTATGGGAATGCTTACATTAATGGATCCGGACGATATATCAGGTGCGAGAAATTGCCCTCGATGTCCCTGTACCAGTATGTTTTAAGTCCCTTAGCGTTCTCCGAAACGTCATGAACCTCCTCAACTCTCTCATCCGCCTTAAGCTTCGCGACAATCTCATCGAACGCCTTCGGTGAAACAGCGAACGCAAGATGGCGTATACCCGCCGTTTTCTCAACCTCGTCCTGTCTGTCCGCCTGAGCGGTGACGAACTCAATCATGCTGCCGTCGGGGAACTGCAAAAAGTATGTACCCTTACCGTTATCGTAAACAACTCTGCCGCCGTACATTTCCATATACCAATCCTTCAGCGCCGCCGTATCGGGTGAAACAACGGCAACGTGTTCAATTCCGTAAATCATAAATATCAGCCTCCTTCTATAAAATCAAGTTTATTCTTATTACCATTATAGCATAAGTTTGGCAGGATTTCAATAGGAAATTTCGTTTCCCGGCTTTTGTTTGCATTAAAATTTTATTATATTGTAGGTTTGTCAATGATGTGTTACAAAATTCCCTTAAAAAATTTCGCCATCATTGAGAAACGCATTAACATAATC
>CANQXJ010000008.1 GCA_947627795.1 uncultured Clostridia bacterium
ATGGAGAACTTTTTCGGGAGATTGAAGGTAGAGATGTTTTATGGCGAGGAATTTGAGAGCGCCGGCGAATTCATCAAGGAATTAAAGGAATATATCGACTATTACAACAACGACCGAATATCTATGAAATTAAACGGAATGAGTCCGGTACAATACCGAACTCATTACCGGTTAATTTAATATTAAATTTTGTCTAAACTTTGGGGTTCACTTCACAAACGCTCCGTCTTTTTTAAGTTATAATTTAATTTTTCCGTCCTCCACGGCACGTATAACCGCCGCTATGGCGCTTGAATTGTTGTCCACCGTTATGTAGTCCGCCGCACGCTTTACCATGTCTACGGCGTTCGCGACAGCTACGCCCGCACCTGCCATCTGTACAAGCGTCAGGTCGTTTTCATTGTCCCCTACCCCAATGGTTTTTTCACGCGGAATTCCCAATATTCGCGCAAGTTCGATCAATCCTCCGCCTTTCGACGCGCCCTTGGGGAGCAGCTCGTAATAGTTCGGGCTGGAACGCACAAACGAGTATTTATCGGCAAACTCCGAATTTAAAAGCGCCTCCTTCACGAGCGGAACAGTTTCCGGCTCGGTCATGAACAGCACCTTGCTCCACGGCTCGGTTATGTCGTGGTAATCCGCGAACAAATCCGGAAAATGCTCGATAGTTTTATGCTCCCACACTAAATGATTCATCTTCGCGAAATATATTTTATCGGCGCTGCAAACCTCTATGCCCGCCTGCGGAAACAGCTCTTCCACAAATTCAAGCACCTTTACCGCGTCCTTATCGAGATGCGCCGCCCACACGAGCTTGTCCTTCGCGAAATCGTATATTCCGGCACCGTTGAAGCACACCATCGGCGCGTTCGGGTTTATGTATTCGAGCATAAGCTTAGCGCCGTGCGGAACGCGTCCCGTCGCGAACGTGAACAAGCCGCCCTCCGATTTAAAGTAGTCTATAGCGCGCCTGTTATTGTCCGAGATTTTTTTGTCCGTAGTAAGAAGCGTATCATCGAGGTCGGTACAGAGCAGAATACCGCTGAATTTTCCCATATAAAATATCAATCCTTCCGTCACAATTGTGTCGTTATTGACAAAATAATACATAAGTAGTATAATAAATATTACAGCAGAAGGGTATGCGGTTATTCTGGCGCTTTTTAATCGGATTTTTCCGAAATCTGATAGAATGGGGGTGCCAGTCTATGAGCATTGCTATATTGGAGCATATATGCACCATAATAGAACTTTTGATTTTACTAAAAATCATTAAATACATAGGAAGAAAATAACCGCCTACTCTGCAAAGTAGACGGTTAGATTTTTAATTTAACCAATTATTTGCCAGAATAACCGATGTTATCCTTCTGCTTACATTCTATCATAAGACTACTATAATGTCAAGAAATTTTTTATTTCTCCCGTATAATCCTATAGGAGCGTCCGATGTTTATATAGAAACCAAATTTTCCTTTGGCGAAATCATAAAATGACTTTATCGGTTTGAAACATAAAATTTGTATAAAATACCCTTTGAAATTAATCGATTTGTATGCTAAAATATATTTATCGTGTAGCGAAACGGCGCGTAAATCCAGATTGGGTTTACGCGCCGTTTTCTTTACCGCGAAATTGATATTGAAAGGAAAATGAAAAATGGAAAAATCAAACGCTTATCTCGCGGAGGAAAGGATAGGAGTTCTTATGCGCCAATACGCCGTGCCGTGCATAATTTCACTGCTTGTCGCGGCGCTTTATAATATTGTGGATCAGGTATTTATCGCCAACGCCGATTATCTCGGCTCGTACGGCAACGCGGCAAACACTGTCGTGTTCCCTCTGACTGTTATCGCGCTTGCTGTCGCGGTCATGATAGGCGATGGATGCTGCGCGTTCGTGAGTCTGAGTTTGGGCAGAAAGAACAAAAAAGACGCGGAAGCGAGCATAGGAAATTCTGTTGTATTGTCCGTAATCGGCGGCATTGCGCTGTGCGCCGTTTATCTGATATTCCAAAACGCTATTATTACCGCGTTCGGCGGAACGGTCAATCGGGAAACATTCGATTATTCGAAAGAGTATTTCTTTTATATAACGCTCGGCATACCGTTCTATATGTTCGGTCAGGCGATGAATCCGGTTATTCGTTCTGACGGAAGTCCCAAATTCGCCATGGCGTCTACGCTTGCGGGCGCGGTCGCGAATATCATCCTCGATCCCATTTTTATATTTATATTCAGATGGGGCATGATGGGCGCGGCTGTCGCGACCGTCGCGGGACAGATGATAACCGCCGCGCTGGCTGTATGGTATCTCGTTCATACAAAAACAGTTAAATTAACCAAAACGAGCTTTAAAATAAATACGCGTGTGATAAGGAAGCTTATACCGCTCGGAATATGCAGCTTCCTGTCACAGATCTCACTTGTCGCGGCAATGGCGGCTATTAACAATATGATTAGGAAATACGGCGCGCAGGACGAGATTTTCTCTCAAGCGCAGTATGCGCAGATACCGATGGCGGTTTTGGGAATAGTGATGAAATTTTTTCAAATTGTAATATCCGTTGTGGTCGGTATGGCTGCCGGCTGTATACCGATCGTGGGCTTTAATATGGGCGCCGGAGAAAAGGCGCGGGTAGGAAAGCTGTTTACGCTGCTGCTCGTATGCGAAGCGGCTGTAGGAGCCGCCGCGCTGCTGATAGCCGAGCTTTGTCCGCGTCAGCTTATAGCGATATTCGGCGCGGCGAACGAGAGCGCGTATTATACGGATTTTGCCGTGAGATCCTTCAGAATATATCTGTGCATGATGGTTTTCGCCTGCATCAACAAAGCAGCGTTTATTTTTCTTCAGGCTATGGGAAAGGCTGTCGCTTCGACCATGCTGTCGATGGTGCGCGAGATAGTTTTCGGCGTCGGATTGTCGCTGCTTCTGCCGGTATATTTCGGGCTGGACGGAGTGCTGTATTCCATGCCGGCTGCGGATATACTGACATTTATAATCTCGGCTGCCGTAATCACGTCGACATATCGTCAGCTGTCGGGAAACGAAAAAAGAAAACTTGTTCCGAACAAAATTTATTCTTAAAAGTATACACGCTCGGTTTACGGACGAATCCGAATTTATGCGTATTTCAGCTGCAGGCGTGAGATTTTATGTCCGCGCCGCGATAGCCTAAATGTAAAAAGGGGACGGCTTTGCCGTCCCCTTGCCGTTTATATTTTTATCAATCCTTCATTGCGGTTACTTCGTCGAATATCGCAACCGTGTCTTTGTCCGGCTCTTTTGTGAGCAGGCTTACCACTATGATCGCGATAAGTCCGAATATGAACGCCGGCAGAAGCTCGTATATCGCCAAAACTCCGCCGAGCTTCGCTATGCCGTATTTCCAGATGAATACCATCGCGCCGCCCGCTATCATTCCGGCGAGAGCGCCCTGCTTTGTTGTGCGCTTCCAGAACAGAGCCGCGAGCATTACCGGTCCGAACGCAGCGCCGAAGCCCGCCCATGCGAACGATACTATGCCGAATACAGAACTGTTCGGATCGCGTGCTAAGAACGCAGCTACTACCGCTATTGCAACAAGCGTGAATCTTGCCACTATCATCGTCGTTTCCTCCGTCATCTTCGGGAAAAGCTTTTCCTTGATGATGTTCTGCGATACGGACGAGGACGCCGCGAGAAGCTGCGAGTCAGCCGTTGACATAGTCGCCGCCAATATTCCCGCGAGGATCACGCCCGCGATAATCGCCGCGATTGCACCGTGATTTGCTATGAGCTTCGAGATTTCAATAAGAACGTTCTCCGACTGCGCGCCCGCCGTGCCTGCCGCTACGGCTGCGTTGTCATAGAGCGGCGCCATAACGCCCTTACTTACGAGAGCCATGCCCGCGATACCGATAAATACCGCTACGGCAAGCGAGATAAGGCACCAAAGCGACGCTACTCTTCTTGAAAGCTTCAGCTTTTTCGCGTCCTCGATTGCCATGAATCTCAGAAGAATGTGCGGCATACCAAAGTAGCCCAAGCCCCACGCGAGCATCGAGCAGCTTCTGAACGCTCCGTAGACCGCCGAGCTGTTCGTCGCGGGATCGTATGTGTTCGTAAGGCTGAAATAGCCGGGGATCGCCTTCGCGTTCTCGACAACCGCGCCGAAGCCGCCCGCGTTTACAACGCCGTAGCCTACAACGATCACAAGTCCTATCGTCATTATTATACTCTGTAAAAAGTCGCTCGTGCTCGCAGCCATAAAGCCGCCGAGCATCGTGTACATGATGATTACGAACGCGCATATGAGCATCGCAATCATATAGTCTACGCCGAAGAGCGAGTTAAAGAGCTTTCCGCACGCCACAAAGCCCGAAGCCGTGTAGGGCACGAAGAAGATTATGATTACGATCGCCGCGATAACGCTTAATATCCTCGACTTGTCCTTGAAGCGCTCCGAGAAGAACGCCGGGATCGTCGTCGCGCCTATGCGGCTCGAATAATGTCTGAGTTTTTTCGCAACAATAAGCCAGTTCAGATATGTACCTATAATAAGTCCTATCGCCGTCCATGACGCGTCCGCGATACCCGTGAGGAACGCGAGTCCAGGCACGCCCATAAGCAGGTAGCTGCTCATGTCCGAAGCCTCCGCGCTCATCGCCGTTACGAACGGACCGAGCTTTCTGCCGCCGAGGTAAAAATCGTCAGCCGTCTTGTTCCTGCGTGAAAACCATACGCCGATACCGAGCACAACGAGCAGATACGCGACGATGGAAATCATGATGCAAATATTTTGCTGTGTCATTTAATATTCCTCCTAAAATCAATCTAAGAGGTATTCTATCATATTATTGCATAAATTACAAGTATTTTATGCGGAAAATGTTAATATAAGCGGTTTTTTTGAAAATTTATTTATTTCTATGTTTACAAAATTATTCCGATATGTTATACTGATTATGCGAAACATTCTAACTTAATATCTTTATTTTTCATACAATTTTTCACAAAATTCTATGAACCAATATGCGTTTGTAAAAAACGTCGGCTTTGATTGTAATAATCGATGGTTCATAGATTTATAATATGAAAAATTGGTTAGAATGTTTCGCAGCATTTAATCAAGGTCGCGTTTTATTGCGCGGCTTTGAAATACAAGCTGCGCATTTTTTGTTTGCGGCGGGACGAGGAGGTGTAAGAAAATGGCGGAAAATTATAAGGAAATGTATCTTAAGCTTTTCAACGCTGTATCGGACGCTATCGAAACGCTTAAGGAAGCTCAGAATCAGGCAGAGGAAATGTACATAAACGCGGAGGACGACGAAAACTGAATAAAATATCTTTCCAATCCCGCGGAAAGCAGAGGAAATGTACATAAAATTCAAAAAAGACAGCCGAAAAAATCGTCACTTTGCACAAAAAATAACCGTTATATTCTTATAATATGACGGTTGTTTTTATGTTTCGTATATTTAAAATTCGGGTAAATAATATATATGGAATATTGCCGGGCTATGTCCGGTTGAAGGAGGAAATAAAATGAAAAATTATCAAATGAACGCTATTCGTAACGTGGTTGTTATGGGTCACGGAAAATGCGGAAAGACCACGCTTACGGAGGCTATGCTGTTCAACGCCGGCGCGACCGACAGATTCGGCAAGGTTACGGACGGCACAACGACCACCGACTACGATCCCGAGGAAATTAAGCGTCAGTTCTCTATTTCCACAGCGGTTGCTCCGGTAGAGTGGAAGGACATGAAGTATAATATCATTGACACGCCGGGATTTTTCGATTTCGTGGGCGGAGTTAAAGAGGGCTTACGCGCGGCGGACTCGGCGCTTATCGTGCTCAGCGGCAGAAGCGGCGTTTCCGTAGGAACGGAGCATGTGTTCAAATACGCGAAAACGAGAGGCATCCCGACGATGTTCTTCGTAAATAAAATCGACGACGACCATGCCGATTATCAGAAGGTTCTCGAGCAGATGAAGGAAGTGTTCGGCAAAGCTGTTACTCCGTTTGTTTATCCTATACAGGAGAACGGCGAGTTTAAGGGCTTCGTCGACATAGTTGATATGACCGCGCGCCGCTATGACGGCAAGCACAGAGTTGAAATGGACGTTCCCGAAGGCATGGCTGAAACCGTTGCTCCGCTCCGCGAAATGATTATGGAAGCGGTAGCGGATACGGACGAGGAGCTTATGATGAAGTACTTCGAGGGCGAGGAATTCACCGTCGACGAGATAAAGGGCGCTATAAGAAAAGGCGTTAAAGACGGAAGCATTTATCCGGTTTACTGCGGAAGCGGTCAGGATAACATCGGTGTTCGCTCGCTCATGGACGGCATAGGCAAGTATCTGCCCGCTCCGTCGGAAATAGAGGAGATTGCGCGAGTAGCCGATACAGCTGAGCCTGTGGAGCTGGTTCAGTCAAGCGAGGAAACCACGGCGGCTATAGTGTTCAAAACAATCGCCGACCCGTACGTAGGCAAAATGTCGTTGTTCAGAGTATATTCAGGCGAAATAAAGGGGGATTCCGTGCTGTATAATCCGAACAAGGGCGTAAACGAAAAAATAGGTAAAGTATACACCATCTGCGGCAAGAAGCAGACAGAAATCGGCAAGATAACAGCCGGAGACATAGGCTGCACGGCTAAGCTGGACAAGACACAGACGGGCGATACGCTCTGTGAAAAGAGCAAGAACATAATTCTTTCTGGAATTGAATTCCCCGATCCGGTGCTTTCGATGGCTGTTCTGCCGAAGGCTAAGGGCGACGAGGAAAAGATAGTGAGCGGTCTTACGAAGCTTACCGAGGAGGATCCGACATTCAGCATTTCGAATAACCCCGAGACAAAGCAAACATTGATAAACGGTCAGGGCGAACAGCACATTGACGTTATCGTAAGCAAATTGAAAGCTAAATACGGCGCGGACGTTATTCTTGAAGACCCGATCGTTCCGTACCGCGAAACAATCCGCAAGAAGGTTACCGTTGAAGGCAAGCACAAGAAGCAGTCGGGCGGTCATGGTCAGTACGGTCATGTTAAAATTGAGTTTGAACCCGGCATTTCCGAAGATATGATTTTCGAGGAGAAGGTATTCGGCGGCTCCGTTCCGAAGAACTACTTCCCCGCTGTTGAAAAGGGACTTCGCGATTCGTGCCAAAAGGGCGTTTTGGCGGGTTATCCCGTTGTTAATCTGAAGGCTACGCTTCTCGACGGCTCGTACCATCCGGTTGACTCGTCGGAAATGGCGTTTAAAACTGCCGCGTCGCTCGCGTATAAGGAAGGTCTTTCGAAGGCTGATCCCGTTATATTAGAGCCGCTCGGAAACCTCAAGGTTTACATTCCCGAGAACATCATGGGTGATATTATAGGTGATATCAACAAGCGCCGTGGTCAGATCATGGGAATGGGCGAAAGCGATATAAAGGGACTTAACATGGTTGAGGCAGAAGTGCCGATGTCGGAGATGTTTAAATACGCTACCGACCTTCGCTCGATGAGCCAGGGCAGAGGAATATTCAAATTTGAGTTCTCGCGCTATGAACAGGCGCCGCAGAACGTCGCCGATAAAATCATCGAAAACGCGAAGAAATAACCGAATATTTTTGTGAATAAAATATCAAATGCTTTTGGTGATTATTCACAAAAAACAAGAGTCATTTTTGACAAATGATGTGTATGTTTAGTGAAATTTACTAAACTTTTAAAAGCAATTTTGTATAATATACGACTAACAATTTTTTGTAAAATGTGTTATTATATTATTATAAAAATAAGCGGACGGATTCGCTTTGAATAAAAAAAATTTTAAAGACGAGAGGGGATTTGTAACATGGCAGATTTACAATTAAAGCACATTTATAAGAGATATCCGGGAGGCGTAACCGCAGTTGGCGATTTCTGTCTCGATATCGAAGATAAGGAATTTATCATTTTGGTTGGTCCTTCAGGCTGCGGTAAGTCAACCACACTGAGAATGGTTGCCGGTCTTGAGGAAATTTCCGAAGGCGAGCTCTACATCGGCGGCAGACTTGTTAACGACGTTGCTCCGAAGGACAGAGACATCGCGATGGTTTTCCAGAACTACGCTCTGTATCCGCATATGACGGTATTTGAGAACATGGCGTTCGGTCTTAAGCTGAGAAAGACTCCGAAGGATGAGATAAAGAAGCGCGTTACGGAAGCTGCTAAGATTCTTGACATCGAGCATCTTCTTGACAGAAAGCCGAAGGCTCTTTCGGGTGGTCAGAGACAGCGTGTTGCTATGGGTCGTGCTATCGTAAGAAACCCGAAGGTATTCCTTATGGACGAACCTCTTTCAAACCTCGACGCTAAGCTGAGAGTTGCGATGAGAACCGAGATTAAGAAGCTCCATAACAGACTTCAGACAACGTTTATCTACGTAACGCATGACCAGACAGAGGCTATGACAATGGGTACGCGTATCGTTGTTATGAAGGACGGCGTTATCCAGCAGGTTGACACGCCGGCTAACCTCTATTCGAAGCCCGATAACATCTTCGTAGCAGGCTTCATCGGCTCGCCGCAGATGAACTTCGTTGACGCTGTTCTTTCGGAAAAGAGCGACGGCTTATACGCTACATTCGCTAACGACTCAATTAAGATTCCTGACGGAAAGGTTACTCCGGAGCTGAAGAAGTACATAGGCAAGACCGTTGTGCTCGGTATCAGACCTGAGGATATCCATGATGACGAGGCGTTCCTTGCATCAAGACCTGAAGCTGTTGCATCGGCATACGTTGACGTAACAGAAATGATGGGCGCAGAGACATATCTGTACCTGACAATCGCGGGTGTTCCGTTTACGGCAAGAGTTAACCAGCGCTCAACAGCTAAGCTCGGCGACACGATTAAGGTTGCGTTCGAGACGAACAAGCTGCACATCTTCGATAAGGAAACAGAGCTTGCTATCATTCACTAATAAAGTGTTTTATGGTAATTAAATCTGAATAAATGAATTTTAACATCGTCGGGATTGTTTTCCAATCCCGACGATGATTTTTATAATTGTATCTTCACGCCCAATCGTAATTAAAAATCTATTGGCGTTTCCCGCGCGCACCACCGAAAAAAATCACAGCCGCTCGTTGCTTCGCATATTATAGAATGCAACAAAATTAAGCAAAGAGGGGATTTTTATGATATATGACAGAAACGCTGCCGTAGCTTACGCGGAGCGGTGGGCGTACGGCAGGAACCCTGAGTATTACGATTTCTCGGAGCTTGGCGGCGACTGCACAAACTTCGCCTCGCAGGTGCTCTATGCCGGCAGCGGAGTAATGAATTACACGCGAATCTACGGCTGGTACTACATAAACCTAAATGACCGCGCTCCGGCATGGACCGGAGTAAACGAACTGTACCGTTTCCTTGTGACAAACCAGGGCCCCGGTCCGCAGGCTGTAGTAACAGGACTTGACCGCATTGAAAAGGGTGATATAATCCAGCTTCGCTTTGAAAGCGAAGAGCTTTTCGACCACTCTCCGGTAGTAACCGATCCGGGGCTCAGAACTCCCGATACGATACTGCTTGCGGCGCATTCGCGTGACGCGCGCTGCCGTCCGCTTTCGTCCTACTACTACGACGCGCTCAGACCGCTTCATATAATAAACGTAGGCGAGCAAACGGCTTCAGCCGTCGTTGACAGCATACCTGCAGAAATATAAAAAGGAATCCTTCTTCGATATCGGAGAAGGATTTTTTACAAAAATATTACATTCCCGACGTGAACGGCATATTTTTTGACGTGAAACGACTTAGATTGTAATATAACTGTTATTGAATTTTTACATAATTTGTGATATAATATAAATACATTAAATAATGTGAAAAAATTATAAGGAGGAATAAAAAAAATGGATGTAGCAGCAACATTAGCGCCGGAATTATCCGAGGATATGATGGCAGGCTTAATTGGCGGAGGTATTCTTGGCGCGGGTGGAGGTATAATCATTACCTTAGCGTTGGTTTTATACATTATTCAGGTTATCGCATATTGGAAGATGTTCAAGAAGATGGGCGAGCCGGGCTGGAAGAGCATTATTCCGGTTTACAACGGATATATAATGTATAAAAGAACATGGAAGCCTATGTGGTTTTGGGTAAATCTGCTGATTGGCTTTGTGGCGGCTCTGCTTTCGAACCTGAATACAAGCTTCGGTCCGAGCACCGTTATAACGGTTATATCGGTAATAGTGCTGATTGTCGGCATTGTTTTCGGAGTTATCTCGGACAACAAGATTTCGAAATCGTTCGGTCACGGCGCGGGATATACCGTAGGTCTTATATTCCTTCCGGTGATATTCACGCTTATTCTCGGCTTCGGCAAATCAGAGTACAAGGGCGCTGATTTATAAAGATAAGCATACCGTATAACAGAGACGGAAAAACGTCTCTGTTATTTTTTTGCCCTGCAAAATCGCCGTCTTTTTCCGGTTTCGTCCGCATAATCGAAAATCATCCGCATATAAATAGTAACATATATTGGACAAAAGGAGGAAAACGCAATTGGAGGAGTACAATATCTACAGCGATATAGCGCAGCGCAGCCAGGGCGACGTTTACATAGGGGTGGTGGGACCCGTGCGCACGGGAAAATCCACCTTTATAAAGAAGTTCATGGATTTGCTTGTGATACCTAACATAGAAAACGTATATCAGGCGGAGCGCGCCCGCGACGAGCTTCCGCAGTCGGCGGCTGGGCGCACTATTATGACGACCGAGCCGAAGTTTATACCGAATGAGGCGGTCGAAATTTCGCTCGGCGACAACGCGCATTTAAAGGTGCGCATGATAGACTGCGTCGGATACATAGTCGACGGCTCGCTGGGCTACGCAGAGGACGATGAGCCGCGCATGGTAACGACGCCGTGGTTTTCAAATCCCATTCCGTTTAACGAGGCAGCTGAGATAGGAACGAAGAAGGTGATTACCGAGCACAGCACGATAGGGCTTGTGGTAACTACCGACGGCACAATTACGGAGATAGAAAGAGAGGCGTACGTCGAGGCGGAAAACAGGGTTATCGACGAATTGAAGGCTATCAACAAGCCGTTCGCGGTGCTTTTAAACTCCACGCGCCCGACGTCCCAGGAAACGCAGAATCTCAAATCGGAGCTGGAGCGGCGGCATAATGTTCCGGTGCTCGCGGTGAACTGCGCGGAGCTTGACGCGCACGACATACACGCGATAATCGAAACGGTGCTGTTTGAGTTTCCGCTCAAGGAAATAAACATCCGCGTGCCGGAATGGATCGACGGGCTTGAGAGCGGGCACTGGCTTACGCAGAATATTTACGACGCGATTTTGGGCAGCGTCGCCGACGTGAACCGGATACGCCACACGCGCGCCCTTGCCGACAAGCTGGGCGGCTTTGACTTCATCAAGCGTTCGTATATAGAAGGTATGGATCTTGGCGACGGCACGGTGAAAATGTGCATAGAGCTTCCCGAAAGCCTGTTCTATAAGGTGCTCGGAGAACTGTCCGGCTTTGAGATAGGCGGCGAGGAGCAGCTTATGAAGCTGATGACGGGACTTTCTCAGATGAAGAAGGAATACGACAAGGTCGCGGACGCGCTCAGGAGCGTACGAGAAACGGGCTACGGAATAGTTTCCCCGTCCACCGACGAACTTACTCTCGCCGAGCCCAAGATAGTGAAGCAGGGCGGCAGATTCGGAGTAAAGCTGAAGGCGTCCGCGCCGTCGATACATATGATGCGCGCCGACATCGAAACCGAGGTAAGCCCGATTGTCGGAACGGAGAAGCAGTCGGAGGAGCTTGTTCATTATCTGCTGTCGGAATTCGAGAGCGATCCGGTGAAGATATGGGAGTCGAATATATTCGGGAAATCGCTTTATGATTTGGTGAATGAAGGTTTACATAACAAGCTGTCGCGTATGCCGGAGGAATCGCGAAACAAGCTTAGAGAGACGCTGCAAAGAATAATCAACGAGGGAAGCGGCGGACTTATTTGTATCATTCTTTAAGCTTAATATAAGGAAGACGTAGGGGGTAGAAATGAAAAAACTGTTATTTTCCGTACTCTTACTTATGTGCTGTCTGTGCGGCTGCTCGGCGGACGAGGCGGCGAAAATCACGATAACGGATAAACAGTACGAAACGGACTATTCGATAGTAAACGCTCAGCTTCTTCAACTTGGCGGGCTTACTGACGAGGAATTCCAAGAAAAACTCAACACTCAGCTTGCCGAAAAGCTTGACGGCGCTATAGCGGAATTTGATTCTGCCGCACATTCGACCGAGGGAGATACATCTGCGAAATACACGTTTGACGCGGTACAGAATGTGAAATACAATAAGAATGATTTTGTGAGCGTCGTGGAGGAAAGGTATATATATTTAGGCGGCGCGCACGGAAACACGATGTGGTATCCGTTAAATATCGACACGCTGCAATCAAAAACAGTCGCTTTGGGAGATTTATTTGAAAACGACGGCTATAAGGAAACTCTAAACCGTCTTATAAACGAGCAGCTTGAAGAAAATCCGGAGGAATATAAGGATTTGTGGGCAAAGCCGGAGCTATGGCAGTCGCATCAGACCGACTTCTACATCACGGATAAATCTCTTGTGATATTTTTTCCGCCGTATGAACTGTCATATTACGCACGCGGATTTGTGGAATTCGAGCTGCCGCTCAAGGAACTTGACGGATACCTAAAAGAAGAATACCGGAGGCTGGTACCGACGGACAGATTCGCCGCAAATAATGAGTAGGCATAGGCTCAGAAGTGTGACATATTTGCAGAACGCTCTGTTAAACGTAAATAAAGCCGAAGAATGGCGCAGCATAAGCTGCGCCATTTCTAAAATTATATTAGACTGTTTTACCCCAACGCGATTATTACCGCATTGGTTCATTCCGCTTTATTCCTTGCCGTTCCAGCAGTACGTGCACAGCTTGCACTCCGGCAGACCTATCGCGTCGATCATATCGTCGAGCCTGTTATACATAAGCGACGTGAAGTTCTGCTCCTTGCGCATCTCCTCAATCATTTCCTTATAGTTTTGGCTCTCGGGATTCGCGTAATCCGCCAAAACCTCATCGGGAACATCGTCGCCCTCGCGCCGTCTTATAACGCGTCTCGCAATCAAATCAAGCTCCGACTTCGAGCGCGAGAAATTCAGATACTTGCAGCCGAACATGATAGGCGGGCAGGCAGGTCTTATATGTACCTCCGTCGCGCCGCTTTTATAGAGAAATTCCGTCGTTTCCCTAAGCTGCGTACCGCGCACTATCGAGTCGTCTATGAGCAGCAGGCTCTTGTCGTGGATAAGCTCCTTTACGGGGATAAGCTTCATTCTCGCTATCCTGTCACGCTGCGACTGATCCTGCGGCATAAACGAGCGCGGCCACGTCGGCGTGTACTTTATAAACGGACGCGAGAACGGTATACCCGATTTATTCGCGTAGCCGATCGCGTGAGCCGTGCCCGAGTCGGGAACTCCGGCTACCATATCGGGCTTTACGTCGTCGCGCTCCGCGAGCTTGCAGCCGCAGTTATAGCGCATCTCCTCGACGTTAACGCCTTCGTAGCATGAGGGCGGATAACCGTAATACACCCACAGGAACGAGCATATTTTCATTTCCTCGCCCGCCGGCGAAACCGTTTCAACGCCGTCCGGCGTAATAAACGCGATTTCCTTCGGGCCAAGCTCCTTATATGTATTGTAACCCAAATTCAAATACGCGAAGCTCTCGAAAGAAGCGCACATCGAATCGTCCTTTTTGCCTATCACAATAGGAGTTCTGCCAAGCTTGTCGCGCGCGGCGTAAATTCCGTCCGCCGTGAGAATAAGCATGGACATTGAGCCGTCAATAAGCTCCTGCGCGAGCTTTATTCCCTCGACAAGGCTGTCGCCTTGATTGATGATAGCCGCGACAAGCTCCGTCTGATTCACGCTGCCGCCGCTCATTTCGAGAAAATGCGCGACTCCATTTTTGTATGCCCTTTCCACAAGCTCGTCCATGTTGTTAATTCTTCCGACGGTAGTAATAGCGAAGCTGCCCAAATGCGAGCGCACAATAAGCGGCTGCGGCTCGTTGTCGGAAATGCAGCCTATTCCCGACGTGCCCTTCATCTTTGCCACGTCGTCCTCGAATTTTGTCCTGAACGGCGAATTTTCGATGTTGTGAATAGCGCGGTCAAAGCCGTTTTCGCCGTGCACAACCATTCCGCCTCTCTTGGTGCCAAGGTGTGAATGATAGTCGATTCCGAAGAACAAATCAAGCACACAGTCCTTTTTTGAAATTACTCCGAAAATTCCTCCCATAAAAACTCCTTTCGTTCGCCTTGTTCTTATGTTATGTTATACGGCGGGCAAAAGCAACCGCCCTACAATTTCGTGTTTTATATATCAACGTCAACGGGATATTTCCCGCTGAAGCATCCGTCACAGTAGCCGCAGTGTGCGTTCGGGATGATTTTCCCGAGCGCGCCTATGCTCAGAAATCCGAGACTGTCCGCGCCTATCAAATCGCGTATTTCGTCCATCGTATGATTGCACACGAAAAGCTGATCGCGCGAGGGTACGTCCGTCCCGAAATAGCAGGGCCACATGAACGGCGGCGCAGACGAGCGCACATGGACCTCCTTCGCGCCGAATTTGCGCAAAAGGCTTACAGTGCGTTTTGAGGTCGTCCCGCGTACGATCGTATCGTCCACCATCACAACGCGCTTACCCTCGACGGTGCTTCTCAGGACGTTTAATTTAATCCTCACCGCGTTTTCACGCATAGCCTGCGACGGCTGGATGAATGTTCTTCCTATGTATTTATTCTTGACAAAGCCGGTCGCGTACGGTATGCCCGATTCAGCCGCGTAGCCCATCGCCGCGCTGAGTCCCGAATCGGGAACGCCTATCACCACATCCGCCTCAACAGGATACTCCCGCGCGAGATACTTTCCCGCGAGCATTCTCGAATCGTGCGCCGATTGCCCCTCCAAAACGCTGTCGGGACGCGCAAAGTACAAATATTCAAAAATGCACATAGTATGCGGCTGAGTGTTTACATACGTCTTGATCGAGGTGATTTCACCGTCCTGAACGACAACAATTTCACCCGGCAGCAGATCGCGCTCAAATTCTGCTCCGACGCTGTCAAGAGCGCACGTTTCCGAGGCGAATATTATCGCGTCGCCCTTTCTGCCCATGCAGAGAGGACGAAATCCCCACGGGTCGCGCACAGCGATAAGCTTCTGCGGGCTCATAACGATAAGCGAAAAAGCTCCTTTTAGATGCTTCACGCTCCGCTCGACCGCTTCCTCGATGCTCCCCGACCTCAATCGTTCCTTAGCGATGGTGTACGCTATCATCTCGGTGTCGGTGGTAGTCTGAAATATCGCTCCGGTAACGCTCAGCTCCGACGCGAGCTTGTCCTTGTTTACGAGATTTCCGTTATGCGCGAGAGCTATGTTGCCCTTCACATATCTGAGCACCAGCGGCTGCGCGTTTTCTCTGAGACTTCCGCCCGTAGTCGAGTAACGAACGTGCCCCACCGCCATAGTTCCGGGGAGCTTCGCGAGTATCTCCTCGTTAAACACGTCGCTAACAAGTCCCATATCCTTATGATACGATATGTCGCGGTTGTTGTTTACGGCTATGCCGCAGCTTTCCTGACCTCTGTGCTGAAGCGCGTACAGTCCGTAATATGTAGTGTGCGCCGCTTCTCCGGCGGGATCGTAAATCGCGAAAACTCCGCATTCCTCGCCTATTTTTTTATGTTCCATAAGACTTCCATCTCCCGCCGTGCTTTAATCCTTTTCTATTATATACTTTTTATAGGTAAAATTCAACTAAAATTTGATATTTTTCTGTAATTTTATTGTTGTGTTAGGGTAACATTTTTTCTGAAAAAACTTGTTTTAACCTCACGGTTACGGGGTAAATATAACATATGGAAGTAAATCGGTTTTATGCTCTGAAAGGGGGAAGTGTTATGAAGTACGTTATCACCATTGCGAGAAGCTACGGCTCGGGCGGAAAGGAAATCGGAAAGCTTTTGTCGAAGCGGCTCGGAATAAGCTATTACGGGCGCGAAATACTTGAAATGCTCGGGAATCACGACGACGATTTCATAAACGACGAAAGCGTGCAGGACTCTTTCGAGGCGGCGGACGCTCTTTTCAAAGAGCAGTCCGAGATTATAAAGAAGCTTGCGGAAAAGGAGTCGTGCGTGATAGTGGGACGGTGCGCCGATTATATTCTGAAAGGCATTACAAATCTCGTCCGCGTGTATCTCTACGCTCCCCAGCGCGACTGTATGAGGCGCGTATGCAGACTTTACGAGCTGAACCCCGACGACGCGAAAAATCTCATCCACTCCATGAACAAAACGCGCGGAGAGTACTATCACCGCCATACCGGTCACGACCGCGACAACGCCCTCAACTACGACTTGTCGCTGAACACCGCGGGGCTTACGCCTGATGAATGTGCCGATATTATCGAAGATTATATTAAGAAAAAAATTTCATAATATAACAGAAATGTCTCAAGGCAAAACCCTGAGACATTTTTTTAATTTGCTTTTTTTGTTTTTCCGGTTTCTGTCGGTTTCGTGTCATTATAAATGTACTTCTCCTCAAATTCCTTAACCGGTATCGGTCTTGAGAAGTAGTAGCCCTGTATCGTGCTGTAGCCGCTCTGCAGGAGGAAATCAGCCTGTTCGCTTGTTTCAACACCCTCGAAAATTATATCCTTACCCGACGCCGACACAAGGTCCGCAACCTGCTTAATATATCTCTTGCCCTCTTTCGAATTTGACTTGTCAATAAAGCTCTTATCGATTTTTATAACGTCAACCGGCACCTCGAAAAGCAAATCCAAAGATGAGTAGCCCGTTCCGAAATCGTCTATATTTATTATAAAGCCTTCGCTTCTCAGCGTTTCCAAGCTCTTCATCATCTCGCCTTCGTCGCGAGTGAAAACTGTTTCGGTAATTTCAATCTCTATATATTTCTTCGGAATATTGTACTGGTTTGCGAGCGCTATGACGCGGTTTACAAAATCATCGCGTTTCATATGCATTCTCGAGAAATTTACTGAAATCGGAACAAGCTTTTTGTTGTCCGCCTGCCATTTCGCGAGAAGCTCAAGCACCTGTCCGAAAATACAGAAATCCATATCGACTATGTAGCCCACCCTTTCAAGCGGTTCCATAAATTCAGCCGGACTTCTGTATGTCCCGTCGGGCTTTCTCCATCGCGCAAGCGCTTCCGCGCCCACCACCTCGTGCTTTTTGAGCGAATACTTGGGCTGCAAAAACGCCTCTATCTCGCCGCGGCGTATAGCGTTATGCACTCCGCCGATTATGGCAAGCTCGCTTTTCTTCTTTTCCTTCATTTCCTCGGTGAAAACCGAATAATATGTATCGCGCGTTTCCTTTGCGATCTTTCTCGCCAAATTCGCGTTTTCTATGCCCGTCGCAATATCGTCCTCGCGCGGATGCATTATATATACGCCCGTCGATACGCGCAAATCGCTGACGGGATATTTTTTTCGCATGATTTCCGTAAAGTCCCTGTTCATGTTCTCGACCTCGAGAAGCATATCCTCAACAGAATTGACGCGCATATATACTATAAATCGGTCGGCGCTTACTCTTGTCGCCATAATACCGAAGGACTTAAGCTCGTCGCCGAACGAGCGGAGCACCTGATTGCCTCTGAAAAATCCGAAATTCTCGTTTACATACGCGAAATTATTTATATCCATATACAATATAGCGTAAGTGTCGCTGCGCTCCGCCCTTGCGAAATGCTCCTGAGCCTTCTCAACAAAACGCCTGTACGCCATAAGCCCCGTAAGCGGATCGAGAGCCGTTTCCGTTATCTCGCTGTCCGCCGTGCGCCGCTCTACGATAAGCGACATGCACAGCGCTATAATTTTGCTTATTTCATAAAATGTATTTTTCTCGTAATCCGACCATACTCTGCTTGATTTCTTATCGCAGAACGACACATAGCCTATAAGATTAACGTCCTTATAAAGCAGACAATTCACGCCGGAGCGTACGCCTATAAGTCTGAAAAAATCCCTGTCCTTTTCCGAGAACATTTCCGACTCGGTATCCTCTATAGTCATAAATCCGCGCGCATCAAAGCCCGCCATGAAGCCGTCCCAGTCGGTATACTCGATATTTCTGCGCATATCGAGAAATCCCTGTGGTTTATCCCAATGTATCTTCTCGTGCATAATATGATTTTCCGGATCAAACTCGCACAAAATCGTTTCATCTATATTAAATCTCATCGAAAGCGCTTCAACAAGCAGGCTGAGAGAGCTTTCAATGCTTCTCGCTCCGCTTATAAGTCCGGACGCCGCCGCTATAAACGCGCTGTCGTAATCGCGTTTGCTAATGGGCACATAATCTATATATTCCGGTTCTTTATAATCGGGATAATCCTTTTCGTAGTTTTCATTATATTCGCGCATATGCACATGCTGGCGCTGAGCCGCGTACATAGCCAAATGCGACTTATGCATAAAATCCTCGCACGAGCCGCAGCCGTCATGGGAGAAGCATACGCCTACCTTACATGACACGAGCCGCTTTCCGCTTCCCATATAGCTGTTATAATATAAATCATCTATAATATCAAGATATGACTTAACAATATCCTTGTTTCCGTTTTTTACGAAAACTGCATACGAATTTGACAGGACGCGGCCTATAATAACATTTTCCGCGTCAAGCCTTTCCCCGAGCTTGAGCCCTATAGTTCCGAGTGCAATGTCAACAAAAGCGATGCCGTAATCGTCAATACATCTCTTGTAATTATCCAAGGCAACCATGATCATAGCGCTGTCGGTATCGCCGGAAGCCGCAAGAAACTCATCGGTCAACCATACCATTTCAGATTTGTTGAACATAATACCACCCCTTTATGTTTATTATTCCCATACATATTAATTATATCATATGCATATATATTTTGGCAAGTCCCTTTCATGACATTTTTTATGCATTTCACGATATTTTTTAATATGTTCACTCAAATTCCGCAGAGCTTTGGAAGTCTTTCAAATCATCTCGCGCATCTGCCGTAAATTCTCGTGACGGCGGCGATTTTTTTCGCGAGATCATCGGTGAAACCCCATTCCTCAGCCCGCCACTGCCAGTTATTTCCGAGCGTCGAGGGAATATTCACACGCGCTTCGCTGCCAAGCTCCAAATAATCCTGCATCTGAATAATAACGGTGTCGCCTACGCACGCAAACGCTGTTTTGATAAATTTCCATACAAACTCGCTGTCGGAGCAGTTCTTGTCTATATCAAGGAAATCGCAGCAAAATTCGATCGTGTCCTCATCCATGTCCTTTTTCCAGCCGAGGATAGTGTCGTTGTCGTGCGTTCCTATGTAAACGACGCAGTTCTTGTCATAATTATACGGCAGATAATTGCTTTCCTCGCGCGGATCGAACGCAAACTCCAGCACCTTCATTCCGGGAAATCCCGAATCCTCGAGCATCATCAGCACCGACGGAGTTAAAAATCCCAGATCCTCCGCGATGATCGGAAGCTTTCCGAGATGGCTTTCGATAAACCGGAAAAACTCGATCCCCGGTCCCGTGCGCCACTCGCCGTTTTCTGCTGTCTTGTCGCCGTAGGGAATTGCGTAATACCCGTCAAAGCCGCGGAAGTGGTCGATCCTGACTATATCGTAAAGCTCCGCCGACGCTTTTAATCTGTCCATCCACCAGTTATAGCCCGTTTCCTTATGACGCGCCCAGTTATATAGCGGATTTCCCCAAAGCTGTCCGGTAGGCGAAAACGCGTCGGGCGGGCAGCCCGCCACGGCTTTCGGGTTTAAATCGCCGTCAAGCTCGAACAAATCGGGATGCACCCACACCGCCGCGCTGTCGAGCGCGACATATATCGGGATATCGCCGATAAACTGTACGCCGTGATCGTTCGCGTACTTTTTCAGCTTGTTCCACTGTTCAAAAAACTTAAACTGCAAAAATTCCCAAAACATAACGTCGTCGCCGTGCGATGTTTTAAACTCCCAAAGCGAATGAGGATCGCGGCGCTTGAGATTCTCATCCCATTCGAGCCACGCCTTGCCGTCGTTTTCCTCTTTTATGCTCATAAACAGCGCGTAATTTGAGATCCATGTCTCATTCTCCTCCAAAAAGCGGTCAAACTCCGTCAAATCGGTTTCCTTAAACCGCCCGAACGCCTTGCGAAGCACCGGAAAACGCAGCTCGTACAAGGTTTCATAATCAACTTTTTCCGCCGATTCTCCCCAGTTTAAATCCGCGTATTCCTCCTTTTTGAGCAGCCCCTCCGAGCGCAGTATATCCAAATCAATAAAATACGGATTACCCGCGTGAGTCGAAAACGACTGATACGGCGAATCACCGTAGCTCGTCGGGCAAAGCGGCAAAATCTGCCAGTATGTTTGCTTTGCCTTTTCCAGAAAATCAACAAATTTATATGCCGCCGCGCCCATAGTGCCTATGCCGTAATCGGACGGCAGCGACGAAATATGCATGAGTATACCACTCGAACGCATAAAAAATTCCTCCCTTAATTCTCTATATTAAATCCAAAAGCTCCTTCGGGTTTTCTATAATATATTCCGCGCCCGCTTCGTTTAATTCGTCATAATCGCGGAATCCCCACAAAACCCCGACGGTAGTCATTCCGGCATTTTTTCCGGTTTTAATGTCAACGTTTGTGTCGCCGATAAACACGCATTCCTCCGGCGTTACTTCAAGAGCCGCGGCGGCTCTCAAAGCTGAGTCGGGCGCGGGCTTGGTCGGCTGACCGTCGATAACGCCGCTTATAAAATCAAAAACACCCTCGCCGAAAATTTGACGTATAACGTCGTGCGCCACGTTATCGGGCTTGTTCGTGCATACGGCTAATTTTATTTTACGCTTTTTAAGCTTCGTTAAAAGCGTTCGTATCCCCTCGTACGCGTCCGTATCATACAGCGGATCGGCTTCGTAGCCCGCGTCATAGTCGGCGCAAACAGCGTCGTAGTTAGCTTCAATATCTGCATTATTCGCGCGCAGGATACGCTCGATCAGAACCTTTCTTCCGTCTCCGACATACCTTTTGTAATCGTTCACGGGCAAAGCGTTGAACCCGTTTTTCACAAGCGCCTCGTTTCCGAAATGCGCTATCGCGTTGATAGTGTTCGTGAGCGTGCCGTCCAAATCGAACACGCACGCCTTTATTTCCTTGTCCATCTTTTTCTCCTTAATTGCCATCAAAAGCGCAAGCTCCTCGTCCGTAAGCTCGCGCGACTCACCGGGGGCGAGCGTTTCATCGATTTTAAGCGGACCTATCGCCACGCGCTTTAAATAGTTTACCGCCTTTCCCACACGGTCGACCATGCGCTTGACCTGATGATATTTTCCCTCCGCTATTTCGATATATACCTCGCGCGGATTTTCGGTCAATTCAAGCCTCGCGCTTTTCGCGGTGAACTCCTTGAACTCCATTCCCGCCGCGAATTTTTCAATATCCGCTTCCTCCATGGGACGGTCGGTGACGGCGAAATACCGCTTATACACGTTCTTATTCGGCGACAGCATACTGTGCGCGAACTTTCCGTCGTTTGTTATAAGCAGCAAACCTTCGGTGTCAACGTCGAGCCTTCCGACCGGAAAAATATCGAACGGCTTGTAGCTCTCGTCGATATAATCGAGCACCGTAGGATAGCGCTTATCCTCTCGCGCGCTCACACAGCCTGCGGGCTTGTTGAGCATAATATACACAAACCGCTTATAAAACAGTGTTTCCCCATTAACGCAAACAACAGCCGTTTTCTCGTCAACATTTTCGCCCGTGTTTTCCACGACTTCCCCGTTGACGGTAACGACTCCCGTACGTATAATTTTTTTTGACTCGCGGCGGCTTGCTACATTGCAGTCCGCGAGATATTTGTCAAGCCGCATCAAATCCGCTCCTGTCCGTAAAATCGCTAAAAAGGGGCGAACGCTGTTCGCCCCTTTAATGACGTTTTTATTTAATTATTCCTCAGCTTCCGAATACTTTACCGCGAGCTCGTCAATCTCTCCGCTGTCTATCATGCCCTGAAGCACCGTGTTTATCTGGTCAAGCAGCTCCGTGTTGCCCTTCTGAACAGCTATAGCGTACTCCTCGCTCTCGAAAGCGGCGGGATCCTCAACGACCTTCAAGCCGTTGTTTGCCGCGAGCGCCTTACCTGTAGCGGAGTCGATAACAACCGCGTCAAGCTTGCCGTTCTTAACGTCCTGAACAATGTCGATACCTCTGTTAGCTCTTGTGATATTCTCTTCGGGAACAGCCAGCTCGGACGTTACGATATTGTCGCCCGTGTAACCGAGAACAACGCCGACCTTCTTATCATTCTTAAGATCCTCTGCGGATGTGATATCCGTGTTGTCAGCGCCCACTACCATAACCTGAGTAGCAACATAGTACGGAATCGAGAAATCAACGTTCTGCGCTCTCTCGGGAGTAGCCGTCATGCCCGCGATCGCCATATCTATCTTGCCCGTGCTTACAGCCGCGCAAAGGCCGTCGAACTCCTGGTCCTCAATCTGAAGCTCTCTGCCCATGCTGTCAGCAATGTTCTTCGCGATAGCAACGTCTATACCGTCAAACTCGCCTACGATACCCTGAGTCGTAACAAACTCAAACGGCGGGAACGCCGCGTTCGTACCCATGATGAGCTTTTCGCCGCTCGCCGCTGTCGAAGCGCCGTCGTCAGCCGCTGTGTCGCCGCCCGTCGAGCCGCCGCCGCAAGCCGCGAGCATCGAAATACTCATAGCCGCCGCCAATGTCATTGCCAATACCTTTGTTAACTTTTTCATTTTATATTCCTCCTAAATAAAATTGACTTAAATTATAAAACCTTGCTCAGGAACGACTGAGTTCTCTCGTTCTTCGGATTTGAGAACAGCTCGTCGGGCTTGCCCTCCTCCATAACTATGCCTTCGTCCATGAACAGAACGCGCGACGCGACCTCGCGCGCGAAGCCCATCTCGTGAGTTACCACGACCATCGTCATGCCCGCGTCGGCAAGATTCTTCATAACCTGCAAAACCTCGCCTACCATTTCCGGATCGAGAGCCGATGTAGGCTCGTCGAAAAGCATTATGTCGGGATCCATCGCGAGAGCGCGCGCGATCGCTATTCTCTGCTGCTGACCGCCCGAAAGCTGAGCCGGATACGCGTCAGCCTTGTCTCCGAGCCCTACCATTTCGAGAAGCTCCTTCGCTCTTTTTTCCGCCTGCTCCTTCGGCATTTTCTTTACCTTCACAGGCGCGAGTGTGATGTTGTCCATAATGCTCAAATGCGGGAACAGATTGAACTGCTGGAACACCATTCCCATTTTTTCTCTTATCTTGTTGACGTTTGTTTTCGGATCCGTGATGTTCTCGCCCTCGATAAGAATTTCGCCCTCGGTCGGGACCTCAAGCAGATTTATGCAGCGCAGAAACGTCGATTTACCGGAACCCGACGGTCCGATCACAACGACCTTCTCGCCCTTTTTAATATGCTGGTCTATGCCCTTTAAGACCTGCAAATCCCCGAAGGATTTTTTAAGACCTGTAATTTTAATCATTATACCGTTCCCCCTATCTCTTGTCGGATTTTCTCATACGCGCCTCGATACGTCCCAGCCCGAGGCTTAAAATCTTGATTACAACGTAATAAATAACCGCTATCGACAAAAGAGGTACGGCGAAGTCGTACGTAAGGCTCTGCACCTTGCGCGCCGCGCCGACGAGGTCGATATTGCTTACCATACCGATTACGGCAGTTTCCTTGATAAGCACGATAAACTCGTTCGCGAGCGCGGGCAGAATATTTTTCATCGCCTGCGGCATAACTATGCTCATCATAGTCTGCGCCTGAGTAAGTCCGAGCGAGCGTCCCGCCTCGGTCTGACCGACATTTATGGACAGAATACCGCCTCTTACGATCTCCGCGATATACGCGCCGCTGTTGATACCGAACGCAATAACACCGACGATCCATTTGGGAATAGCCACGGGCGCGAAGATTATGTAATAGATGATAAGAAGCTGCACCATAGTAGGCGTGCCGCGTATAACGTCGATATAAACGCCCGAAATCGCCTTTAAAATCTTATTTTTTGAAAGCCTCATCAGCGCCATCAGAATACCTATCACAAGTCCGAGAAGCACCGCGAAAAGCGAAATCAAGAGCGTATAGCCCAAGCCGCTAACGAACCAGCGCCATCTCTCCTCGAAGATAAACGTGGCATAGAGTTTTTCCAGTATGCTCATATATAAACCCCCTTCGTTTTAATTCCGTATATTATAATAACAAATTTTTGTCAATTTTGCAATAGTTTTTCGGATTTTTATTCGGGAAAATGAATAAATAGTTATTCAGGCGCTGTTGGTCATTTTGGTACTGACAGTGCTCATGCTGTTTTGGATAGAAAAATAACCGCTTAGTTGCATAAGCGGTTATCGGGGTAGATGTAATTTCTTTCTACCTTAAAATACCTAAAACGCGGACCAGCCAACGCCGTTTTCTACTGTTACTATTATACCACGTCCAACTGCCCATGTCAAGCAGTTCGGGCGTGGTTTTTTATAAAATGAATATTATTTTATAAATCTATTGAAAAAGGAAATAAATTGTTGTATAATAAATTTACAAATCAACAGAGTAGGACAGCGCGCGTGAAGTGTCCGTCGGACGGGGAGTTGCCGGCGGAACGAAAAGCGAAGCTTGCGGTGCGCCGTCCGCATCCCGCTGGACACGCATGACAGGAAACCCCGCTTTCTTTTGTTTTTGCCGAACGGGCAGGATAAAAGGGAGCGGTTTTTTTAGGCGGTAAATTATGATTTATCGGCATAAGCCTCCCTTGTCAAAGGGAGGGGGACCGCGTAGCGGTGGAGGGATTCGTTATTTAAAAATAGCGAAAGAATCCCCCAGTCAGCTACGCTGACAGCCCCCTTTGACAAGGGGGCCTATCGTAGGGGCGACCCTCGCGGTCGCCCGTCCCCGCTAACCCGATGGCAACGGTTGTAGGGGCGGATATTATCCGCCCGTTCCCAATGTGTCGCGAATGCGGGCGGATGATATCCGCCCCTACACCCACAATACCGATACATCGCTAAATCATAATTTATCCCATAACAACGAAAGGAAATCAAATTCATGAACTACACCGAATCACGCGCTTATGCCGCCGCGGCGGGCGGTATATCGCCGGGGCTTAACTCTATACGCGCACTTTGTGCCGCTCTCGGGGATCCGCAGCGCGGCTTGAAATATATCCATATCGCCGGAACAAACGGCAAAGGCAGCGTCGGCGCGTTTATCGAAGCCGTTTTGATTGACGCGGGGCTTAAAGTCGGACGATACTCCTCGCCCGCCGTTTTTGATTACCTCGAGCAATTCCGCGTAAACGGCGAAAATATGTCTGAGCGGACGTATGCTCGGTATATCACGCGAATACGCGAAGAAGCGGATAAAATGAACCCCCTCCCCACCCCGTTTGAAATCGAAACCGCCGCGGCGTTTCTGTATTTCCGCGAGGAAAACTGCGATATAGTCCTGCTCGAATGCGGTATGGGCGGCGGAGGGGACGCTACCAATATAATTGAGGAAAGCCTCGTTTCGGTGATAACGCCCATAAGCATGGATCACATGAATTTTCTCGGCGATACCCTCGGCAAAATCGCAGCCGAAAAAGCCGGTATTATAAAGGAAAACAGTGTTGTCGTTTCGGCTCTGCAAAAAAACGAAGCGATGGGCGTGATAGAAAACGTCTGCCGCGACAAAAACGCGCGCCTTATCATAAGCCTTGACGACGGGATAAACCGCAATATATCGCTTGCGGGCGCATATCAGCAGGACAACGCAAGGCTCGCGGAAACGGTCTGCCGCAATCTGCGCGGATTTAAAATAACGGAAGAAAACATCAAAAACGGCTTAAAAAACGCAGTCTGGCACGGACGGTTCGAAAAAATTTGTTCAAATCCCGAATTAATAATAGACGGGGCGCACAACCCCGACGCGGCTGAGCGGCTTATGGAAAGCATTGATTTATGTTACAAAAACCGCCGAATAATCTACATAATGGGCGTTTTAGGCGATAAAAACTACAAAAAAATCGCGGAAATAACAGCGCCGCGCGCCGAAAAAATTTACACGATCACACCCGACAGTCCGCGCGCGCTCGATAACGCCGCGCTTGCGGACGCGGTTAAAGAGTTTAATCCGAACGTCGAAGCCGTAAATATGCGGACGGCTCTCAGGCTTTGCCTTGACAAAACCGACGCGGTGACGATCGCGTTCGGCTCGCTCTCGTTTTTGGGCGATTTGTCGCGCATGGCGGCGGACATGATACGCATGAAAAAATGCGATAATATCATAAAGCACAAAAAATTCCGCGAGCTGCTCTCAAAAATCACGGAAGCCGAAAAGGACAGGATTTATTGCCGCCACGGTATAGAACACTTGATGGACACGGCGCGCGCGGCGTATATAATAAATCTCGAAAACGGCTTGAATATCCCGAAGGAGCTCATCTACGGCGCGGCGCTGATCCACGACCTCGGCAGATACGCGCAGTACGCCGAAAACGCGGAGCATCACGAGGCAAGCGCCGCTCTCACGCGTGAAATTCTCCCCGAATGCGGCTACAGCGCGAAGGAAACGGAGCAAATCGCGCGGGCGGTTATGTCGCACAGGGGCAACGACCGCGACAAACCGCGCACGCTCGCGGAGGTTCTGACCGCCGCCGACAACCGCACGCGGCTTTGTATGCTCTGCGGCGCGTCCGACACGTGCAAATGGAGCGAATACGAAAAAAATCACGATCTTATAATATAGGAGTACGAAATGGAAACGATAATCGGCAATAAAGCCTTCGGAAATCACACATATATAATGGGGATTTTAAACGTAACGCCCGACTCGTTCTCCGACGGCGGGAAGTTCAGCACGCCCGACGCGGCTCTCTCGCGGGCGGAGCGGCTTATAAACGACGGCGCGGACATAATCGACATAGGCGGCGAGTCCACGCGCCCGGGATATACTCAGATAAGCGCCGACGAGGAAATTTCGCGAGTTGTTCCCGTGATAGAAGCGGTAAAATCGCGTTTTGACATACCCGTTTCGGTTGACACATACAAAAGCGCGGTCGCGAAAGTAGCCGTTGAGGCGGGCGCGGATATGGTAAACGACATATGGGGACTAAAGCATGATGCGGACATGGCGAAATTTATCGCGGAATCCGGCGTTTCGTGCTGTCTTATGCACAACCGCGAAAAAGCGGAATACTCCTCGTTTATCGACGACGTAATATCGGATCTGCGCGAATCGGTAAAGCTTGCCAAATCCGCCGGAATCGCGGACAACAGAATAATTCTTGATCCCGGTATAGGCTTTGCGAAAACACTTGAGCAGAATTTGGAGCTTACAAACAAACTCGAACGGCTGCATGAACTCGGCTATCCCCTGCTTCTCGGCGCATCGCGCAAATCTATGATAGGTCATACGCTGCGGCTGCCTGTTGACGAGCGTATTGAGGGCACGATAGTGACCACGGCAATGGCGGTGATAAAGGGCTGCCGCTTCGTGCGCGTCCACGACGTAACCGCAAACCGCCGCGCGGTACAAATGACGGAAGCGATTTTAAACGCGGAATAAGGAAAGGAAGATACCAATGGACAAGATTATAATAAAAGACCTCGAAATCTTCGCCAATCACGGAGTAATGCCCGAGGAAAACGCGCTCGGTCAGAAATTTCTCGTGTCGGCGGTGATGCAATGCGATACGCGCGCCGCGGGTATGAGCGACGATATCACGCGCTCGGTAAATTACGCCGACGTATGCAAGCTGATTTCAAGCGAAATGCAAAAAAACACGTTCAAGCTTATCGAGGCGGCGGCAGAGCGCATAGCCGAGGCTGTCCTTTTGAAATACAAAACTGTCCGTGAAATCACCGTAACGGTAAAAAAGCCGTGGGCGCCAATCGCTATGAGCGCGGACACGGTGGCTGTCGAAATCACGCGCGGCAGGCACACGGCTTTTATCGCGCTAGGCTCAAACATCGACGACAAACGCGCGCATTTAAACGGCGCAGTCGGCGAGATAGCCGCGAACAAGCGCTGCGCTTTGAAAAAAGTGTCTGATTTTATAGTAACCGAGCCGGTCGGCGGCGTGGAGCAGGACGATTTTTTAAACGGCTGCATAGAAATAGAAACGCTGCTGACTCCGCATGAGCTGCTTGATTTTCTCCACGAAATCGAAAACGCGCACGGCAGGGAGCGCACCGTCCACTGGGGACCGCGCACGCTCGACCTCGACATAATAATGTACGATGATTTAATTATGAGCGATGAAACGCTGACGATTCCGCACATTGAAATGACAAACAGACGGTTTGTGCTTGAGCCGCTCGTGCAAATCGCCCCGTACGCTGTGCATCCGATTGAGAAAAAGACAATTTCCGCTCTCCTGAAAGCCTTGGGTTGACATAAGGGAAGGAACGTTAACATAACAACAAAATGCGAGAAAAATAGACAAAATGTGTCACTTCATTTTGTGTAAAATAATATGATATGTCACTTGAAAAAACAGTCAAAATGTGATATATTTGTAATGTAAATGTAAAATAACACGTTCGTTCAAAAAAGGAGAAAAACTATATGATGAACAGCTTTATAACCGACGAATCCCCTATAGTAGGTAAGCTGAGTATTATCAGCATGAAGGGGTGCGAGGAAATCACGGCGAGAATTGACGATTATCTCAAACGCTTCCGTACCTACGAGAACGTTGACACCTACGTTACGCACGTAAACTGTCCGAGATTCGGCACGGGCGAAGGCAAATGCGTGATCGACGAAACGGTGCGCGGACATGATATTTACATCATCTGCGACGTATTCAATCACGGCGTAACCTACAATATGTACGGCTACGAGAACCACATGAGCCCCGACGACCACTACCAGGACTTAAAGCGCATAATCGCCGCGATGGGCGGCAAGGCGCGCCGTATAACGGTAGTAATGCCGATGCTCTACGAAGGCAGACAGCACAGACGCTCGAGCCGCGAATCGCTCGACGCGGCGCTGATGCTCCAGGAGCTTGAAAGCATGGGCGTAACGAACATTATCACCTTTGAAGCGCACGACGCGAGAATTTCAAACGCGATCCCGCTCACAGGCTTCGACGACATCCAGCCGACGTATCAGATGATAAAGGCGATAACGCGCGCCGTTCCCGACATTTCATTGAAGCAGGCGGATACGGTCGTAATATCCCCCGACGAGGGCGGTATGTCGAGATGTATGTACTACAGCTCCGTATTAAAGCTGGATCTCGGTATGTTCTATAAAAGGCGCGATTATTCGCAGGTCGTAAACGGCAAAAACCCGATCGTCGCGCACGAGTATCTCGGCAGAGACGTAAACGGCAAGGACGTTATCATCGTTGACGATATGATCTCATCGGGCGAATCGGTCATAGACGTTGCAAAAAACCTTAAATCACGCGGCGCGAAGCGCATTTTCGTGTTCGCGTCGTTCGGACTGTTCACGAGCGGTCTCGAAAGCTTCGACGAGGCTTACGCCGACGGACTTATAAATAAAATTTTCACGACAAACCTTATTTACAGAAACCCCGGATTAAAGACGCGCGAATGGTATTACGAGGTAGATATGTCAAAGTACATGTCGCTCCTGATCGATACGCTCAATCACGACGAAACCATTTCAAAGCTTTTAAATCCCATGTCAAAGATTCAAACTCTCGTTGCCGCTTTGGAAAAGCAGCACGAAACCGAATAAAAAGCCGAAAAATCTCAACGGGGAGGTTGGTAATCATGCAATGTATTTTACTCGCGGCAGGCTACGCAACGCGTCTGTACCCGCTTACCGAAAATATGCCGAAGGCGCTTCTGAAGCTCGGCGACAAAACCATTCTCGATATGGTTGTCGATAAAATAAGCGAGGTTGACGACGTAGACGGCATATACATAGTCACGAATGAAAAATTTTACAATAGCTTTTGCGACTGGGCGAAAACCTACACGGGAGGCAAGACGGTAAAGGTTTTAAACGACCATACCACCAGCAACGACAACCGCCTCGGCGCGATAGGCGATTTAAAATACGTCATAGACAACGAAAAAATAAAGGATGAGATCCTCGTTATGGCGAGCGACAACATTTTCGATTTTTCCCTCAATTCATTTGTCGACGATTACCGCGCGAAAAATACGGATATGATTTGCGCCCACACGATTGAGAACAAAAAAGAGCTTCACTCGATGGGAGTTGTGGAGCTTGACGAAAACGGGCTGGTATTGAGCTTCGAGGAAAAGCCCGAGCACCCGCGCTCGGATTTAGGCGTTCCCCCGTTTTATCTCTATAAAAAGGAAACGCTCCCGCTGATAGACAAATATCTCGCCGAGGGCAACAACCCCGACGCGCCCGGTCATTTCGTTCCGTGGCTCATAGCTCATAAGCCTGTTCACGCGTTCGTATTCGACGCGACAAGAATAGACATAGGCACTCCGGAAAGCTATTACGAGGCGTGCGAATTGCTAAAACAAGGCAGACTTTTTGAAAAAAGGCTGTAATTTTTCAAAAAAAACATTGCTTTAACAAAAGAAGTGTAGTATAATACCCTTCGATATTAAAATGTAAGGGAGTTTTTCGATTATGTACTGCAAAAACTGCGGCAGACAGCTCAAAGAAGGCGCGCGCTTCTGCGACCGCTGCGGTCAGTCGGTCCGCCAAAATAATCAGCCCTCCGAGCGCGAAATTAGACGGCGCAAGGCTGAAACGCTTCAAGAGGAGCGTCTTAACAGAAAAAAGCGCATAGAATATAAAGAAGAAAGAGAATCGCGAAAAAAGGAAAAGAAAAAGGCTCGTAAAAATAGAAATTTTATTTTAATTTTTATTTTCCTTATATTGATATTGGCATTAGTAAGCGCGATTATATCATACCATATGAACGTTTCGGACAGCGATACGCCTTTAGGGGAAATAGTTACGGAAACAGTGCCTCCCGCCACTCCCGCACCGACGATGATAGTAAATACTATTCCGGCATCCGAGCAAACCGCCAAACCGCAAAACGAAAATAGCGGCTTGGATAAGAACGATAACAACGCGGGAACAGCCATTGACAGCTCGTACGAGGCGTTTAATGTCAATAATATCATCTGTCCGTATCCGAAGGGATTCGCGTCAAAGTCGCTCAGCGGCAATGAAAAGCTAAGTTTGACCGATCCTCTCGGCGGAGCTTCCATGACAATTTGCGTTGAAGATAATGTCACAGCTCCGACAACAGATTTGATGCGCGATTACGCGGCTCAGACAGGCGGTCAGATTATAGACTCTCGCGCCGTAAGCACAGGATTTTCCGTCACTGCCGAGCGCGATAACATCGTCTATCACCGCAAAGGCGTACTTGAAGGAAACAGTATCGTATATTATGATTTTCAGTATGCGACAGGCTCCTCCAAGGCGAGCCAATACGCGGAAAATATCAAATACATTGACAGTGTCATGAACGGCTCGAATGATGACAGCGACGAATAATTTTATCTTGCGATACAGAAAACAGCGGCTGCTATTGCGGCTATTATTAACACAGTAATTATCACGCGGACAGTATTAGACTGTCCGTGTTTTTTGTATTGTACAATTCCCGCTCCTCTGTTTTGTGCGGTAAACTGCTCCTTTTCCCTGTTTCTTTCCTGTTTTTCTATATACGCGGACACAATTTTTTCCGCGTCGCTTATTACTTTTCCTTCAAGCTCAGGTCTGTAATCCTTTAAAATTATTATTGCTTCGCTTATATACGGCGATGAAAAGTTGTTCAACACTACCGCTTTTTTGGCTGTATTTTTCATTAATAGTCTCCTTTTTGTATTTTTTATAATTATTTCCTTGATTATTTTATTATATACTTATTTTTATTCTGTATTAAATTGTTACGAAAATTTACAATATATGGTATTTATTTGACAATTCGGGCAATATTGGGCTGATTATGTGTCATGCTTTTGTCATATTTGTAATAATTGAAATTAATTTGTAATTAAATTGTAATAAAACTATTGACTTTGTAACCAAATTGTAGTATACTGATAAATGGTAAGATTTTGAAAGGAGTAGTTATTTTATGACGAATGATGAAAAGATAGTCAGTATGAGTTTGGAAAAAATACAGCAGCGACGCGCAAAAAGACGCCGTAACCGCAAAATAAAGCGCATTATCGCGGCTTTTACCTCGCTGGCTGTATGCCTGACAGTATCGGGATTTGTGTACAGTTCTTACCTTAAAGAAGTCAGCATCACCGAAATAGATGAATTCAACGGTACATATGAAACAAAAACAATACGAACCCGCGCGGAAAATGTGACAAAGCTTCTTGAAAAGAACGGCGTTACGGTTTCGGACACGGACAGAGTCAACGTTCCCATAGACGCTCCCGTCAACGATAAAGAAGACATTGTTATCACGCGCGGAAAAAACATGACAATAAAGGCAAACGGCGGCGAAAAAACCGTTACCGTTACAAAAGCCGATCCAAAAGAAGCGCTTGTTGAAGCCGGTTTCGTTCCCGATGAGGCGGATCAAATTTCTTCAGACGGAAATTCCATAGAATTAACAACTATCGACGAGGAGGAAGAGATTATTAACGAGGTCATCCCGCACGAGACGGTGTACGAGGACGACGCGGATTTGGAGATTGGCACTGAAAGCGTCAGAACCGAGGGTTATGACGGAAATCTCGAGAAGAAATTCAAGGTTGTGTATCAAAACGACGCGGAGGTTTCGCGCGAGCTTGTAAGCGAGACCGTTACAGTTGAAGCGGTAAACACGGTAATCGCGCGAGGCACCAAGCCTACTCCCACGCCGACTGAGCCGCCCAAGCCCGCAAAAGCTTCGCAAACAAGAAGCTCAGGCAGCGAATCAAGCTCCGACAGCGGAGCGAATTCCTATCGTCCGTCCGGCTTCGCTTCGGGGTCCAACGGAACAATTGACGGACATTCATACTCGAAAAAAATTACAATGACAGCAACCGCTTATTCCACATCCGCGCACGAAAACGGCGGCTACACAGTATCCGCAGTCGGGAATCCGCTCAGATACGGCATCGTTGCCGTTGATCCGAATGTCATTCCGCTCGGCTCGACAGTATATGTCACGAGCGCGGACGGTTCATGGACATACGGAATAGCGTCAGCCGAGGACACCGGCGGCGCGATTAAGGGCAACAGAATAGATTTATGTTACGAAAGCGAGAGTGAAACGCGCGTATTCGGCAGACAAAGCTGTATAGTGTACGTGCTTGATGACTAATCCGAAATCCACCCGAAATCCGATTAACGATTATAAAAAACAAAGCGTATCGCCGCGAAGCGATACGCTTTTTTAGTCATTCTGAAAGTGCAGTTACTAAGATTCAATATCCTTAATATCGGTTATCATCATAGTATTCAAATTCAGTACGCCCGTTTTTTGCTCGCCGGTTATCCGTCGGATATACTCAGGCTGTCCTTCAATTCTGCTCATTACCGGCGCGTAGTAAATCGTAAGCAGCGACAATCTTGCCTTGCGCTCATAGCAAATACCGTAGTGTACGCAAATATCGGTGTAATCATAAACCGTTCCATCGGTGTTTACGCGGCACAAACTGTTCCAATAACCCGCATGAGCGTCGCCGCCGAAATAATTGTTGTAGACGGTCGCGTTGGTTATCTCGGCTTTTGACAGCGGCGTGTTGCTGTAAGGCTCATACGGCGGAGTGCCGCCATATTCTTCGGAGCTTGTTTCATAGATTTTCTTCTGCCTGTCAATATCGACAAACCCCTCGGACGTGTTGTACAGATACAGCACGCGGTTATCCTCGTCCCACCAGTGCGTCATCCAATAATCGGAAACAATTTTACTGCGTCTGTCGCACTCGTCATAATCGGCTTGTCTGTACTCGGCGCTGTCAAGAAATTCATTCGGATACATTGTGCCGTCGGCTATTTCCTCCGCGCAGACTACCATTTTACCTCCGATAGAATACGCGTCTGTCCTTTTACCGTTTAGAAAAACAGTTATATCGCTTTCATACATATATCCGATTTGCCGCCCCTCATCTCCGCGCCCGAAGCTCGGATTGAAGTCCTTATCCGCTTCGCCTGTTTTTACAGCGATAAGCGTATTTGTATCTCCGTCCCAGCTCACCGAATAGCCGTACGGCACAAGATCCTCCACCGCTATCATCATTCTTCCGTCAAGACTGTACGTTTGAATTTCTCGCCCGTCAAGCTTTGTTATTATATCGGAAGAATAAATCGGACAAACAACATCGCCGTTCGCCGCGTATGCCGGAGCCATGGTTACGGCTATAATTCCGGCTGCGATAAGTAATTTTTTCAGCATTACATTCATCCCCTTTCATACTAATTATATCCGAATCCTTACTTTCAGTCAATAAAATTTCACCAAACAGCGTTTACCACTCTTAAACGTTGCATATACACCGATTAACAGCAATTTTCGGGCGCAATACGTCAAAAGATGTAAATAAATGTTTACTTTTTTTCTAAAGTATGTTATATTATTAATGCGGCATACTATTAATACGACAGCTTCATAGGCTTGCGCTTGTTAAAAAGCGCACGCTTTGATTGTCATACCTATGAAGTTGATTGTATGAAAGTGTGTCGCAGCATTGAATCAAAGCGGCGTTTTTATGTGCGCCGCATGATTCGGGCGGCGCACTTTTTTATTACGGAGGAGATATGACATGAATATAGTAATTTACGAAAAGGACAAACAATACAGCGCATACATAGCAAAAACACTGGACGAATATATGAATAAAAATCACATAAATGCCTCAATTATAAGAGTATACTGCGCGGATGATATAAAAAATCATATCGGCAAGCCGGAAACGGCGTTATATTTCATCTGCTCGGCATCTGACAACGAGGAAGCCGCTCTTAACACAGCCGCGCGGATCCGTGAAAACGATTGCTCCGGCTCGATTGTTTTTATTTCAGGTTCAGGCACGATGATGCCGCTTGTCTATAAATATAAAATCGAAGCGCTGGACTACATCATAAAAGGCAGCCATGATGAAAAATCAAGAATTTGCTCCGCGCTGGCATATGCCTGTAAGCGGCAGCGCGGCGCGGCGGATAATTGCCTCACCATACAAAGTAAGCAGGAGAATTTTTCTGTTCCGTTTGACGATATATGCGCGATCGACACAATAAAAAGCAGCCACAAGCTGGTGCTGCATCATAGCTGCGGCGCGATAGAATATTACGGCCTGCTCAAAGAAACCGAGCGTCAGCTTGACGGACGTTTTATAAGAATTCATAAATCCGTAATAGTCAACCGCGACAAAATTGTTTCGATAGATAAAACTAACCGAATAGTCAGACTGTCGGACGGGGAAAAATATATGTATTCTGTCAGAAACAGGAAATTTCTGCGGCAATAAATCAGAACACGGCTTTATTTCGCACATAACTCTTTCACTCGCCATATTATATAGCAGAATTTTTATTGCGGAGGTAATTTTTATGTGCGGAATAGCAGGATTTATTGATTTTAAAGACAATTTTACATACCATGCGGAGGAAAACAGGCGGATTGCTGCGCGGATGGCGGCGGAGATGCGTCATCGCGGACCGGATTCGTGGGGCGAGTGGGTCGGGGAGCATGCTGTTTTTTCTCACAGCCGCCTTGCGGTAATCGACGTGGAACGCGGACTGCAGCCGATGAAGCGCACCGTTGAGGGGTACGAGTTTGTCATTACATACAACGGCGAGCTTTACAACACCGACGAGCTGCGCGCCGACCTCGAAAGCTACGGCTATGAGTTCACGACCTCGTCCGACACCGAGGTTTTGCTCTATTTATACATACACTATGGCGAAAAATGCGCCGAAAGGCTCAACGGCATTTACGCGTTCGCCGTGTGGGACTCGATGCGCCAGCGCGTGTTTGTCTGCCGCGACCGCTTTGGCGTGAAGCCGCTGTTCTATACCGAAAAGGACGGCGCGCTCGTGTTCGCGTCTGAGATAAAATCGCTGTTCAAATATCCCGGAACCGAGCCGAAGCTCGATAAAACGGGGCTTTGCGAGCTGCTTGCGCTCAGTCCCGCGCGCACTCAGGGCGTAGGGGTTTTCAAGGATATACTCGAGCTGCGTCCGGCGCACTATATGACGATAAGCCGCTCGGGCTGCAAAATTTCGCGCTACTGGCAGCTTCAAAGCCATGAGCACACCGACAGCTACGACGAAACTATACGCAAGACGCGCGCGCTTCTTTATGACGCGGTGCGCCGCCAGCTCGTTTCCGACGTGCCTATCGCGACGTTTCTCTCCGGCGGACTTGATTCGAGCGTCATAACGGCTATCGGGGCGAATGAACTGAAAAAGCGCGGCGAGCGGCTTTCCACCTACTCGTTCGACTACGAGGGCAACAGCAAATATTTCAAAGCGTCGAGCTTCCAGCCCGACAGCGACACGCAATGGGTGCCGCGTATGGTCGAGGAATTTGATACCGACCACACATACCTCACTTGCCCCAACGACGCGCTTACCGATTTGCTTGAGCCGACGCTGCTCGCGAAGGATCTGCCCGGCATGGCTGACGTGGACTGCTCGCTGTTCTATTTCTGCCGCGAGGTAAAGAAAAAACATACCGTGGTGCTTTCGGGCGAATGCTCGGACGAAATTTTCGGCGGTTATCCGTGGTTCCGCGACGACCACGCGTTTAAAACTCCCGCGTTTCCGTGGTGCTACGATTTGAGCCTGAGAAAGAATATCCTCCTCGACAGCGTCCGCGAGACGCTCGATTTGGACGGATATTCGCGTATGCGCTATGATGAGAGCGTCGCCGAAACTCCGACGTTCGACGGCGACGACGCGACGGAAAAACGGCGCAGAGAAATTTCGTATCTCAATATAAACTGGTTCATGACCAATCTGCTTGACCGAAAGGACAGAATGAGCATGGCGAGCGGCTTGGAGGTGCGCGTGCCGTTCTGCGATCACCGTCTTGTCGAGTATGTTTGGAACATACCGTGGGCGATGAAGAACAAGGATAACGTTTCAAAAAATATTCTGCGCGAGGCGGCGAAGGGGATACTGCCGGAGGACGTGCGCCTGCGGCGGAAAAGTCCGTATCCGAAAACGCACAATCCGCATTACGAGGCGGCGGCTAAAAAGCTGCTCGCTGATACAATCGCGGACGGAAAAGCGCCTGTCCTCGCGCTATGCGACAAGGAAAAGCTCGACGGCATAATAAACGGCAGTTTCGATTACGGAAAGCCTTTCTTCGGGCAGCTCATGGCGGGACCGCAGTTTATCGGATATATTTTGCAGCTTAATTATTTGCTTACGGACTATAAGCCGAAAATTGTATAAGAAAAAACAGTGTAAACGGGCGACCGTAAAGGTCGCCCCTACAGATTGGTGTAGAATTGGTATTTCAAAGCAAATCAACATTAAAAGGTTGTAGGGGCGACACTCGCGGTCGCCCGACCGGAATCTCAGTGTGGAAATTGTGTTTCCATTGCAAATCAACATTAAAAAAGGAACAGCGGGAGAATGCTGTTCCTTTTTCATTTAATTTATAAATTCATTTTTTCGCTGTATTGCTGATTATTCAGCAGCCACTGTTACAGCGTCAGCAGCCGGATTCAGACCGGTATTCGATACGTCGTTCCAAACCATAATCTTGTCGCCTGCTTCTGCAGCTGTAATCGCTACTTCCGCAGCCGCATCCTTAAGCTCAACTTTTGTAAGAACGCCGTTTGCGTCATAGCTTGCGTGTATCAGCTTAGCTGTCTTGCCTTCAGCACCTGTAAGCGTTACCTTTGCATCGCCTACAGCAACGGGGTTAATTGTAATGCCCGTTACAGCCGGCTGCATTGTCGGCTTCGGAGTCGGCGTCGCGGGAGCTGCTGTCGGCTCTTCCGGAGCTTCGCCCTCTTCTACAACAGGAAGAAGGTTAGCCAATTCAGACACTGACTGAGCTGTCTTATACGCGATTACGTTATCGACAAGGTCTACCGAATATGCGGGGCTGTTTGAACCGCAGTTATCAATCATAATTGACGGCAGTCTGGTCGGCATATACGCAAGGCTTCCTTCTGTTGAAACCTTTGAGCGGTCATATGTCGGTGAAAGCTGATCGTTTTCCTTATATTCCTTGTCAACCCAAATTCTGAACTTATTGCCCGGTGTTACCGCGAGAACAACAGTATGCCACTTGTCCGGTTCTACCTTTATGCAGTTGTTGTCGTCGCCGCTCTGAGCGAAGCCTTCAGCCTCGTCCTCGGTTGTGATACAAGCCAGGAAGTTCTTATAATAAGCCGGGCATGTCGCGGATGTATCTATAAGCGCACTACCGTTGATTGTTGTTCCATCGGGAGTAGCGCCGGTTCCGCCTTCGCCGTTATCAACAAGCCAAATTCTCGCTTTACCGTCTGTAGTCTCTTTTGACAGATATACCGCGAATGCCATAATAGCCGTTTCGCCGTCTGCCGCCTCAATGTTAGGTGTGAAGAAGAATCTTGCGCCTCTTGCAGCCGAACCGAACTGACCGCCTACCATCTTAAGTGCGTTCGTTCCTTCGTCTACCTTTACTATAGAAGCATATGTATTCGGAGCGCCGTCTTTTCTGTCCGAAACCTGTACAGATGCTTTGCCGTCGCCTACAGGAGCCGCAGTAGCCGCAACGTAATCCGCCGCACCGCTGTTATCTGACTGACGGAGCTTACCTACAGCGTCGCTCTCGAAGTCTATCTTTATTACTTCAACGCCCTCTTCATACTTGGTAATTCTTTCGGGAGCTGAGAAATCCGGAGCTATGCCCGCAACCTTTTCGGGAGCGGGAGGAGGTGTAACAACCGCAGCCGCGCCTCTGAGTCCGTCTGTTGTAAGCGCCGGAACGTCTGTACCCTTGTAAATCTTAATATTATCAAGCTGTACAATCGGAGCGCTCGGTGTGATTATCGGATTCTTTGTTGTGTCATTGTCTTCATAAACAACGAAATTTGTGTCATACTTCGGAAGATTTACCCAAAGATTCGTGATGTCCGTAGCGTCAGCATCAAACTCTACGCCGTCAAGAAGCGTAGCCTGTGTTGTCTTCGCTGTAACCTTTGCTTTTCCGTTTTCAACAACCGCACGGATTCTTACCCATTCATTTGCGTTTGTCTGAACGTCACCGTCATCGAGCGACGGAGCTTCCTGACCGTTATAGTTTATAATCCACTTATTGAGAAGCTCAACTCTTGATGTTATCGTTAAGCCGATATTTGATACCATACCTTGACCTTGGCTGTTGCTGCTTGTATCGTCGTTCCAGTGGTTTGCAGAACCATCAGCAAGATACGGAGGATATTTCTCGGTTACAGTCTCAGCATAAGGATTACCGTAATTTTGCGGATCCTGAAGACCTACACCCGCAGTTTCTCCAAGGAACGCTACCTGCGTATAACGCGCAAGTCTTCCCTGTCCGGTAGACGGAGTAATAGTCGTATCCATATCAATAACATAGCTTCCGCCGAGATTAAGGCCGGAAAAATCGTAAGTAGCGCTTGTACCGTTACCTGTCAGCTCTAAGTACGAATCCGTCGAACCTTCATCAGTTTTTACCGTCGGAACAGCGCCGCTCGTCGACCAACCGTCAGCAGTTGTGCCGTCAATAGTAACAACAGGTGTCGCAGCCGCGTTTGATGTTATTGCGAAAGCCGCAAACGCCGATGAAGCAACCGCAACGGCGCTCAGTAAAGAAATTAATTTCTTACTTTTCATTTTTTTCTCTCCCTTTCTTTCCTTTGCGGACGGTTTTCTCCCTGACCGCCCGCATATTTTTTATTTTCTTTCATTATTTTGCCGCAAAAACACACGGCGTCCATAATAGATATTTATATTATAACATCTTTTTTTTACGAATTCAAGTAAAAGTGAAGTTTTTATCGTATATATTTTGCACAAATTACATCTCTGATTTTTGTGGTTTTTGACGAACTTCGCCATAAATTTCCATAGTTGCACTGTTTTTTCCTTTAGCCCTCAAAGCCGTTCGGGTGACCGGACTGCCATCTCCATGTGTCCTCGCACATGTCGTCTATTCCGTATTTCGCTTCCCATTCAAGCTCTTTGCGCGCCTTTTCGGGGTTCGCGTAACATTCCGCGATATCGCCGGGTCTGCGCGGCTCGATTTTATACGGCAGCTCCTTACCGCACGCCTTCGAGAACGCCGCGACTATCTGCAGCACGCTGTAGCCGTTGCCCGTGCCGAGATTATAGATGTGAACGCCCTGCTTATCGGCGCAGTGCTCTATCGCCTTAACGTGTCCGACAGCGAGATCTACTACATGGATATAATCGCGTACGCCGGTGCCGTCGGGGGTGGGATAATCGTTGCCGTAAACATGAACCATTTCGAGCTTGCCCACAGCCACCTGCGCAACGTACGGAAGCAGATTGTTCGGAATTCCCTTCGGGTCCTCGCCCATCTTGCCGCTCTTATGCGCGCCTATCGGGTTAAAATAGCGAAGGAGCGTCACGCTCAGCTTCGGGTTAGCCTTCTGCGCGTCGGTCATGATGCGCTCGATAAAGAGCTTTGTCGTGCCGTAGGGGTTGGTGGTTAAAATTTTATCGCCCTTGTTGTCGGTCTCAACGATAGGAACGCGCTCCGGGTCGCCGTAGACCGTCGCGGAGGACGAGAACACTATGTTGTTGCAGTCATATTTTTCCATAGCCTGCATCAGATGCACCGTTCCGGTGATGTTGTTGTCATAATATTTAAGCGGAATTTGCGTTGACTCGCCTACGGCTTTAAGTCCGGCGAAATGGATGACCGCGTCGATTTTATTTTCCGCGAAAACCTTTTCCGTAGCGTCGTAGTCGAGCAAATCAACCTTATAAAAAGGAAAATCCCTGCCGGTAATTTCCTTGACCGCGTCAAGGCATTTCTCGCTCGCGTTATAGAGATTGTCGAGCACGACGATGTCATAGCCCGCGTTTAACAGCTCCACGCAGGTATGGCTGCCGATATAGCCCGCTCCGCCTGTTACAAGTATATTCATATTTTTTACCTCCTCGATATTCATATAGACAATTATATAATATATGTAAGATATTTTCAAGAGGTATTTTTAATTTAGCGCGCGTTTAATTTTTTCGTTTCGGGAGCCACTCGGTTTCGCGCGGGATCCGCGGACAATTTACAATTTTTTTATTGAAACGATAATCCTTTTGTGATACAATGTCCGTAACATAAATTTGCGGAAAGGATGGGGGACGCGCTTGAAATGGTTTATTTCGTATGTGAAGCCGTATAAGCTCAGGATCGCGCTGGAGCTTATCATTAAAACCATAGCCACGACTATGGACTTGTGCATACCGTGGATACTCGGGCATATTATCGACGTTGTTATCCCGTCCGAAAATACCGTCTTTATCGCGATATGGGGCGCGCTGATGATAGTGTGCTCGTTCGTGTGCGTCGCGGGAAACATATCGGCGAACAGGCTCGCCTCATCGATCGCGCGCGACACCACCATGAACGTGCGCCACGATTTATTTGAAAAAATCATGTCGCTTTCATCTCAGAGAACGGATTATTTCACCGTCCCGTCGCTCGTTTCGAGGATCACCACCGATACATATAACCTAAACAGCATGACGGGAATGCTTCTGCGTCTCGGTATACGTGCGCCGATACTGCTATTCGGCGGCATGATAATAACGCTTTCAATGGACGTGCCGCTTGCGCTTATCTGGATAGCGGTGCTGCCGCTCGCGATAGGGGTATTCACCGCCGTGTCGATGCACGGCATACCGCTTTTCTCAAGACTGCAAAAATCAATTGACGAGATGGTGCAGGTGATACGTGAAAACATTTCCGGAGTGCGCGTAATAAAGGCGCTTTCAAAAACCGCGTACGAAAAGGAGCGCTTCTCGCGCGTAAACAAGCGCGTTTCGGTCAACGAGGAAAAGGCGAACGTCGCGATGAGCCTTACAAACCCGACAATAAATATGCTTTTAAATCTCGCGCTGTCGATAGTTATTTTTATCGGCGCGTACAGAGTGAGCGCCGGGCAGACGGGAGTGGGTACTATCGTCGCGTTCACTTCGTATTTTACGGTCATACTGAACGCCGTAATGGGCATCACGCGAATTTTCGTGGTAGTGTCGCGCGCCGCCGCCTCGTCCAAGCGAATAAGCGAGGTGCTCTATGATGCGAAGGATTTGGAAAGAGTTGATACGGACAATACCTGCGATGATTTTATAAGGTTTGATAACGTTTGCTTTTCATATAATAAGAAGAAAAATAATCTGAGCAATATCTCGTTCAGTATGAAAAAGGGCGGATCGCTCGGCATAATCGGCGCGACCGGCTCGGGGAAAACGACGCTTATAAATCTCCTGATGCGCTTCTACGACGCGGACAGCGGACACGTTTACATAGATGGCAGGGACATACGCTCCTACGACAACGAAATACTCAGGAAAAAATTCGGCGTGGTGTTCCAAAACGACATACTTTTCGCCGACAGCGTAAGAAACAACGTCGATTTCGGGCGGAATTTAAGCGAAGAGGATATAATCGCGGCGTTAAAAACCGCACAGGCTTACGATTTTGTGAGCAATCTGCGCGGCGGGCTTGACACCGTTTTAAACCCGAAGGGCAACGACCTCTCCGGCGGGCAAAAGCAGCGGCTTTTAATAGCCCGAGCGTTAGCGGCGAAGCCGGATATATTGGTACTCGACGACTCCTCGTCCGCGCTTGACTACAAAACCGACGCGGCGTTCAGAGAGGATTTGAAAAAGAACTACGGTGATTCCACTGTGATAATTATCGCGCAGCGAATAAGCTCGGTCAAGGATTCGGACAATATAATTTTCCTCGACAACGGCGAAATCGAGGGCATTGGCAGGCATGAGGATTTAATGCGAAATTGCGCGATGTACAAGGAAACAGCCGATTTGCAGATGGGCGTTTAATTAAATTATGATTTAGCGTTGTAAGCCTCCCTTGTCAAAGGGAGGGGGACCGCGTAGCGGTGGAGGGATTCTTTTTTAAAATTAGCGCAGGAATCCCCCAGTCACGCTGCGCGTGCCAGCCCCCTTTAACAAGGGGGCCTCTCGTAGGGGCGACCCTCGCGGTCGCCCGTCCCCGATAACCCGATGTCAATGGTATTGTAGGGGCGGATATTATCCGCCCGTTCCCAATGCAGCGCGGCGGGCGGATGATATCCGCCCCTACACCCACAATACCAATACATCGCTAAATCATAATTTACTACATAAAAGGAGGAAAAGCATATGGCGCGAAGGGGTTTGAGTGACAAAACCGACAAACCAAAAGATATAAAATACGTTTTAAAGCGCTTATGGGGCTATCTTATGCAGTATAAGCTCTGGCTCCTCGCGGCTCTCGTTCTCACGGGCACGGGCAATATCTGCGCGCTTATCGGTCCGAGCCTGTCGGGGCGCGCGATCGACGCTATTCATCTTGAGGGCACAAATTTTAAAGAAGTCGGCTTTTATGTCATTCTGATGATAATTCTTTATATTCTCTCATCGGTGCTGTCGTATCTGCTGTCGGTGCTGATGATCCATGTAACGCGCAAAATCGTATTCGCAATGCGGCGGGACGCTTTTAACAGTCTCGCGTCGCTGCCGGTGAACTATTTCGATTCCAACTACGCGGGCAATATAATAAGCAAGCTCTCATACGACATAGACACGGTAAACACATCGCTCTCGTCCGATTTGGTGCAGATTTTCGCGAGCGCTATAACTATCATCGGCGCGTTTGTGATGATGGTAGTGATATCGCCGGTGCTCGTCACGATTTTCCTCGTAACAATACCGCTTTCGATATTCGTCACAAGCTATATCGCTAAAAAGGTCCATCCGCTTTTCAAGAAGCGCTCGGCGGCTCTGGGCGATTTAAACGGCTATGCCGAGGAAATGATTACGGGACAGAAAACTATCCGCGCGTATTCGGGCGAGGAAAATATAATCGGCAGGTTTGACGAAAAAAACGAATACGCGTGCCGCTCGTTTTACAACGCCGAGTATTACGGCAGCATGTCCGGTCCGTCTATGGGATTTATAAACAACCTGTCGCTCTCGCTTATCAGCATTTTCGGCGCTGTTCTGTACCTTTTCGGCAATATCAGTATCGGCTCGATCTCGTCCTTCGTGCTGTATTCGCGCAAATTCGCGGGACCGATAAACGAGCTTGCGAACATCATAAACGAGCTTCAATCCTCGTGCGCGGCGGCGGAGCGCGTATTCAAGCTTATCGACGAAGAAAAGGAAAACGCGCGCGACGTGATTGATAAAACGGCTGTGATAAACAACACCGACGTGAGCCTCGAGCACGTAAAATTCGGCTATAGCCCCGGCAGGACGGTAATTCACGATTTGAGCCTCGAGGTAAACGAGGGCGCGCTTATCGCGGTAACAGGCCCGACGGGCGCGGGCAAAACGACGCTTATCAATCTTCTGATGCGCTTCTACGACGCTGACGGCGGCAGCATAAAAATCGACGGTGTGAGCATAAAATCGATCAGCCGCGAGGATCTGCGCCGTCTTTACGCGATGGTTCTGCAGGACACATGGCTTTTTAACGGCACGGTCTACGAGAACATAGCCTACGCCAAGCCCGACGCGTCGAAGGAGGAGGTGATCGCGGCGGCGAAGGCGGCGAAAATACACGAGTTTATAATTCGCCTCCCCGACGGCTACGACACGGTTTTGAGCGAAAACGGAATAAACATTTCGAAGGGACAAAAGCAGCTCCTGACGATAGCGCGCGCGATGCTCTGCGACGCGAGAATGCTGATACTCGACGAAGCGACCTCAAACGTCGACACACGCACGGAGCAGTACATATCAAACGCAATGAGAGAGCTTATGAACGACAAAACGTGCTTCGTAATCGCGCATCGGCTATCGACAATACGCAATGCCGATATGATACTCGTAGTAAACGACGGCGACATAACCGAAACCGGCACGCATGACGAGCTGATGGCGAAAAAGGGCGCGTATTACAATATGTATATGTCGCAGTACAAATAAATTCGGCGATATTCTCAGCGAAAAAAAGCGATATGCCCGAAAATTACGGCATATCGCTTTCTTTATAATCAAAATGTTTCCACTATCTTTATTACGCTTTCACACAGCGCTCTTACGCGCGCCTTATATGAGTCTACCTCCGCGCCTATCGTTTTCAGGCTCTGCTGCTTTTTCAAATGCTCGTCGTCTATCTGCTTTGAAAGTCTTGACGCGTCAAGCTTCGCCTTGCTGATTATTGACTCAGCCTCTATTTGCGCGCTGTTTTTCAAATCGGCTGCAGTCTGCTTTGCGGCGTCAAGCGATTTCTGCATGGTTTTTTCCATGCTTTTATAGCGTTCGACCGTTTCCGTAAGCACGCCGATGCGGTCTTTCAGCCCCGTGTTTTCCTTATAGAGCTGCTCGAAATCCTGTATCACAACATCCAGGAAATCGTCAACCGCGTCGCAGTCGTAGCCCTTAAGCTTTTTCTCAAACTCCTTGTTTTGAATATCAATAGGTCTCAGCATATACGTCATTCCTTTCTATATAAATTTCTTCAGTATTATATGAAGCCTTCCGCTTCTCGTTTCACCGCCTATTTCGTGCAGAATAAACCTGCCGAAGCCGCGCGCAGAAATCATATCGTTTACTTTTACCGTCCGCGACGTTTCCGAAACCTCGCGGTGATTTATTTTTACCTTCCCGTTTTCTATAAGCCTCGCACTCTGCCCGCGTGAAATCCCCAGAGCCGCCGCTATTACAGCGTCCGCGCGCGTTGACGCACAGACCGCCCCGATGGTCTGATATTTCCTTTCGGGTATCTCCACGTCTCCCGCGTCAAAGATTTCCGCGTCCACGCCCTGTCTGCCGATTTTACTTATTCCCGATTTAACATATTCGGCAATATCACGGCTTATGAACGCGTAAGCCTCATTTCCGTTTACGAGTATGTCGCCCGTTTTGTTCCTGTCTATGCCGAGCGACAGCAGGCTTCCGAGATAATCGCGGTGCGAAAGCTCCTTTACGGCGTGCCTTGAAGTGAATTTTATCACCGAAATCGGAAACGCGCCCTCGTCAGCCTCCTCCCATTCGGGAAAAACGCCGAGCATCATGCGCTCGCTGCCGTCGAAGCCGCCGAAATACATAGTGTTGTATCCGAACGGAAAACGCATACCGTCCTCTATCGCCGCTATTTCTCCTCCGTCAAGAAACGGCGAAAATCTCGCGCACGCGTATTTATCACATAGTGAGAATAAATCCTCGATTTTAGCAAAAAGCAGCTTTTCCGAATTCGCTTCCATATATATTTCCCCCAAGCAAAAGAGCCGCCGCCGAAACGCGCGAAAATACCGCGCGCCGCAGCGATGACTCCGTCTTTTTACATATTCCAGTCAAATCTGTTTCTTGCCTGTTCCTTTATGTTGTCGCCGGTGATGTCCATATTGCTCGGCGCAGCGACAAAAACTCCGCCGCCGACTCTGCGGCAGCTTCCGTTCACGCCGTAAACCGCACCGGCTACAAAGTCCACTATACGTCTCGCTTCTTCCGTATCCGTATTCGTCACGTCAAAAATAACGAGCCGTCCGCCCTTGACCTCGTCCGCGACCTTTGTCGACGCGTCAAAGTTCTCGGGCTTTATAATTCTGACTCTTGAAAGATTAACCTGATTTATCGGAATAACCTTCGACGCGCTCTTTCTCGTAAACGAAGATGCCCTTTTCGGCGCGTCATCCTCGTCGTAATCCTCGTTTTCATCGTAATATTCGTCGTCATAATAATCGTCGTCGCCGTCTAATCCGATAAAATTTTTAATCTTGTCCCAAACTCCCATTTTACACACCCTTTCCCGTTTGTTTGTCGGAGTAATCCCGCTCCCCGAAAATAGCGCTTCCTATGCGAACCATATTGGCGCCGCATTCGATAGCGGTCTCAAAATCTCCGCTCATTCCCATAGATAAGTATGACATACTAATATTATCGTATTTTTTTGCCGCAATGTCAATAAAAAGTTGCCTCATGTTGTCAAAATGTAAAGTATTTGTAATACTGTTGTCAGTTTTTGGGGCAATTGTCATAAGTCCCATCACTTTTACGTGCTTTAATTTGCCCGCGTAAATGAGAATATCGTCAAGCTCGTCCGGACTTACTCCCGATTTTGTTTCCTCGCCGGAGATATTTACCTGTATTAAGACCTCCATGACCTTATCGTGCTTTTCCGCCTGCCGGTCTATCTCGTCAAGCAGCTTTACCGAGTCAACGGAATGAATTAACGAAACGCGGTCTATTACATATTTTACCTTATTTGTCTGTAAATGCCCTATCATATGCCACCTTACCGGCAGAACGCGGTCAAACTTATCGCGTATTTCCTGCGGCTTGTTTTCGCCTATGTCGTCCACGCCCCAGTTTATAGCCTCGTTCATCTCGTTTGTGCTGCGGGTTTTTGTCACGGCGACAAGCGTTATATCCTCGCGTTTTCTTCCGCTTCTCTCGGCAGCGGCAGTTATTCTCTTTTCAATTTTAGCAAGATTATCGGATAAAACTGTCATTTTTTTACTCTCCTATCACTATTCTTTCCATTTGTGAAAGCTTATTGGAGGCGTCGGCGACGGACTCGATGATCGCGAAGCCCTCGTCGGTGTCGGAATAAAGAACCTCGCAGTCGCAGGTATACCGCTTTTTTCCGATTTCACCTATTACGCTGTACTTGCCGTCAGCCGTACGAACGGCATATGTAGGCACTTTATAGCCCGTGTAGCTTTCAAAAACCAAATCAACATCAGCTTCTCTGTACGCGAACGCGCCTTCGAAATAAATATAGCTTTTTATGACTATAAGCGACTTTCCCGAAGCGTCCGGCTCTGATATGCTCTCTATCGTTCCGGTCGTTTCGGAGTTTGCTATATTTTTAAACCTCAGCGTTACCGTATCTCCTACCCCGCACAGCGCGGCATCCTCAGCGTCGGCTGTTAATGCCGCGTACCAGATATGGTTGTTTACGACCTTGCATACCGGATCCCCCGCGTTGACGTGCTTGCCGAGAGTGGATTCGCGTTTTGACGGCGTCTGGAGCCCTTCGATGATATCCGTTGTGTATTGGTCGAGCAGCGACGGATCGAGCGCCCCTTCCAAACCGTCTATATATGTTGTAAACACTCCGGTCATATCCGTGAACATGTCGCCTTTTGAAACGCCGAGCTGCGCCTCTGCGGCTTGTCTTTGAGCCGTAAGCTGCTCGGACTCCTCGACGGAGGTTTCACCCGTCCGTATTCCGTTGATCCGAGACTTGTACTCGCTTATTTTCGATATATCGTTTTCCGCCGCCGCCTCGATTATCCGCGTTTCCAGCGACGCTATCTCCCCTTCGACGGAGCTTTCGTCATACTCCTTATACGACTTCCTGCTCTCATCGGAAATAGCACGAGCTATTTTCTTGTCAAGGTTATTAAGCTCCTTGAGCTTGTCCGCGCTTACATCTCCGTAATATACCGTCGCGATATATCCGTCCTTTGACACGCGGTCCCCTTCGGACAAATTGCTGTATACGGTGCCCGCTCCCTGAGCGTTAAAAACGCGCTCGTCGCGCATAATGAATCCGTGCGCCGGAGCAAGACGTTCCTCGGTGACTATCTCCGGCTTAATAGTATTGGTAAACGATATGGCGGCGACATAGCGTATTGCCAAAACGGCGGTCACGACCGTCAGCGCGCAAAATATTGCTACAAAAATTTTCTTCATTTTCATTCTTATTCTTTCCCGAAAACTTAAATATATTTCTATTATATAATCTTTTTCGGGAAATTACAACATCTTTCTTAAATATTTACATAAAATTATATAAAAACCCCTTAAAGCAGTTTTGAAATATTTTGCTACTTCATACGTCTGCTTTAAGGGGATTATGTCAAAAAGCCTGTCTATATTAGGTTTTTATCTCTGTACACGACCTGAGCCGTCGCCGCCCGCGAGGGCTTCAACGTCCTTGCGCGATACGAGGTTGAAGTCGCCGGGGATCGTGTGCTTCAGAGCCGAAGCCGCAACGCCGAACTCGAGCGCGTCCTTGAAGTTTTTGCCGTCAAGGAAGCCGCAGATAGTGCCGCCCGCGAAGCTGTCGCCGCCGCCTACTCTGTCAACGATCGGGTGGATCCTGTATTCCTTTGAATGATAGAACTCCTTCGTGTCTCTCGAGTAAATGCAAGCCGACCAGCCGTTATCCGAAGCTGACTTCGAAACTCTCAGTGACGAGATAACATACTCGAAGTTGAATTTGGCAACCATCTGCTCGAATATATCCTTGTAGCCCGCAAGCTCCAAATCGCCCGATGTAACGTCGGTGTTGCCGGGCTTGAAGCCGAGAACCTTTTCTGCGTCCTCCTCGTTGCCGATACATACGTCAACGTACTGCATGAGGTTTGTCATGACCTTCTGAGCCTTCTCGCTCGACCAAAGCTTCTTTCTGAAGTTTAAGTCGACCGATACCTTAACGCCGTGCTTCTTCGCCGCCTTTAAAGCGACCTCTGTAAGCTCCGCCGCCGCGTCCGATACAGCCGGAGTGATGCCGGTGAAGTGGAACCAGTCAACGCCTTCGAAAATAGCGTCGAAATCAAAATCCTCGGGCTTAGCCGTCGATATCGACGAATGAGCGCGGTCGTAAACGACGTTTGACGCTCTCATGCTCGCGCCTGTTTCGAGGAAGTAAATGCCGAGTCTTTCGCCGCCCTTAGCGATGTGCTTTGTGCCTACGTTCATTTTTCTCAATGCCGCAACCGCGCACTCGCCGATGGGATTATCGGGAACAGCCGTAACAAATTCCGCGTCGTGACCGTAATTCGCGAGCGATACCGCGACGTTAGCCTCGCCGCCGCCGTAGCATACGTCGAACTCGTCAGCCTGGATAAATTTCTCATTGTTCGGGGTCGATAATCTGAGCATTATCTCGCCCATTGTAACTACCTTTGCCATGTTTATGTATCTCCTTTATTTCAAATTACTTCTTTAAAGCTTCTCTCGCGGCTTTGATGTTCGCGATGAATTCCTTAGCCGTCTCCGTAATAGCCGCGTAATCACCTGTCTTAGCGCCCTTTGTGAGCGACGAGCCCGCACCTACCGCTACAACGCCGGCCTTGATCCAGTCGGCAACGTTATCCTTGTCAACTCCGCCCGTCGGCATCATCTGAGCCTGCGGAAGGGGACCTTTGATGTCCTTGATGATTTTCGGTCCGTACAGGTCAGCCGGGAAGATCTTAACTATGTCGGCTCCGGCTTCCATAGCCGTGATAACCTCGGTGATCGTAGCGCAGCCGGGCATATACGGTACTCTGTAGCGATTGCAGAGCTTCGCCGTCTCGGGATTGAACGCCGGACTTACAACGAAGTTCGCGCCCGCCATAATAGCCATTCTCGCCGTTTCGGGGTCAAGAACCGTACCCGCGCCGAGCATCATCTCGCCGTTTGAATACTTCTCCGCGAGAGCCGCGATAACCTTGTCCGCGCCGGGAACGGTGAACGTAAGCTCAATACCAGTGCAGCCGCCCGCGAGGCAAGCGTCCGAAATCTTGATAGCCTCCTCCGCGCTGTTAGCTCTTACAACGGCAACAAGACCGCAGTCGGTAAGTTTTTTTAAAACATCCTCTTTTAACATTAAAAATTCCTCCTTTATGAAATATAAACTTATAATGTAATTGTATCATAAATTTGGTGATTATGCAATATTTATTGAAAATTTTTTCACAGATTTTCGGCGTATACTGCGGCGCGGGAAAATATGATTCCCGCAAAAAACGCGCCCCGTTTTTGTTGGGCGCGCTTTATTCACTTCTGTTTATCATTTGGTTAAGCGCCGGGATTTCGTTCGTTACAACATAATCCACGCCGTAATCCATATACTGTCTCGCTTCCTCGGCGGTGTCGAGAACCCACACGCCGCAGTAAATCCCCTGCGAGTGGAGCTCGTCCACTACTTCGCGGGTGACTACGGGCGAGTTGTAAAGAATTCCTCTGTGGTCGGTAAATTCCGAAATAAGCTCGAGATAATGCGTGTAAGGCACATTGCTGTAGCCTATTACCATAAGCTCGATTTCGGAGTCGCGCGCCCTGATTTCCCTCAAATCCGGCATGCCTCCGACTACTATGCATCGGTTTTTCATACCGCTGTCATATATCAGCTGCAAAAAGCTGTCATAGTTTGTGATATGCTTTATTTCAATTATCGGAACAAGGTCGTTTGTGATACATATGTTGAGAAACTCCACCATGGTCGGAATTTTTAAGTTCTCATACTTGTCAATGTTCGTCCCTTCCGTTATATTAAACCCCATAAGCTGCTCGTACGTGTAATCCGATATAGCGCCGGTCGCGTCGGTGGTTCTTTCCATTGTATCGTCATGCATACACATGAACACGCCGTCAGCCGACTCGGATATATCGGTTTCAACGCCCCAAAATCCGCATTTAGCCGCCATTTCAAACGCAGGCACGCTGTTTTCGGGAGCCGCGTTCGAATAGCCTCTGTGAGCCGCGAAGCGCTCGGTTTCGTTCCCGAAAATAGGCTCGGTGCTTATACTGTAAGACTCGGTCTGTTCAATATGCTTGTCCTGAACGTCCGCGGTTTCGATGGCAGTGTCTGTCTGCGGTTTCGCCAAAAACGCAGATTGTATTACAGCCGCAGCAAAAAGTACGACGGAAAGCGCCGTGAGCTTACCGCGTATCATCCTTCCTCCTCCTTTGTATCCCTGATTTTAAAACATGGATTTTATGCCTATTATAATCAATATTATTCCCCCGAGTATCTCGGCTTTATCCCCAAGCCGGTCACCCGCCTTTTCGCCGATGATAACCGCGGCAAGGCTGAGCGTAAATGTTGTAGCCGCCACTATGGACGCGGCGGCGAATATATCCGTCTCGCCCGCCGCGAACGTCACGCCCACGGCGAACGCGTCTATACTGGTCGCGACCGCCTGCAAAAGCAGCGCGCCGAGCGTCAGCCGTTTCGGTTCTTTAGCGTCCTCGCCGGTAAATCCGTCCTTTATCATGTTCGCGCCTATAAAGCCTAAAATCACAAGCGCCACCGGGCCGTTCCATCTTGTTATAAAATCGAAAAAAATACCGCCGAAAAAATATCCCAATATCGGCATTATTCCCTGAAACAAGCCGAAAGCTATCGGCATGGAAAGCTTTTGCGCCCTTGTAATGTCCGAATAGACCATGCCGTTTGAAAGGCTTACCGCGAACGCGTCCATGCTGAGAGCTATTCCTATTAAGAGGATCTCCGTAATTACCATTTTTAGTCCTTCCGCGAAAATGTAATTTTTGTAAGGATAAGTATACTATATCGGCGCGAAATAATCAAGACCTTTCTTTCACAAAAAAGCTCTTGCCGCGCGCGAAAAGTACAGGCAGTTTGACGGATGCCGCCAAACTGCCGTTTTTCGGTTATTTTACCTCGTCTGGATCACAATAGCCTGCTCGTCGGCGTTCCAATCTACATTGAAGCCCACTATATCGCCGAGGTCGCGGATTTTGAAATAGCTGCTTCCGTTTATCGTATAAACGTTAAGCTGAATTTCGACGCCGTCAACGTATATCGGCGAGGTGTTTTCGGAAATTTCAAGCGTTGTGGACGTGTCCTCGCTCAATTCTCCGCCGGTTATGGTGTATTTTTCGCCGGTGTTTACCGCTATCGTTCCGGCACCGCTGTTCCACGTTACGTTGAAGCGCGAGCCGGTGCTTCTGAGGATCATTGCTATGTCGCGGATTTTAAAATAGTTGCTGTTGTCAACCATATATCCGGATATTTCAACCGCGTTGCCGTTTACAAGAACCTTTGCGACGGTCTTTGCGGCTGTGAGATTATTTACCGCTTCGTACTGGTTTATAAAGTCAACTATTTTCGTTCTGTTCGGATAACCGTTTGTGAGGAAATTGTTTCCGTACATATCCTGATACGGAATAACGCTGTATCCGCTTACGTATTCCTTCTTTATTTTTGTGGCAACAAGCTCGTTTGATATCATCTCAAGCTTGTACAGGTAAATTTCGTTTGTGTAACGCGGAATTTCGCGTCCTACGAATATATATCTTCCGTTGTCGTTATAAACCGTAAGGTCGGTAAGACATGTCCCGATAATATCCTTCGGTACGGTCAGATTCGTAACTGTGTTTCCCTTCATTGTAAATCCTTCGGAAATGCCGCCGTCAACGCTGTTTCTGAACAGGAACGCCTCGGGAATACCGTTGTGGTCAAGGTCGGTAAGGACGACATCGGAATATTCGGGATAAGACGACATGGCTCTCATAAGTCTTGTTATGAACGCGTCTCGCCAGCTTTCGGCAGCCATCGTCTGCGGAGCGGCGAACGTGAGAGCGGCGGCAGCCGCAAGCAAAGCCGCGCATAATCGTTTTTTCATGCAAAATCAACCCTTTCCTTAATTTTTTGTGTTATCTTTATTTTTCTATTTGACAAATATGCTATTTTAAAATATACTGTATATATCATTATACTAAATTAACTGTGATTTGTCAAATATATAATTCAAGGAGGCTGTCGGGTGGTTTTTTCAAGCTTAATGTTTATATGCATTTTTCTGCCTGCGACGCTTATAGCATATAATATTTCGAAAAATATTGTGTATAAAAATATAGTCCTCACCATCGCGTCCCTTTTTTTCTACGCATGGGGAGAGCCGATATGGGTTCTGCTTCTTATAGGCGGATCGTTAAGCGCGTATATACACGGGCTGGTTATAGACAAGTATTACGGAACGGCGAAGTGCGCCGCAGCGGCGGTAAGCTCGGTAGTTGTAAGTCTCGGGCTTCTCGTCGTGTTCAAATATCTTGATTTCGCAGCTGAAACGCTTAATTTGCTTCCGTTTATTTCGGTAAAAGCTCCCGGCTTGCCGCTGCCTCTCGGAATATCGTTCTACACGTTCCAGACGCTTTCGTATACGCTTGATTTATACAACGGCAAAACGCGTGTACAGAAATCGTTTATGCGGTTTTTGCTCTATGTTTCTATGTTCCCGCAGCTTGTCGCGGGACCTATAGTCCGCTACGACGACATAGCTCAGGAGCTTATGCACAGACGGACGACCGTTAAAGATTTCGCATACGGAATTAAACGGTTCGTTATAGGACTTCTCAAAAAGGTGCTTCTCGCAAACAGCGCCGGAGCGGTCACAACACAGCTTTTAAGCTATCCTCACCCGACGGTAATGTCCTCGTGGCTCGGAATACTTATGTACACGTTCCAAATTTATTTCGATTTTTCCGGATATTCGGATATGGCGATAGGTATGGGCGGTATGTTCGGCTTTCATTTCCGCGAGAATTTCGATTATCCGTATATCTCCCGTAACATAACCGAGTTTTGGCGAAGGTGGCACATATCATTAAGCTCATTCTTCCGCGATTACGTCTATATTCCGCTCGGCGGCAACCGCTCGCGCGCGGTGCGCAATCTCGTTATAGTGTGGCTCCTGACGGGATTATGGCACGGAGCGAGCGTTAATTTTATACTATGGGGCTTATGGTACGCGCTGGTGCTGCTTTTGGAGAAATATTTTCTTAAGGGAATATTAAAAAAGCTGCCGTCTCCGTTAAACCGGATATATTCTATAGCCGTGATTATGATAGGCTGGGCGATTTTCTACTTCACAGACCTTTCGGAGCTGACGGCGTTTTTCAAGAGCGCGTTCGGAATAGGCTCGGCTTTGTACAATTTCATGACCTGGTCGATGTTTGTAAACAATCTGTGGCTGATTATCGTATGCGTCATAGCGTGCACGCCGATACCCGCCGTAATTTTCAGATGGCTCGCGCGCAGCCGCGCTTTTGCGGCGTCCGAGCCGGCGCTGGTTGGGCTGGGCTTTGCGCTCGGAATTGCGCTTATAATAGGACAAACGTACAATCCGTTTCTATATTTCAGATTTTAATCGAGGGATAACATGAAAAACAAAATTATCATAATAGTTTTCGCGGCTATAACAGCGGCGGCGTTTACGCTTCTGCTGCTTCCCGCGGACGAAAAAAGCGTGGAAAAGGAAAACCGCGCCCTTGCGACGATGGCGCCGCTCGACGAGGACACAGTTTTCTCCGGTAAATTTGCCGAGGGATTTGAAAACTACCTCTCGGACAACGTCGGCTTTCGCTCCGTTTTCACGGGCTTTACCGAGTGGCTCAATTCCGTAAAAGGAGTTGATTCGTCGGTCGGCAAAATAGTGTACGCTGACTCGCACCATGACGCGAATTCGTTCGGGTCAAATCTGCTCGTTACGGACAATTCCGTGTTTGAGGTGTTTATGAACAATAATTGCGAGCGGGAATATGCGGATGCTATAAACCGATACGCGTCAAAGCTCGATAAAAATATAAATTTATACAGTATGCTGATCCCGACGCATCTTGAGTTCAGCGAGCCCATTTACGCGAATTTGCAGGACAGCCAAAGGGAAGCGATAGACAGCATCTACTCCGGCATGAGCAGCCACGTAAAGACCGTGGACGCGTATAAACAGCTCAGCGCGCACAAGGACGAATATATATATTTCCGCACCGACCACCACTGGACTCCGCTGGGAGCGTATTACGGTTATCTCGCGTTTTGCGAGACCGCGGGGAAGAAGCCGGTTTCGATCGGCTCATATAATTCGCACGAGATAGATAATTTCCTCGGCTACCTGTATCGCTTCGCCCAGGAGCCGGAGCTGGCGAAATATCCCGATAAGATTGTATGGTACGATACGAATGAGAACGAAACAATAGACGCGTCAATGCGATATGTTGACAAGAAAAAGAACATTGTCCCGTACGACGGATCCTTGTTCGATAAAGGGAAATCAAACTACGGCTTTTTCCTCGGCAGCGATCATCCCTTTGTTTTGCTTGAAAACAGCGCGAATCCCACAGGAAAAACGCTGCTGATAATAAAGGATTCATACGCGAACTGCTTCGCGCCGTGGGTTATCAACAATTATCACCGCGTAATTATGATAGATCCGAGATCGTACACGGCTGATCTGTCGGGCGTTCTCGACGAGTTTGAGCCTGATGAAATACTTGTGCTAAACTACATTTTCGCGGCTACGATGGACGGCTACAGCGATTTGCTGGAGGATTTGTATTAAGACGCGGCGGCTGAGTTTCGCTCCGCTTTTCGGCAAATAGCCAAACGGCGGCTGCGTTTTACGGCGTATTAATATCCAACACTGACAATTCTGCTAAAAATGTGTTGACAACTTCGATTTATGCTGTTAAAATAGGATAGTACGAAAATACGCCGACAAGCGTTAGTGTACAAGTATTTAGCCATACGTTAAATATTCAAGCTCCATCACCAAAACAATTCGGATGGGCTTTTTGGTGTTTGCGCCGAAAACAATCGGGCGCGTTAATAAATTAAAATTTTGAGGAGGTTTTTTGGGTGTTAATGACCGGTGCAGAAATGGTTGTAAAAACCCTGGAGAAAAACGGCGTTAAGGTCGTATTCGGTTATCCCGGCGCGGCTAACTGCCCCATTATCGACAGGCTGTCGTTTTCTCCGATAAAGCATATTCTCACGCGTAACGAGCAGGGCGCGGCGCATATGGCGTCAGGCTACGCGAGAGTTACTAAACAGCCGGGCGTGTGCACGGCTACGTCGGGGCCCGGAGCTACCAATCTTATTACGGGTATCGCGACGGCGTACATGGATTCCGTTCCTATGGTGGCGCTGACCGGACAGGTCGCAACGCCTCTTATCGGCAAGGACGCGTTCCAGGAGGTCGATATCACGGGCGCTACGCTTCCGTTTACTAAGCACAGCTATCTTATTAAGAACGGGCTTGATATTCCTAAGGTGGTAAACGAGGCGTTCCATATCGCCGGAACCGGCAGACCGGGACCGGTGCTTATAGATTTTCCTATGGATCTCTTAAAGCAGACGTTCGATTATCCCGATGAGGACGCAGAAATCAACATACGCGGTTACAAGCTCCCCGCAAAGGCGAACGAGACGCAGATAAAGAAGGTCGCGGACGCGGTTAAAAACGCGAAAAAGCCCGTTATTCTCGCGGGCGGCGGCATTACTATCTCCGACGCGGTGGAGGAGTTCCGCAAATTTGTGAAAATGACAAATATTCCTGTCGTTTCGACGATGATGGGCATCGGCTGCCTGCCGTCGGACGACGCGCTTTACTACGGCATGATAGGCTCGCACGGAGCTAAGCGCGCTAATATGATTTTTAACCGCGCGGACATAGTTATCGCTATGGGCTCGAGACTCGGTGACCGCTCGGTGGCGCATGTAAAGGGGCTTGAGGACGGCAACAAGCTTATTCATATCGACATAGATCCCGCCGAGATAGGCAAAAACGTTCAGCCGTATATTCCGGTTGTCGGGGACATCAAAAATGTTCTCGAACAGCTCACGCCGCTTATGGCGGATTATAAGGCGGCGGATCCGTGGATCGCGGAGGCGGACGAGCTTCGCGCGCGCTTCACGCATGAGCCGTTCAGCGGCGACAGCGGATTTGTAAATCCGAAGTATTTCTTGAAGGTGTTGTCGGAAAAGGCGGATCCGGACGCGTATATCTCTACGGAGGTCGGTCAGAATCAGATTTGGGTCGCGAACGCGTTCAATATTCGTCATCCGCGCGCGCTTATCACCTCGGGCGGATTCGGTACGATGGGCTACGGACTTCCGGCGGCTATAGGTGCGTCGAAGGCTTCGGGCAAAACCGTTTTCGCGGTAATGGGCGACGGTTCGTTCCAGATGGACCTGCCGGAGATGGGTACTATGTGCCAGTGGGATATTCCCGTTAAGATGATCGTGTTTAAAAATGACCGTCTGGGAATGGTTCACGAGCATCAGTATCTGCTGTATAAGTCGAATTATCAGGCGGTCTCGATCGAGGGAAGCCCGAACTTTAACATACTCGCGGACGCTTACGGGATCAAGAACGGCTACGTCAGCGAAAACAGCGGCGTTGCGGCGGCTATCGACGAGATGCTTAAGGATAAGGAATCGTATCTGTTGGTCGTAAACGTAAATCCGTACGAGCCGACGGGCGACACTTTAAACGAGGCGGCTCTGCCTAAGCCGAAGAAGGAGGACAAGTAATATGGAAAGATATACGTTATCGGTGCTCGTTGAAAATCACGCGGGCGTTTTATCGAGAGTTGTCGGCTTGTTCTCGCGCAGGGGATTTAATATTCACTCGCTGTCGGTGGGCACTACGCAGGACGAGAACATTTCGCGTATCACCATCGAGGTGAACGGCGACGCGCTTATGGTGGAGCAGGTTTCTAAACAGCTTTCCAAAATTATGGAGGTCATTAAGATAAAGACGCTCCGCGAAGGCGAAATGGTAAAGCGCGGACTGGTGCTGGTAAAGGTTAAGGTAAGTCCGAAAACGCGCAGCGAGGTTATCGAGATAACTAACGTGTTCCGCGCGAAAATAGTTGATATTTCGCCGGGAACGCTGACGATAGAGCTTACCGGACACGACAAGAAAATCGGCGCGTTTATTGACATAATCGAGCAGTACGGCATAGAGGAGATCGCGCAGACCGGTATGACGGCGCTCGAGCGCGGTTCGAACACATTAAAACTTGATAAATAAAAAATTATTTATAAAATCACGCTTTGTAGGGCGGGCTGCCCTCAGCCCGCCGTTATGTAAAACAATATAAATAAAAAAAATAAACGGAAAGAGGTAATCAAAAATGGCAAACGAAGCAAAGGTATTTTATGAGAGCGACTGTAACTTAGGTCTGTTACAGGGCAAGACGATCGCGATAATCGGCTACGGCAGCCAAGGTCACGCTCACGCGCTCAATCTGAAGGATTCGGGCTGCGATGTAATCATCGGTCTTTACGAGGGCAGCAAGTCCTG